>JAHJSU010000160.1 GCA_018829985.1 Elusimicrobiota bacterium | reverse complement strand
TATGATGGACGCAGATCATGTTTAATCATAAAAATCGTTACTACTCAGCCACAAAGTCACAAAGACACGAAAGAAATCAGACAACAAACCGTTTGATCCATAAACTTTCTTTGTGCCTTGGTGTCTTAGTGGCTGAGTAGTAACTAACTCTTAACAAAACCGAATTGTGAGCGGCTCAGAAAATATCTTTCTTCAGGCGGCGCAAATGGTTCGCGTGACCGCGGCAGTCCGGAGATGTTGGGAGAAGAAATCCGCAAGGGAAAGATTGTGGGTTCGCGCGAGATTGCGCCCGATGTCGCAACCATGAACTCCCGCGTCAGGCTGAAGGACATAGAAGAATATCTTAATGGCTGACAATGGCGCGCAGGCGGGAGCCGGAGATTTTTTATGAGCCGGCGGATCTATACCCGCCGCCCCGGCCTGTTCGACCGGCGTTATCCCGGTCCGGCGCGGCTTTTCGGCCGGGTTTATGGCCGGCAAATCCGGTGGGCGGCGGCCGCGTTGATGGCCGCCGCGGCGGTTTTTTTGCTGTTCCTTGTTTACGGTTCCCTCGCCAGGCGCCTCGGTTCCGGCGCCGCCCTGGAAAGCCCGCTTACGGTCTCCAGCGGAACGATAACTTCCAGTCTGGACGCAATACTTAATTCCCGCGGCCTTTCGTCCGCCGAAGCTGTAGGCATATCGGCGGCGCTGCGCAAGAACCTTAATCTCCGCCGGCTTACCCCCGAAGACGAATACTTCATAGTTTTTTCAACCGCCGGGGCTTTTAAGTACATGTATATCCAGAAAGATCTGAAGCAGCATTTTGCCTTCCGGAAAACGGACGGCTCTTTTTCCGGCTCGGTCAAGCCGGTTGAAGTTTCCGCCGTGATCTCCCGCTTCAGCGGCGCCATAGCCTCTTCCCTCTGGGAATCCATGAGCGCCCAGGGGGTGGCGGCGGCGGTTATACTGGATTTCGCGGATGTTTTTTCCTGGTCCGTGGATTTCCTTACCGAAGTGCGCGCCGGCGACAAGTACGAAGTCGTTTATGAGTCCATGGTCACGCCCTCGGAAAAGGTGGTTTCCCGCAGGGTGCTGGCGGGGCTTTATGACGGCGGGGAGACCGGCAGGGAAGCGGCTTTTTATTTCAAGGGCGGTTATTACGACAAAAAAGGCGATTCCATGCGCAGTTTTTTCCTGCGCGCGCCGCTTCAATACCGGAGAATTTCCTCCTATTTCAGCCGCTCCCGCCGGCATCCGATCTTTAAAATAGTGCGTCCTCACCTGGGAATCGACTATGCCGCGCCGTCCGGCACGCCGGTGTCCGCCGTCGCGGACGGAACGGTGAGGTTTGCGGGCTGGAAAGGCGGCTTCGGCAGGTATGTTGAAATACGCCACGCCAACGGCTATACCACTACCTACGGCCATCTCAGCCGTTACGCCAGGAGAATACGCGCCGGGAAAAGGGTGAAACAGGGCGGTATTATAGCCTACGTGGGGTCGACGGGCCTTTCAACGGGGCCGCATCTGGACTTCAGGATCAGGAAGAACAACCGCTTCGTGAATTTTCTGAAAATAAAGCGCCGTTCAAGCAGCGGTGTGGCGGCGAGGCATAAAAAAGACTTCCTGGCCGCGGCGCGCAAACTCCTGCCCTCGGCTTTCTGAAAGCCGGAAGGGTTAGTTTTCCGCGCGGAATCCCAGCTTAAACCATACCGGACATAAGAGAAGGCCGAGTATTATGTTTCCGGCGATCCATACCGGGGGCCACGGGCATATAACCGGAGGCGGGCTGCCGGTCAGCGCGGAGCCCAGGCCGATCAAAAGACAGAATACCGAAAGCCCGGCGGCCGCCGTGGCCGCCAGAGCGGTGAGGAGCTTCCGGGGCCCGTGATATTCGCTTTCCCCGCATTCCAGTGCCACCGGCTTCCAGAACCCCTTGGGGCGGACCAGACGGTAGAAGCGGGCTAGATGTTCCTTGTCTTCGGGCCCGAAAACCGCCATGGCAATCAGCGAGGCGGAGGAGGAAAGGGCCGCCATTATAAGCAGGCGCAGGGCGGAATCATCAACCCAGAGCAGAAGAGGCAGCGCTGCCGCAGCCGACACCACTATCGCCGCGATCTCCGCCCACGCGTTGACCCGCCACCAGAGCCAGCGCATGACAAGGACCGGGCCCATTCCCGCTCCCAGCAGCAGGCTGGCCTGCCAGGCCTGGTTGATGGAAGACAGCTTTGTCATTATCACCAGCGCTATGCAGATGAGCATCAGGTTCGAACCCCTGGCCACCCAGACAAGAGTCCGGCCGCCCGGCTCCCGCTTGAGCCATGACTGGCAGATGAGCCGCTTGAAAATATCATTGGCCCAGTAGGAGGAGCCCCAGTTGATATGCGTGTCCACGGTGGAGGCCAGCGCGGCGAGCATGCCGGTAAGCATCAGGCCTTTTATTCCGACCGGGAGCAGCTCGGCCATGCCCCTTACATACGCGCCTTCCCTGTCGGCCTGCAGCAACTCTCCGGTAAGACCGGCCACGGGCGGGAACAAAACCAGCAGGCCCAGCCCCAGGGGCAGCCACAGAAGGCTGCGCAGCAGCACCTGGGTCCCGGTAAAAACCATCGCCGCAATTTTTGCGTGGTTTTCATCCTTGCAGGCCATGGACCGCTGCGCCAGGTAGCCCGTTCCGTCCGAATTAAGCTGTATTATCCATTGCAGGGCGAACAGCGCCAGCAGGGGAAAGGTGGCGTTGTAGGCGCGGTCCGGCGTGAAAGCCAGTATTTCCGACGGTTTTATCGCGCCCAGGCTCCCGGCCAGTTGCAAGGCCTGCAGTTTTTCGTGGATGCCCGCTATTCCTCCCGCTTTCATGAAAACGATCACGGCGAACAGGAAGGTGGCCCCGAACATAACGAAAACCTGCCCCACGTCGGTGTCCACGACGCTGCGCAAGCCGCCGGTCGTGGAATAAAAAGTGGTTACCGCCAGGATCGCGAGGACCGAGATCAGGTTGTTGGCGGACAGGATCCAGAGAGCGGCGCCGTCCGGACAGCTTGTCAGCTTCAGGCCCGCCGCCTGCACAAGGCTGACGAAGGGCTGGAACATCCACGCCGGCAGCCACTCGTTCCAGAGGAGAAACGGCTCCGCTATGCGGGAGGCCGCGAAAAAGACCCAGGCCAGCACGACGCAATTGAAAATGGTGCCGAAATAGACGGCCTTGAAACCGCGCAGGGCCAGGGCTTTTCCCCCGCCGTAACGTATCTCGGAAAGTTCGGCGTCCGTGATCACTCCGGCGCGCCTCCAGTGCGCGGCCAGCACAAATCCCATCATCAGGAACGACAGGGCGTATATCCACATCTGCCAGAGGGCAAAAATGCCCGATACGGCTATGATGCCCGTGACCAGAAGCGGGGTGTCCGCCGCGAACTGGGTGGCGGCCATGCTGAGGCCGGCTTTCCAGCCCGGAAGGGACCTTCCCGCCAGGAAATATTCATTAAGATCCCTGGAGGCGGCCTCCTTGTTGCGCAGCCCGGAGTAAACCGAGTACGCGATGAAAGCCAGTATGATCGCTATATCCAAAGCTGCCATAGGTATTCCTTTGACCTTTTTGGGACTTCGGCCTGAAACGAATAGCGCTGCCCCGGTTGCTTTTGCTTAGTTTATCACTTTCTCCTCCGCTTTTTCAAACAAAAACGCCCTGGCGCCATAACGGGTTGATCGTACCTTCCTTAGATACGACGGTAATTCCCCTGTGAAATTGGTGAACGGTGGGAGCGACGCCGCCTTGAGGGGGGCGGATTATGGTAAAATAAATTGTAACTACTTCTACAGCCGCACTTTGCTTCTGTAGTGGCAAAGCTTGCTTTGCCTTTTACGCAGAGCAAGCTCTGCAACTACGCAGATACGTGAAAGAGACAGGGGTTCACCGAATATTACCTCGTAAAGTGCGGCTGTAGAACTACCCAGGTTCCAGGTTCACAGTTCAGGGGTTCAACGGTTGAAAACCAGGAAACACAAGAAGATCGTGAAAAAAATAACCCTGAACCCTGAACCCTGAATCCTGAACCGTGAACCCTGAACCGTGAACCTCCGACAACCTGAGTAGTTGCTAAAGTATACTGTTTTGTGCCGCGGGTGTTTTGTGCAAAACCGGAGGTTGTGTATGGCGTTTCGCCTGATGGGATATCTCGCCGTTCTGGCTATGGCTTTTTCCTGGCCGGCGGGCCTATCGGCTGATGAAATATATCTGAAGAACGGGGATAAAATTACCGGCGTCATTACAAGAGACAATGGCGACAGCCTGATTGTCAGGGCCGCTTCCATGGGCGAAATTCCGATTAAAAAAAAAGCTATACACAGCATTAAAAGCGAAACCCGGGACATAGCCCCTGAAATCAAGAGCGAAGAGCTCTGGCAGGGAGAGATCTCCATAGGTTACAATCAATCCGGCGGCAACACGCAAAACAGCCGGCTTGCCGGATCCATTTGTGCCAACAGAAAAACCTATTGGGATGAAGTTACTTTTAAAGGCTATAGTTATCTTTCCTCATCGCAGGGAAAGATGGACTCGCAACAGTACGCCGGGATGATCCGCTACGCGTTCAGTTTCGGGAACAGAAAGTGGTATAGTTTCCACAAGGTCGAAGCCGGGCACGACAAGTTCGCCGATATAGAACTGCGTTCGGTCTTGTCCACGGGGGCCGGCTACTGGATCTCGGACAAGCCTCCTTTTAAAGCTATGCTGGAAATGGGCGCGGGTTACCAGCGCACAAGCTTCGAAACCCGCAGCAGGGCCTATTCGGATAGTCTGCTTATTCCCAGAGTCTTCCTGGAAAAAATATTTTTCCAGAATTCCAGACTGACCCTGGAAGTTTTCCTGTATCCATCCCTGAAAAACCTGAAAAAATGCCGTCTGCATTCGGAAACGGCGTTCATTAATCCGGTCACGGAGAAACTTTCCCTGCGCCTGAGCCTGATCGATGATTACAATTCCATGCCGGAGAGTTTCGTCAGAAAAAATGACATTCGTATGATGGTCCTCGCGGTCTACGCCCTTTAAAAGCCCGGAAAAACCGCGTATCCTGTCCGTGGTTCCTGAGCGCCTCTAATCCGGCTTTATAACGCAACTACTCAGCAACAAAAATAAAACGCCGCAGATTTACAGACTAAGCTTGATTCATTCGTAAAAAGTCCCAAACGGTAGCCGCAGGCTTTTCCGCCAAACAGCCCGGCGGATCAGCCTCCGGCTGAAGCCTGCGAAAAACAGTAAGCCGTTCCCCGACGAGAACGCAGGCTGAAGCCTGCGGCTACAACGGATTAAAAAGCAATAATTTTTTAAAAATGGACTTTTTACGAGAGAGTCAAGCTTGTGAAATATTCAGAATAACCGCAAAGGGCGCAAAGGATTTGCGCAAAGAACGCAAAGATTGTGCGCTATTTAGCCCTGTTCACATTCACCTGTCGGATACAGTTGAATTGTGTCGCTTCGCTCCACCCTGTGTCCTTTGCGTTTGCTTTGGCCGTCTGATACGCATAGCGCCTGATACGGCGCCTACGCAGGTATTGCGCTCTTTGCGGTTAAAATCAAGATCAACCGCATAGGGAAGCTGAGTTGCTGTAACGTAAGTCCGAATCCGGCCGGGCCAAGCTCTTCCGGGACGGTCATTTATCCCGCCGACTCTATGGTAGAATAGTGGGAAGCAAGAATACACCCGCTGAGCCAGGGAGCATCTAATGTTTTTGCGGTTTCTTAAACAGCATCTTCCGGTTGTAGAGAGACTTTTCGGAAAAGTTCTGCCGAAAATAAAAATAGCCGATGAGCAGCCTCTCCGGGCCGAGCTTTTCAACATAGATCAGTTCAAGCTGCATGCAAACAGTCTGGCCGCCCGGCACACGGTGAGTTTTAAAAGGGGGAAGGAAAAACTTCTGTCGCGGCTGAAAGAGAACGAAGAGATCCTTTTGAAGGCATATGAACTGCTTAATGAGGCCGGAAACGCAAAAAGAAAGGTTTCGCCCGCCGGAGACTGGCTGCTGGATAATTATTATCTTATCGAGGGACAAATACGCCTCGCGCAGAAATTCCTGCCGAAAGGCTACAGCCGTGAATTGCCGAATTTAACCAGGGGACCTTTAGCCGGATATCCCAGGGTTTATGAGATTGCCATGGAAATAGTATCCCATGGCGACGGCCGGCTGGATATAAAAGGGCTTGCCGGTTTCGTGGCCGCGTACCAGACGATAAAACAGCTGAAATTGGGCGAATTGTGGGCCGTCCCCATAATGATACGGCTGGCTTTAATTGAAAACCTGAGGCGTATCGCTTCCCGTATGATCGTGTCGCAAATTGACCGGGACAGCGCCGCTTACCGGGCAGGCCGGATCCTTGAAGTATTGGCCAAAGACACCAGCGGCGTCATTCTTGAGATCGCGGCGATGGCGAAGCTGGACCTTCCGATGTCGGATTCGTTCGTCGCGGAATTCGTAAGGCGGCTTCATGGGCAAAGTTCCGCTTTCAACCTCCCCGTTGTCTGGCTGGAAAAGAAGCTTTCCGAACAGGGAAAGACCATCGAGCGGCTCATACAATCGGCCAATCAGAAACAGGCCGCCGACCAGGTCTCGATAGCGAACACCATAGAGAGCCTGCGCTTTCTGGAAGTTACGGATTGGCATGAGTTCGTGGAGAACTTAAGCATTGTAGAAAAAGAATTGCGTCAGGACCCTTCGGGCGATTACGGCAGGATGTCTTTTGCCACACGCGACCGCTACCGCCATGTGATAGAAAAATTATCCCTGCGAAGCGGACATGCGGAGGAAGAAACGGCGGCGCGGGTCGTGCAGCTCGCCCGGGAGGCAGAAGCGGCGGAAGGCCGCGGGGAGACGGCCGCGCACATAGGTTATTATCTCATTGACAGGGGCTTGGAGCGGTTCTGCCGTTCTTTGGGGCTCCGGCTGCGGTTCAGGGACTATCTGCAGGCGAAAAAGACTTTTCTCCCGCTGGTCTTATATCTGGGTTCGATATCCCTTATTACGTTCGCCGCCGCGGCGGCGGTCCTGTTCCTGGCAGGGGAGCTGGGATTGCGGCGCTGGCCGTGGTTCGTTGTATTCGGTTTTCCGCTTCTTTTTACGTCCAGCCAGGCGGCGGTTTCCCTGGTGAACTGGTTCTTTACGATCATTGTCGAGCCGAAAAAACTGCCCAAAATGGATTTTTCGGAAGGGATCCCCGCGCACGCCCATACGCTGACGGTGATCCCGGCCATGCTGAGCGGCGGGCGGGCCGTCGAATCGCTTATTGAAAATATTGAGGTTTGCTATCTCGCGAATACCGGCGCCAATGTCGGGTTCGCGCTGCTGACGGATTTTTGCGACGCAAAACAGGAAACCCTGCCCGGCGACGACGAACTGCTGGAGCAGGCCAGGGAAGGCATAGAGAGGCTGAACCATAAATACCGCCGGCATAAAGACAACATCTTTTACCTTTTTCACCGCCCGCGCAGATGGAATGAGCGGGAAAAACTGTGGATGGGCTATGAGCGCAAGAGGGGCAAGCTTTCGGAGCTGAACGCCCTTCTTCGCGGCGGGGGAAGGGACAGGTTCAGCGTGATAAGCGGCGAGCCGGAGCGGTTACAGGACGTGAAATACGTGATAACGCTGGATACGGACACCCGGATGCCGAGGGATGCGGCAAGGGAGCTGGCGGGAATAATCGCTCATCCTTTGAACCGGCCGGTATATGACGGGAAAAAGCGGCGCGTCGTTTCCGGGTACGGTATCCTGCAGCCCAGGGTCGAGGTCAGCTATCCGGGAGACAATCCTTCCCTGTTCCTTAAAATTTACGGAGGCGAGCCCGGTATCGATCCGTACACAAAAGCGGTGTCGGATCTCTACCAGGACCTGTTTTATGAGGGCTCATTTATCGGGAAGGGGCTTTATGACGTGGATGCGTTCGAAAGCTCCCTTAAAGGGCGGTTCCCGGAAAACCTTGTATTGAGCCACGATCTGCTGGAAGGCTGCTATGCCCGTTCCGCTCTCGTCACCGACGTCCAGTTGTATGAAGAGTATCCCTCCGGTTACCTGGTGGACGTGAACCGCAGGCGCCGCTGGATCCGCGGCGACTGGCAGATCGCCGGCTGGCTGTTCCCTTCCGTTCCGGGTCCCGGGCGTGAAAGAGCTGAAAATCCGATCTCCGTCCTGTCAAAATGGAAAATACTGGACAACCTGAGGCGAAGCATCGTTCCCGCGGCGACCGCATGGCTGCTGTTGTCCGGCTGGCTTTTTTTTCAGCCTTCCTGGTTCTGGCCGGTCATAGTGATGGCTTTCGTCGGTTTTCCCATGCTGCTTATGTCGCTGGTCGAAACAGCCGGAAAAACCAGGGACATCTCGATAAAAGCCCATTTGAGTTCGGTCCTTTATTCGTTCGGCGCGCGCAGCGCCCAGTTCGGCCTCTCTCTCGCGTTCCTCGTACACGAAGCCTGCTACGGTCTTCACGCCATCTTGATTACGTTCTGGCGGAAGCTCGTTTCGCGCAGGCGCCTGTTGGAATGGAGGACCTCCGGCGAATCGAAATTGCAGTCGGCGAAAACTATTCCGGATTATTTCAAAAAAATGCCTGCCGCTCCCCTTGTCGCGCTTTCTTTTGCGCTGTTTTCACTGCTGGCGCGCAAAAACATGGACGCCCTGGCGGTGATGTTTTCAGGCTTGTGGCTGTTTTCTCCGGCGCTCGCCTATTTGATCAGCAGGCCGCCAATCCCGCGCAAGACCGGGCTGTCCGCATCGCGGCTCCTTTTTCTCGGGAGCCTGTCCCGCAGGATCTGGGGCTTTTTCGAGACCTTTGTCACCGAGCGTGACAACTGGCTGCCGCCGGACAATTTCCAGGAAGAGTTCCTCGGCGCCGCGGCCCACAGGACCTCGCCCACCAATATCGGGTTGTCGCTTTTATCGAACCTGGCGGCGTACGATTTCGGCTATGTGTCAATGGGGACGATGTTCAACAGGACCGAAAAAACGCTCGACACGATGAACGGCATGGAAAAATACAGGGGACATTTTTATAACTGGTATGACACGCAATCGCTAAAGCCCCTGAAGCCCCTTTATATTTCGTCGGTCGACAGCGGGAACATGGCCGGCCATCTGCTGGTTTTGCGCTCAGGGCTGTTGGAAATGCCGGGTCATAAAATAGTATCGCCGAAATTATTCGACGGTCTGGCCGATACCCTGAATATCCTGCAGGAATGCGCCGCTGAGCTTGAAAAAAGCAAGATAAGCGGCGCGGCGGGCGTCAGCCGGAGGGTGTCGGAGCAAATAGCGCAGCTCAGGGGCAGGATCAAGCCTCCTCCGTCCGCCCTTTCGGAAATGCATGCGCTTTTGCGCCGGTTGTCCACGGAGAGCTCTAAAATGCTTTCCGGCCTTGACGGGAAATACTTCGAAAGGATCAAAAAATGGGCGCGGGCTTTTGAAAAGCAGTGTTATGATTACCTGGAGGACATGGCTTTCATTGCGCCGTGGATTTTGCTTCCCCCCGAAATACCCGGCATGTGGGATAAAGGGGCGGAGAAACAGAAGGAGCGGCTTGCCCGGCTGCGGGAAGAATTGCGGCGTTTGGATGAAATTCCCGCTCTCGGCGGGGTTGCCAGGCTTGAGCTGAAACTTTTTCCGCTGATAGACGGCATACTGGGAAATATTGTTTTGTCCGATGAGGATGCGAAAAGGGAAAAGGAATGGTTCGCGCGGCTTGGAACCGCGATAAAGGACGCGGGCGACAGGGCAAGCGAAAGGATCGGCGCGATCGAGTCCATGGCGCTGCGCTCGAGCGAGCTGTCCGCCGTAGAATATGAATTCCTCTATAACAAGGGGTCGCATCTCCTTTCGATCGGATACAAGGTGGCCGAACACAAGGTCGATCCGGGCTGTTATGATCTCCTGGCGTCCGAATCCAGGCTTTGCAGTTTTGTGGCGATCGCCCAGGGGAAGCTCCCCCAGAAACACTGGTTTATGCTCGGCAGGGCGCTTTCAAAGTACGGCGGGGATCCCGTTCTGGTGTCGTGGGGCGGCTCGATGTTCGAATACCTTATGCCTGTCCTGGTAATGCCCGTCTATGAGGGCACCCTGCTTGAAAGGACCTATAAGGCGATGATCGCGTGCCAGATCGAATATGCTTCCGACAACGACATACCATGGGGGATCTCCGAATCCGGCTACAACAAGATAGACGCGGCAATGGTGTATCAATACTACTCGTTCGGCGTTCCGGACCTCGGTTTTAAGCGGGGACTCTCGGAAGACCTGGTCGTGGCCCCGTATGCCTCCATCCTGGCCCTTATGGTGGAGCCGGATAAAGCTTGCGGGAACCTGGAGCGTTTAAGCGCGGAAGGCTTTGGGGGGGAATACGGGTTTTATGAGGCGATAGATTATACTCCGTCACGCGCCGCCCATGACGGAACCCGCGCGGTGGTTAAATCATACATGGCGCATCACCAGGGCATGGGCTTGTTGTCTCTGGCGTATGTTTTGCTGGACAGACCCATGCAGAGGCGCTTTTTAGCGGATCCGATGTTTAAGGCCACGGAACTTCTTCTTCAGGAAAGGGTTCCGAAAGCGGCGCCTTTCCTTTATGACACCGAAGTTTCCGGGCTGCTCAGGAAAATCGAGGAAAGGGACGCTCTTTCCCGCGTTTTCACCACTCCCGATACCCCGGCGCCTGAAACGCACCTTTTATCCAACGGCAGCTATAACCTTATGGTAACCAATTCCGGGGGAGGCTACACCCGCTGGAAAAACATCGCGGTGACGAGATGGCACGAGGACGCGGCGTTGGAGAATGAAGGGACGTTCATCTATCTGCGTGATATGGAAACCGGCCGATTCTGGTCCGCGGCGTACCAGCCGGCGCTGCAGCCCCCCGTGAACTACGAAGCCATATTTTCACGGTCGCGGGCCGAATTCAGGCGCAGGGACCACAATCTCGACGCTCATACGGAAATAGCGGTTTCACCCGAAGACAATATCGACCTGCGCAGGGTCAATATCAGGAACCTCTCCCGCAATACCCGCATTATCGAACTCACCAGTTACGCGGAAGTGGTATTGAATCGTCCCGCGCCGGACCTGGTTCATAAAACTTTCAGCAACCTGTTCGTCCAGACGGAAATAATCAGGTCGCACCAGGCGATTCTTTGCAACCGGAGGCCGCGGTTTGAAAAGGACACGTTCCCTTTTATGGTTCATTTTATGGCGGTCCACGGCAATTCCGTCGTCGGCGCTTCCTATGAAACCGACCGCGATAAATTTATCGGCAGGGGCAATACGCCCGCCAATCCCGCCGCCATGCGGGACAAGGGCCATCTTTCGGACAGCGAAGGTTCGGTGCTGGATCCTGTCGTTTCCATCCGCTGCAGAATACAGCTCGAGCCCGGAGAATCGGCGGCGATAGATTATGTCACCGGAGTATGCGACAGCAGGGACGCCGCCCGGGCGTTAATAGAAAAGTACAGGGACCGCAATCTTGCCGACAGGGTCTTTGATCTTGCCTGGACCCACGGGCAGGTGGCCTTGCAGCAGATAAACGCGACGGAAGCCGACGCCCAGTTGTACGGCCGCCTTGCAAGCGCGATCATTTATTCCAACTCCGCCTGGAGGGCGCACGCCAGCGTTCTGAAGCAGAATTTAAGGGGTCAGACCGACCTTTGGGGATATGGCATTTCGGGAGACCTGCCGATAGTTCTTGTCCGGATAGAGGATCAGGAGAATATCGGATTGATAGCGCGAATAGTGCAGGCTCACTCATATTGGCGCATGAAAGGCCTGCCGGTGGACCTGGTCATCTGGAACGAGAATCATTCGGTTTACCGGGATGTGATAAGCGAAAGGATAAACGACCTGATCTCCGCCAATAGCAAGGTGCAGTCAAACCAGCCGGGCGGGATCTTTTCAAGGCGCGCGGACCAGATGTCCGAAGAAGATAAAACACTTATACAAACCGTCGCGCGGCTGGTGATCACCGACAGAGGCGGAACCCTGGCCGAACACCTTGAGCGCATAGCGCAGCCGGCGGCGGCCCGGCTGCCGTTCGCGGCGGCTAAAAAAGCCGGGCAGGAAGGGCCGGAAGAAGGCCCCGCGGAACGCTCTGATCTGGCTTATTTCAACGGCCTGGGCGGTTTTACCCGGGACGGACGGGAATATGTGATCACGACCGGCCATTCAAAAACGACGCCCGCTCCCTGGGTGAATGTGCTGGCCAACCGGCATTTCGGCTCCATAGTTTCCGAAAGCGGAAGCGCGTACACCTGGAGCGAGAACGCGCATCAGTTCCGTCTGACGCCGTGGAAGAACGATCCGGTCACGGATGCCTGCGGCGAAGCGCTGTATGTGCGCGACGAAGAGACGGGGGTATTCTGGTCTCCGACCCCCCTGCCCGCCAAAGGAAGAGCCGGTTATGTGTCGCGCCACGGTTTCGGTTACAGCATTTTTGAGCATGCCCAGGACGGCGTCAGATCGGAATTAACGGTGTTCGTTTCCTTGGAACACCCCGTGAAATTCGCCGTTTTAAAAATAAAAAATATTTCCGGGCGCAAAAGAAGCCTTTCAGCGACCTCGTATAATGAGCTGGTAATGGGAACGCTCAGGGATAACTCCCAGATGCATATTTTGACCGAAGTGGACCCTAAAAGCGGCGCTTTAACGGCTTATAATCATTACAATAAGGAGTTTCCGGGCCGGGTCGTTTTCCTTGATGTCAACGAGGCGACGCGTTTTGTGAGCGGCGACAGGAACGAGTTCATCGGAAGAAACGGCGCGATGGCGGCTCCCGCCGCGATGCGAAGCGACGGGCTTTCGGGCAAAACGGGCGCGGGCCTTGATCCGTGCGCTTCCATGCAGGTCAAATTCGAGCTTGAGGACAACGAGGAAAAGGAAATAGTGTTTACCTTCGGCGCGGGTAAAGACATCGACGAGGCGCGCGGTTTTCTCCAGCGTTTTAGCGGAGCCGCGTCGGTCCGCCGCGAGCTTGAAAATGTCTGGGAATACTGGAAACGCGCCCTTGGAACGGTGTATGTCGAAACGCCGGACAACTCGATAAATTTCCTGGTAAACGGCTGGCTGCAGTACCAGGTGATCAGCTGCCGTCTGTGGGGACGAAGCGGGTATTATCAATCCGGCGGAGCATACGGCTTCCGCGACCAGCTGCAGGATGTGATGTCCCTGACGCATTCCAATCCGGGAATGCTAAGGGAACAATTGCTGACGTTCGCTTCGCGCCAGTTTATTGAAGGGGATGTGCAGCACTGGTGGCATCCTCATTCCGGCAGGGGGGTCCGCAGCCATTGCTCGGACGACTATTTATGGCTTCCTCTGGTTACGTGCCTTTATGTGGACGAGATCGGCGATACGGGGGTTCTGGACGAATCAATAAGCTTTCTGGAGGGGCCTCCCGTAAAGCCGGAAGAGGAATCTTATTATGACATACCTAAAGTCTCCGGCAAATCCGGAACATTATATGAACATTGCGTTTTAGCCGTTGAGCATAGCTTGAAGTTCGGCGCTCACGGCCTTCCTTTGATGGGAAGCGGCGATTGGAACGACGGCATGAACCTGGTGGGAAATGAAGGAAAAGGCGAGAGCGTCTGGCTGGCATTCTTCCTGTGCCATGTCCTTAAGTCAATGTCTATGTTGGCCTCAAACCGCGGAGACAAAAAATTTTCGCAGTTATGCCTTAAAGAGGCGGGAAAATTATCGCGGAACATCGAGGAGAACGCCTGGGACGGCCTATGGTACACGCGGGCATATTTTGATAACGGAGAAGTTCTTGGCTCTTCTTCAAACAGCGAATGCCGGATCGATTCGCTGCCGCAGTCCTGGGCCGTCATTTCCGGGGCGGCCGGCCTTGAAAGAGCCAAAACGGCCATGGACCAGGTTGATAAGCGGCTTGTGGACAGAAAAGATTCCCTGATAAAACTATTTGAACCCGCATTTGATAAATGCGCGTGCAATCCGGGCTACATAAAGGGCTACGCCCCGGGAGTGAGGGAAAACGGCGGGCAGTATACCCATGCCGCCGTCTGGTCGGTCATCGCGTTCGCTATTTTAAAAGACAGAAAACGCGCCTGGGAATTATTGGACATTATTAATCCGGTACGGCATGGCGACACCTCCGATAAATGCGGGGTTTACAAAGTCGAGCCGTTCGTCATGCCCGGCGACGTGTATGCCGGCGGCCCCAACGCCGGGCGCGGCGGCTGGACCTGGTACAGCGGGTCCGCGTCCTGGATGTATCAGCTCATAGTCAGGCATCTGCTCGGGATACGATTAAAAGTAGACAGGCTTTATTTTGAACCGTGCCTGCCCGAAGAGTGGCAATCATTGAAGATCCATTACCGGTACAGGGAAACGTTTTATCACATAACCGTCGCGCGTTCCGGGGCTTCGGATAAGGTGGTTTCAATCATTGTTGACGGAACAGAGCGTGAAGACAAATCCATACCGCTTGTCGATGACCGGGCGGAACACCGGGTGGAAATTAAAATCGGATAAAAAACCTAAAAACCCCTTTCCGGGGTTTTTTGTAACTACTCAGCACCAAAGTATAGAACTCCGCAGATTTCACAGATTAAGTGTGACTACTCAGCCACTAAGACACCAAGGCACAAAGAAAGTTATGGAATACAAGCATCTTTCAGGGCGTGAAGAAGAAATAAGAGGGGATTAAGCGATTTATTGTCTGATTTCCTTCGTGCCTTTGTGACTTTGTGGCTGAGTAGTTACGGTTTTTTGCTGAAATCTGGCGCTGTTCCCAGGACATCACACGAACCTACTTTGCGCAACATCCTGAGGTAACTTTATAAGTACCTTTCCCCGGTCGTCTTTCTCCCAGTCCCCGGCCTCGACCGCGATATGTTGTCGCGGGCGTGGCCACGCAGCGCGGCCCCGCTCCGCTCCTCTGCACCGCACGTTAGCCGCACGGGCGGCCACGCCGCGCGGCCGCCCATGCTTGCCGCAGGTTAGCGGGGTTCGCAGGCTTCCGGCACGCCGCGCGCCGTAAGTTCTGCTCCCAAGGTATGGGAAAGCTTATTTTTTGTCATAAGCATCACCCCCTTCCCGTCCGCCAGAGGCGGCCGGGTTTCGGCTTCGCCGTACATCCCGGAAAATTATTTCCCGCGCGCATCAACTCTTTGTCGTTGTAAGGTGCAGTATACCGCTCGGCTGCTATATGAGGCTTTATTTGGCCTAACTTAAATGTCACCTATAGACTGTAGATATATAGTATGCAAAAATATAGACTGTAGTCAATAAGTGACATCATATTATGAAAGATATACGCAAATTGTTTGGGGCGGGAATAAAGACTTTCAGAAAAAAGAAAGGTCTTTCTCAAGAAGCCCTGGGATTCAAGTCTTCCCTTCACCGGACCTACATCAGCGAAGTGGAGAGGGGTCTCCGCAATATATCAATTGTAAATATAGCCAGGATCGCAAAAGCTTTGAACCTGAAAATTAAAGAATTATTTTAACCCGCTTATCAGGCTTGTTTGTTTACAAAAATAAAAAAGACAACCAGGCTCCTCATCCCCGTGCCCCAGCCGCCCTTAAAAAAGGCGGAATCCCCCTTAAGAAAGGCTAGGAGCCTTTCTTAAGAGCGGCGTCATTTCGCTATACGCTTGGCTATGGTTTCGAGGACGGTGGAATATTTTTCCTCCAGCGCGCGGATTTTACCTGTCATGATAATCTTGTATTCATCCGACAGCCAGCTTACGTCCTCCCGCAGCTTTTTCAGTTGGGCAGCCATGGCCGCCATCTCGCCGCCCAGGCTTTTTTTCACCCGGTCTTCAGCATCTGAAAACATTTTTTTATGGATAGCTTCGCTGCCGGTAAGTCTGGCGGACATGTCCGACAGGGAAAGGTGCATAGTGTTCACCGCTTCTACCAGCTTAGTGTTCAACTGCGCTACCAGGTCCCGCAGGTATTCACCAAGCCCGTCGGCGACGAGCTTAGCCTCGGCGTATTTATTCAACTGCGCCTGCTGCGAGGAAACAAGCACTTTAAGCTCGGCTATAAGATTCTCGGAACGCTCCATGCGCACGGCAAGCCCGGCTGGGGCCTCGACGGCGCGCTTTACGCTTTCGGAGGCGGCAGATATTTCCCGTTTAAGGTCATCCAAAGAGGGGGTAGCTGGTCCGGGTGGTGCGGAGGAACCGAAGGATTGGGCTGAGCCGGCTGGCCGCGCAACGCCTTTAAGCGCAGCCAGCTCTTCTTTAAGTTCATTCACTGCGGCTTCAAGCGCGGCTATTTTTCCGTCCTCGGAGTGAGCCGGCGCCGCCGGAGCGGGAGGAACAACCGGGGAGCCCTGAAAAGGCGCGGCCTGCGGGACCGGCGCGGGAGCGGCGTCCTCCTGCGTCGTTTTAAATTTAGAAAAGAAACCGCCTTCGTCTTCTGGCTTCATAAATTCTCTGTTTTCAGTCGGTTTTCATCAGGGAGATCTCTATCCGGCGGTTTTTGGCGCGCCCCCCGGCCGTCGCATTGTCGGCGGCAGGGAGATTCTCGCCATAGCCTATACCTGCCAGACGCTTGGGGTTGATCCCCTGCTCGGACATGAATAGCAGCACAGAATAAGCCCTTGCCATAGAAAGCTCCCAATTGGATGTATACTTCCCGTGTCTTATCGGGACATTGTCAGTGTGCCCCTCTATTATAATACTGTTCGGGAGTTTTTTTAGTTCGGCGGCTATAGGAGCCAACACCTTCTTTGCCGGCTCCTTCAGCTCCGCCCTACCGGATGCAAAAAGCACCCCCCTCCGTCAGCACCAGCTTAACCATGCGCGCGTTGGACTGTATCTGCACCAGGCTGGAAATGCCGCCCGCCGCCATTGACTCCTTAAGGTTGTCCTCCATCCTGGACTCATTCTCCTGCGCCTTGGCCCTATCCAGACGTTTCGCATCGGTCTTACCGCCAAAAGACTTCTGTATATTCGCGAGGGATTCTTCGTACTTGCGGCTCTTTGTCTTATCGCTTTTTGTTATTGAGAAAGAAAACATCATGAGAAAGAAAATCATAAGGTA
>JAHJSU010000159.1 GCA_018829985.1 Elusimicrobiota bacterium | reverse complement strand
TTCGGAGATAGTCATGGGCGTCTCGGGCACTACGGGCGCTGAAGTCCAGCTTGAGCGGCTTGCAATGGCCTGGGGCATGCTGGAGAAGCCTGGAAGCATGTTCACGGTAACCGCCAAAGTGGTATGGGAAGGCCGGCAAATGTCGTATAAGCTGTCATAAACGAGAGTTGTTGCAAGTCACAAGACACAGGTCACAAGCCAGAGCTGTATGATAAATATTAAGTTCGGTAAAAGTAACCACTCAGGTTCCGGGTTCACGGTTCAGCGGTTCAACGGTTGGAAACCGGAGAACACAAGAAGATCATGGAAAAAAATAACCTTAAACCTTGAACCCTGAACCTAATAACCTGAGCAGTTACCGGTAAAATCTTAAATACTTGTGACTTGTGACTGGTGTCTTGTGACTTTCTTGATCGTTTGAGGTAAAAATTTATGTCCATAAGAAGGATTTGCAAATACGGCGAGAAAGTGCTGGAAAAGAGCGCCAGAAAAGTCGATTTTGAAAAGATAAAAAAAGACCTTCCCGGCATTTTAAAGGACATGTTCGATACCCTGGACGCCGTGGGCGGCGTCGGTCTGGCGGCCAGCCAGATAGGGCTGGACCTGCGGTTTGCCGTCGTCAAAATAAAAAAGGAGAACGAAGAAGACTTGAGGCTGGTGCTCATCAATCCTGAACTGGCGGAGAAATCCGGCGCCATGTATGGAGAGGAAGGCTGTCTTTCCTTTCCGGGATTGTTCGCCAAGGTGAAAAGATTTTCCAGGGTGAAAGCGCGCGCGCTGAACGAGAAGGGCCTGCCCATAGAAATAAACGCCGAGGGACTTTTCGCCAAAGCCATTCAGCATGAAATAGACCATCTTGACGGCGTGCTTTTCGTAGACCGCCTGCCTTTCATGACGCGCATGAAGCTTAAGCCGGTGCTGATGAGGCTCAAGCGGCAGTGGAAAAAAATGGATGAAAGCAAATTGAAAAACAATAGTAACCAGTAACCGTGTGAATGGTGGCCGGTAATCGGTAACCGGTAACCGGTCACTGCATACTGGTTACTGGATACCGGATACTGGTTACTGGATACTGATTACTGGTTGTTAAACAATGTCCAAATTAAGAATCGTATTTTTAGGCACTCCGGACATCGCCTGCGGGTTCCTCTCGCGGATGGCCGAAGACGGCTGTCATATCGCCGGCGTGATCTCCCGGCCGGACAGGCCGCGCGGGAGGGGCTTGAAGCTTTGCTGCCCGCCGGTGGAAAACAAGGCCCGGGAACTGCGCTTTAAGACTTTTCAGCCGCACAGCGACGAAGAATTTGCCGGGACGCTTTCAGAACTCCAGCCCGATCTGGGCGTCGTGGTGGCTTATGGCCGGCTTATTAAAAAGGAGGCTTTGGCGCAGGCACGCCTCGGGTTTATAAACGTTCATTTTTCCCTGCTGCCCAAATACCGGGGCGCGGCCCCGGTGCAGTGGGCCCTTATAAAAGGCGAGACCGTGACAGGGGTCACCGTGTTCTGGCTGGATGAAGGCATGGATACCGGTCCCGTGTTCGCCGCCCGCGAAGTTCCCATTCTCCCCGCCGATGATGCGCTCAGCATGTTTGAAAAAACCGCCGCGGCCGGCACAGATTTGCTGGCCGGCTGCCTTAAAAGGATAGCGGCCGGCGAGCTCATAAAAACGCCCCAGACAGGCCCGGCCACGCCTGCGCCCAGGATAAAGTTTGAACATACCCGCCTTGATTTTTCAGGCCCCGCCGGGGCCGCTGTCAACCTGGTGCGCGGCCTCTCGTGCGGTCCGCGGGCGCGTTTTGACGCCGTGATAAACGGAAAAAAGACGACGATACAGGTGCTCAAAGCTTCTCTGCCTGCGCTGGCGCTTCGGCAGACAAGCCTGCCCGCATCCGCGCCGGACGGTCCTGCAGGCCCGGCCGGGTCACGGGCCGGAGCCATAACCGCGATTGAAAGAGGAAAAGGCTTTTTTGTAAAATGTAGCGACTCCAATTTGATAATAGAGGAAGTCCAGCCCGAGGGCAAAAAGCCGATGAAGGCCGTTGATTTTTTGAACGGCGCAAGGCTGAAAATAGGGGATAGGGTAGAGGGTGAAAGAAAGGGTATAGGGTAGAGGGGAGAGGGTTTAGGGCGCGGAAGTAAGGAGCTTCCTTACTACTCTACCCTAACCCCTATACCCTATACCCTGATTTAAGGAGCGATCGTGAACATAAAAGAAGTTTTCATTAAACCTTTTTCAGGCATGGAAGACAGCTTTGTCAGTCCCGGCTTTCTTTTTAAAATAGGCGGCATAGCCATAGTCCTTTTTTTTCTGACCTATTTTTCATTTTCCTGGACCATGGAATCCGTCATACACAACAGGAAGGAAGTCATTGTTCCGGATATAAGCGGAAAATCCGCGGCCAGCGCCTTACAGCTTGTAAGCGAGAACAACCTGTGCATGAAAATAGACGGTTATGAATTCAATGATTCCGTGCCCATCGGCACGGTGCTGCGTCAGGCGCCCGGCGCCGGCATGACCGTAAGGGAAGGCAAAGTGGTTAAAGTGGTGTTCAGCCAGGGCGGCGAATCGGTGTTCACACCCAACCTCATCGGCCTTCCTTTAAGGAACGCCGAACTCCTGCTTCGGCAGCGCCAGCTCCTTCTGGGAGAGGTGAGCGAGGCCTATTCCCTGAAAGCGGACAAGGGCACGGTCCTGTCGCAGGAGCCTAAAGCGGAGACCAGTGTTTCCAAGAACATCATGGTAGGGGTTGTGGTCTCGGCCGGCATACCGCCGGCCGGCATCATCCTGATGCCCGATTTCAGACAGAGAAAAATAGACGAAACTTACCAGTGGGCGGCGGATAACAAGATAGACGTAAAGATGATAGAGGACCCCGGTTCCCTTTTCCCCGGCGGAATGATCATAGACCAGGTCCCCGCCGCGGACAGCGTCGTAGCCGGGGAGTCCGAAGTGACGCTGACCGTCAGTTCAAGAAAAGATATGAGCGAGCCGGAGAAGGAATTTCGCATACATTATGAAGTCTCCCAGAGCGGTTCCCAGCGGCATATCAGGATAGTGGCTATCTCCAAGCAGGGCGACAGAGAGATATTCAACGGTCTGCGCGATCCCGGTTTTAAGATCGACATGACGGTGCCTTATGGGGGGGCCGACAAGATAAGGATATTCGTGAACGGTATTCTGGTGGAGGAAAGGGCGGTGAAATAAAAACAGGGTATAGGGGGTAGGGTATAGGGTAGAGGGTTAGATGAAAATGAAATGAAAAAAACTTTTCCAAAACCTGACGGCCGTCCGGTCATAGTGCCTTCGGTGCTTTCCGCGGATTTTACCCGCCTTGGACAAAGCCTGCGCGGCCTTGATAAGGCCGCCGGCTGGGTGCAGGTGGACGTCATGGACGGGCATTTCGTGCCCAACCTGAGTTTCGGGCCGCATATAACCGCGAACGTGAGACAAGTTACGCCCCTGCCGCTTGACGTGCATTTAATGGTTTCGCGGCCCGACATCTTCATCGGCCCTTTTGCCGGCGCCGGAGCGGACCTTATAACAGTACACGAAGAGGCGCAAAGCGCCGTCGCGGCCTGCCTCGGCCGGATAAAAGCTCTGGGGCTTAAAGCCGGGCTGGCCTTAAAACCGAAAACCCCCCTGTCCCGGGCCGTTAAATATTTTGACCGGATAGACCTTCTGCTTCTGATGACGGTGGAACCGGGCTTCGGGGGACAGGCGTTCATGGCTGACGCCCTTTCAAAGATAACCCGCGCCCGCAGGACAATTGATTCAGGTCCCCGCAGGATTTGGCTGCAGGTCGACGGCGGGATCAACGGGCGCACGGCTCTTGAAGCCGTAAAGGCCGGAGCCGATTCGCTGGTCATCGGCAGCGCTTTGTTCTCAAAGCGCGATCCGGTCCGGTTCATGGAACGGCTCCAAAAAAGGATCGGGGGAATAACATAAATTATGGCTAAAAAAATACTTATCGTGGAAGACGAAGTCATGATAGTCAAGGTCCTGTCCCTCAGGCTGGAAAGCCTGGGGTATAAGATTGCGGCGGCCTATGACGGGAAAGAGGGCCTGGAGATGGTCAAAAAAGAAAAACCGGACCTGATCATACTGGATGTCGGTCTTCCCAGGATCGACGGCAACACCCTTTGCGAACTTATAAAGGCCGATCCCGGCACCAAGCATATACGCATTATCATGCTCACCGGCAAAAGACTGGTCGGCGATATGGAAAATGCCTTTTCAGCCGGCGCCGACGTGTATATGAACAAACCCTACGAGTGGCCCCGTCTGGTGGCGCATTTGCATGAACTGCTGGGTGAAACCAAATAATCCCGGAACAGCGCGGCCGCTGAAAAATATCGTATAATATAACAGCTAGGCGTCCGCCTAAGGCGGACGGATTTTACACGTTGTTTCGGCGCTTTCGAATAATTATTATCCCGCGCCTTTTTCACCCCGCACTTTGGCTCGTTTACAGAAAAAGTGCGGGGTTCACAAGGAGGAAGAGTATGGCAGTTGTTTTAAGGCTTCAGAGAGTCGGTAAAAGGACTCAGCCCCATTACAGGATAGTGGCCGTTGAAAAAGCCAGAGGGCCGCAGGGAAAGCCGCTTGAGGTCATCGGGCACTATAATCCGAAAGCGGATAAGGATAAGGAAAAAGTCACCGTCGACATGCTTAAGCTTGAACGCTGGGTCAAAGTCGGCGCCAAGGCTTCGGACACGCTCGGGTCCCTTATAAAGCGGGCCAAAAAGGCCGAAAAGACCGGCCAGGCCGAAAAGGCCGGTCAGCCCAAACAGGCGGGGAAAACAGAAGTGTAAAGTAAATAAGGCATATTATGAAAGAAGCCCTGGTCTATCTCGTAAACTCTTTAGTGGACGACCCCGGCGCGGTCAAATTGGCCGCCTCGGAAGACGGCAATATAGTGCGGTTTAAGCTTTCCGTGGCCCCTTCGGACCGCGGCAAGATCATAGGCAAGGAAGGGCGGGTGGTGAAATCCATACGGACCATCCTTCAGCTCGCGGCCGCCAAAAACAATAAAAAAGTGTTTTTGGATATAGTTTAGGGGTAGGTGAAGAGGAGTAGGTGGTAGATAGTAGGTAGTAGATAGGGTGTGGAGTTCCTTAAATCCTACCTACCATCTACCACCTACTACCTACTACCTACTACCTACCACCTGCTGCCTACTACCTTATGCATATCGATGTCGTGACGTTGTTCCCGTCCATGGTGGACGCCCCGCTTTCGGAAAGCATCGTGGGCCGGGCCAGAAGTTCCGGGCTGCTTGCCCTGGGTTTTTCAAATC
The DNA here is from genome assembly GCA_018829985.1 of Elusimicrobiota bacterium. Lineage (GTDB taxonomy): Bacteria > Elusimicrobiota > Elusimicrobia > Elusimicrobiales > UBA9959 > JAHJSU01. The sequence continues at coordinate 7,129 of JAHJSU010000159.1, read as the reverse complement.
CCAGGGACTTCGGCGAAGACCGTCACAGGACGGTGGACGACAAGCCTTACGGCGGCGGAACCGGCATGCTGCTGATGGCCGAGCCGGTTTACAAAGCGCTTAAGGAAGTAAAAAAGAAAGGTTCTTTTGTCATCCTGCTTACGCCCAAAGGCAGAAAGTTCGATCAGCCTATGGCGTCCGGACTGGCCAAAAAGAAACATCTGATCTTTATCTGCGGCCACTATGAAGGCATCGATGAGCGTGTTAACGATCTGGCCGACCTTGAAATGTCCATCGGCGACTATGTGCTTACCGGCGGAGAGCCCGCGGCCGTGGTCGTAATAGACGCCGTCACAAGGCTTCTGCCGGGCGTTCTTAAAAAAGAAGACGCCACGGTCAACGAGACTTTTTCCATGGGGCTTCTGGAGGCCCCTCATTACACCAGACCGGGCGTCTGGCGCAAAAAGAAGGTCCCGGAAGCGCTGATGAGCGGCAATCATAAACTCATTTCCAAATGGAGGCATGATGCCGCCCTCGCCCTTACCGGTAAAAAAAGACCCGATTTGTTAAAGAGATTACAGCGATGAGGAAGAGATTACAGCGATGGGAAGATGAATTGGCAGGCAAAGTGCTCGTTTATTATCGTCGCAATCTCTGCTGCCTGTTATCGCTGTAATCGTTTGGCGGTTATCACTGTAATCTCTTAAAGGAGGAAGTATGATCAAGAAAATAGAAGCGCAGCTGGGAATGAAGAACGAAAAATTTAATTTTAGGACCGGCGATACCATCAAGGTATATACGAAAGTGGTGGAAGGCGACAACGAGAGAATACAGGTTTTTGACGGCGTGCTGATAGCGAGAAGGGGCTCCGGCGTCTCCGAGTCTTTTACCGTCAGGAAGATCTCCTACGGCATCGGCGTGGAAAGAATTTTTCCCATCCGCTCTCCCAGGATCGATAAGATAGAACTGGTCAAAACCGGCAAGGTCAGACGCGCGAAGATCTATTACCTGCGCGGGCTTTCAGGCAAAGCGTCCAGGCTTGAGGAAGTGAAAGGCGCGCATTCTTCCGCTCCGGACGCGGCTGCGGCCCCGGCGCAGAGCGCTCCTTCAACCTCCGCGGCCCCGGCCGGCGGCGAAACCAAGTAGGCAGTATACAGTAGACAGAACACAGGATATAAGGAACTCTTTAACCCTGTATACTGCATACTGCATACTGTATTCTGTCTACTGTAGTTGTTCCTGTGTTCCGTATTCTGTTTACTGTCTACTTGCTTTTACCGTGCCACTTTTAAAATTCGACCTTTCGATCATAGAACGACGCGGGCCGGCTTATCTGATAGGCGTTGACGAAGCCGGCAGGGGCCCTTTGGCGGGCCCCGTGACCGCCGCCGCCGCCTATATTCCCGCCGAAGCCTACCCGTTCCTTAAAGAAGTGAACGACAGCAAGAAATTAAACGAAAAAAAACGCGTTCTGCTTTTAACTCATATGCGGGCGCATGGCGTAAAATTCGGCTTCGGGTTTTCAGGCGTTGAAGATATCGACCGCCTTAATATCCTGGGCGCCACTTTCAGGGCTATGGCTCAGGCCGTCTCCAGGCTTGCCGCCGGTATCGGCGCCGGCCCCCAAACCGCGCTTGTGCTTGTGGACGGCCCGCATAAGATAAAAGGGCTGCCGTTTAAACAGGAGGCGGTGGTGCGCGGCGATCAGAAATCGGTTTCGATCGCGGCCGCAAGCATATTCGCCAAAGTCGCAAGGGATAAATGGATGGCGGAGCTGGACAGACGCCATCCCGGCTACGGCCTGTCCGTTCACAAAGGCTACGGCACCAAAACGCACATGGCTGTTCTGGGCGCCAGGGGCCCCAGCCCCGTTCACCGGCGGAGTTTCGCTCCCGTCAGGGCGTCCGGCGGGGCAAACCCCGTTAGAGATAAGGCGCCGCAGGCGCCTGACGGTCGCCATGGGCGACCTATCTCTAACGGGGTAAAAGTATGACCGGCCTCGGCAAGGTCTGCGAGGATAAAGCCGCTCTTTATCTGCAGTCGCGCGGATATAAAGTCGTCGAGCGCGGCTGGTCAAGCCCGATGGGCGAAATAGATATTATAGCCCTTGACGGGAAAGCGCTTGTGTTCGTGGAAGTGCGCGCCAGGTCCGGCGCCGCTTACGGCACGCCCGCTGAAACGGTCACCAGGATCAAGCAGGCCAGGATAATAAAGACCGCGCTGGCCTACATTAAGGCCAAGGGCCTGAAGCCCGAAACTTTAAGATTTGATTTTATAGGTTTTACCGCCGGCGCCGGCCCGGAACATATAGAAAACGCTTTTGAGGCGGGCGGGTATACGTATTAGCCCGGAAAATTCGTCCGCCTTAGGCGGACGCCCGCTGAAATAGCGGGCGGATTTTCCGGGAAGGATAAAGGATGAGGGATGAAGGATAAGGGAAAGACGTTTGGAAAACAAAGAGATTGTTTCCGCCCCTTAGCCTTTATCCTTTAGCCTTAAGCCTTTCCGGAAGCAGGAGACACCCCATGAGCTCAGACGTTACGGTTTCAAAGGTCCGCGAGACCGTGGACTGGCTCAAGGCCAGGACAAAAAGATTTAAACCGGCGGTAGCTATTATTGCCGGCAGCGGCCTGGCCAATTCGCTGCCGGACCTGGAGAACAGGCTGGACATACCCTATTCCCGGATACCCAATTTCCCAAAGACCAGCGTAAAAGGGCACAAAGGCGAACTGGTGTTCGGCAGTTTTAAAGGAAAAGGCGTGGTCGTCATGCGCGGCCGCTTCCATTACTACGAAGGCCACCAGATGGGCTTTATCGCGTTCCCGGTGCGCGTGCTCGCATCTCTGGGCGTTAAAACGCTCATGGTTACGGCCGCCGTCGGCTCGCTTAAACCCGCGATAAAGCCGGGCGACCTCCTGCTGGTCAGCGACCACATCAATTTGATGGGTTCAAATCCGCTGATGGGTAATTACGCCCCTTTCTTCGGGGACATGTTCCCCGAGATGAACGAACCTTACGACCGGGCCTTGAGAAAAGAAGCCCTGGCCGCCGCGCGCAGGCTTAAGATAAGAGCCGCGCCTGGAGTGTATCTGGCGGTGAGCGGGCCCTCGTACGAGACGCCCGCCGAGGTGAAAGCCTACCGGCTGTTCGGCGGCGACGTGGCCGGCATGTCGGTCGTCCCGGAAGTAATAGCGGCGCGGCAGCTTAAGATGAAAGTGCTGGGCGTCTGCTGGGTCTCCAATTTCACCAGCGGGGTCGCGCATGCCCAGTTTGACCATGCGAAAGTGCTGGAGCTCGGGGAGAAAGTTTCGGTGAAAGTAAAGGCCCTGTTTGAAGCGGTTTTAGAGTCAGGGAACATCTAGTAACTGCCAGGCGGATAGGCTGTAGGTAAGAAGCAAGAAAGTGATTAAGTAAGAGAGTGCTTCTTCCTTGCTTACTTACTTTCCTGCTTAATCACTGTCCACTAACAGCCTTCAGCCTAAACAACCTAACTATGAGAATGCTGGACCTTATTTTAAAAAAGCGTTCCGCGCTTGAACTTGATCCCGGGGAACTGGAATTCATCGCCGCCGGAGCGGCCGCCGGCGGGATACCGGATTATCAGCTTTCCGCGTGGCTGATGGCCGTTTTTTTCAACGGCCTGTCAAAAAGGGAAACAGCGGATTTTACCCGGGCCATGGCCATGTCGGGGAAAAAGCTGGACCTCAAAAGCCTTAAGGGCGGACGGGTGGATAAGCATTCCACCGGCGGCGTGGGCGACGGCGTGTCGCTGGCGCTGGCGCCCGTTGCGGCCGCTGCCGGCGTTATAGTGCCCATGATGAGCGGGCGGGGCCTGGGGCATACCGGCGGCACGCTTGATAAGCTTGAAGCTGTAAAAGGTTTCAAAGTGCGCCTGACGCCGGCGCAGGTCTATAAACAGTTAAAGGCCACGGGGCTGTGCATGTTCGGCCAGACCGCTGAACTGGCCCCCAGCGATAAAAAGCTTTACGCCTTGAGGGACGCGAGCTGCACGGTCGAGTCCTTACCGCTGATAGTGGCCAGCATCCTCTCCAAAAAATACGCCGAAGACATAAACGGCCTGGTCATGGACGTGAAATACGGTTCAGGCGCGTTCTTAAAGGATTTTAAAAAAAGCCGGGAACTGGCCGTGGCGCTTATAGATACGGCCAAGCTCCTCGGTATACGCTGCGTGGCCGTGCTGACCGCGATGGAGGAGCCGCTGGGACTGGCCGTCGGCAACGGTATAGAGATGGAGCAGTCCATAAGGATACTGCAGGGCGGGAAGGGCCCCGCCGATTTCGTGGAGATCCTGGAAGTACTCTCCGGCTGGATGATATACCTGGGTTCGAAGGCGCGGACCCCGCAGGAAGGCGTCGAAAAGGCGAAGGCGGCTATAAGGAACGGTTCGGCTCTTGAAAAGCTGCGCCTGATGGTGCGCTGGCAGGGCGGCGACCCGAGGGTGGCCGATGACCCCGGGAAATTCCTGCCCAGGGCCGGGATGACCGCCGAAGTCAAGGCTTCCGGGGCCGGATATATATCAAAAATGGACGCGCGCGCCGTGGGCCAGGCGAGCGTCATACTTGGCGCCGGCCGGGCCAGAGCGGAAGACCCGGTGGATTTCGGCGCGGGACTGACGCTTTGTAAAAAAGTGGGAGATAAGGTAAGTCCCGGAGATGTGATAGCCGGTCTTTACGCCTCGGATGCGGCAAAGCTGGGCGTTGGCAAAAAGATGTTCGCCTCCGCACTTGAGACAGGCTCCAGGCCGCCAAAAAAATCGCCGTTGATAAGGGAAATAATCAGCGACCAGTAACCGGTGACCAGTAACCAGTAACCGGTAACCAGTAACCGGTAACCAGTAACCATTCATCCGGTTACCGGTTACCGCCCCTACAGGAGACTTTAATGCATAAAAACGTCTTTATCTCAAAGCATCCCCTCGTTATGGATAAGATCGCCAGGCTGCGCGATAAAAAGACCTCCGTGGCCGATTTCCGGCGCACGATGGGCGAGATAAGCATGCTGCTGGCGCACGACGCGCTTGCCACCGCCAGGGTTTCCGCCGCTAAAGTGCTCACGCCGCTCGGCCCCGCGAAAGCCGCGAAACTTTCGCACGAGATAATTTTTGTGGCCATCCTGCGCGCGGGGCTCGGGATGCTGGACGGGCTTATTAAACTGCATCCGCAGGCGAGGCTGGCCCATATAGGCATTTACAGGGACGAGGGCACGCTGAAGCCGGTCAATTATTACGTCCGCCTGCCGGAAAATATCAAGAACAGCTTTGTGGTGGTGGCCGACCCGATGCTGGCCACCGGCGGTTCCGCGGTAGAAGCCATAGATATCTTAAAAACCCGGGGCGCCAAAAATATCTGTTTTATCGGCCTTATAGCCGCTAAAGAAGGGGTCAAGCGTCTGGCCGGAGCCCATCCCGATGTGCCCGTCTATTTAGGCGTTGTGGATGAAAAACTTAACGGCAACGGCTATATAGTGCCGGGACTGGGCGACGCCGGCGACCGCATGTTCGGCACGAACTGACCCGAAACCCTCGAAATAATGAAACGGGATGAATTTGTTATCCATCCCGTTCTCTGTTGATTGTCCGGCAAACCTGCCGGCTCGCTCATAAGCTCGGTTTTGGCCGAAGCGGCCCGTGTTTTCCGGTCGGCTCCGGAACGCGCCGTCGCGCATTGCGCGCCAGCTTGAACGGTCCTCGCCGTCCGTAATGAGCGGAACCCGGAAAACACGGGCCGAAACCTCAAAATCGCGCCCCGACAAGGTTGCCGGACAATCAGTTGCCGAAAAATTTTATAAGATATCCCCCCGCCCTGTTTTTGATACAGCGGAATTACCCGCCCTGTAATTCAGTGATGTAATTCGGTGACATAATACTTAGTTGCGGGAGAAATAGGCGTTGTGTCACCGAACCCACCGGACCCCTTCTGTTCTACACCGGCTCTTTAAATTGCGCGCCGCAATGCGGGCACACCTGCTTCTTGAACATTCCCCTGACAAACTTCGCGCACACCGGGCATTTCATAAGGCACAGTACGAAGGCCGTGTGCCCGATGAGCAGTGCCGCGGCTATCATAGCCCAGACTAAAGGCGGCAGCAACGATCCGCGCCTCATCATTTCAAATATCCCGATCAGCGGGATGAGCCCGATGATCGAAACCAGGTTTATCAGCCGATTCCTGCGCGCGATCTCTTTTGCGGCGTTTAGCGGGCCAGCCTGTTGGTTCATAAGAATCCTCCTCCCGGACGAGCTGTATGATCTATGGAAGTAACTACTCAGGTTCTCCGTATTTTTCACGTATTTTTTGTAGTGGCAAAGCTTGCTTTGCCTTTTTGGGCAGAGTAAACTCTGCCACTACGACGACAGACCTGAGTAGTTACCTATGGAAAACATAAAGCAGATTATCATGGGGTAACCCCTCCGAAAACCCTTCCTATCTTTGCCGGATCCGCGTGTTACAGGCTATAATACCAAAAAGGCGGCGGGAGAGTTACTTCGGCAAGGTTTTTGGAAATGGGACGGATCTTTGGAAATTCCACAGGCAGCTCAAGATACTTTAGCGGCCGCTCAAATGACCCAGGTGCGCTCCGACTTGGTCACCGACCAGCCGCGCAGCACGCCCCGCTTCAGCCGCACGCGCAAGCCGCAGCCCAACTTCCGCCCGCCTCGTTGTCTGTTCGCGAACCTGATGTTTTTTTAAAACTCAACTTTGGGAACTTTGGCGGCGGTTTTCTCGGCCTCAAAATAATTCTCCGATTTTTCAAATCCGAACATGCCGGCCAGCATATTAGTCGGGAACCTTTTGACCGTCACATTATAAGCGCGTATGACCTGGTTGTATCTTCTGCGCTCAACGGCTATGCGGTTTTCGGTGCCCGCAAGTTCGTCCTGCAGACGCAGGAAATTCTGGTTGGCTTTCAAATCGGGATAGCGCTCCACCACCAAAAGCAGTCTTCCCAGCGCCGATTCCAGACCGCCGGCCGCGGCGATTTTTTCCTGGGCGCCTTTTGCCGCGCCCCACTGGCTTCTGAGCCGGGTCACTTCGGTCAAAAGCCCGCTTTCGTGCTTGGCGTAGCCTTTTACGGTGCTGACCAGATTGGGTATCAAATCATATCTGCGCTGAAGCACGTTTTCCACCTG
>JAHJSU010000158.1 GCA_018829985.1 Elusimicrobiota bacterium | reverse complement strand
TTTTATGGAAATAACCCTATTAGCAGTTTTATTGTTACTACTCAGCCACAAAGTCACAAAGACACGAAGGAAATCAGACAACAAACCGTTTGATCCATAAACTTTCTTTGTGCCTTGGTGTCTTAGTGGCTGAGTAGTTACAAAATTTAAGGAAAGTAGATAGTGGATAGAATGTAGTAGGTGGGATAATAAAGAACACAGATCCTTATTTATTTAAATCCTATCCACTGCCTACCACCTACTACCTACTAACGGGAAGGAACAGGCTAAAAGCCCGGGTGCTGTAACTGGTAGCCAGAGCTGACTTAAAATCAGCTGGAGGTATCCTCCGTGTGGGTTCGAGTCCCACCCCGGGCAATTTGCTCAGTTTTTAGTTTAAAATACAGCGAGGTGTAATTTCATGGGGTTAGCGCCTGAAGGGATAAAGCTTCTGGCCGGCGGTGCGGCCGCAACCGTCCTGGGCGCCGCGCTCTGTTTCTGGTCGAAGTGGGCCGGTCTTCCGCTTTTGGTCATTGGAGCGGCGTTCACTCTTTTTTCAGCCTATTTTTTCAGGGATCCGGCGAGAGACAGGGTCTTCGCTCCGGCGGAAATCGCCTGCCCCGCGGACGGTACGGTTCTTAGCGTCGGCATTGAGAAAGATCCGGAAATAATGGTCGTGCGCATTTTCCTTTCCATTCTCAATGTTCACATCCAGCGTTCCCCGATGGACGGCAAAGTGGAAAGCGTCGCTTGCACCAGGGGCAAATTCGCCGTGGCGTATAAGCCCCAGGCCAGGGAAAACGCGCGCAACAGGATAGCGATAACCGGCGAACAGGGGCGCTTCGCCCATGTCGAACAGATAACCGGCGCCATAGCCAGGCGCCTGGCGGTCTATGTGAAGGCCGGGGACTCCGTGAAAATCTCCGACAGGCTGGGCATGATCTATTTCGGTTCGCAGGTGGCGGTATATCTGCCGAAGAATACGCGCGTCCTGGTGAAGCCGGGCGAAAAAGTCTACGGCGCGGAGACTGTGCTGGGGCTCTGGTAATAGATGCCATAGGCCATAAGCGGTGGATGTCTTAAAAACATGGAACACACGAACAACACTCAAGGCAGAATAGATCTTGAAAAGCTCAAAAAAACCGGCGCGGTAGTGCTGCCGTCGATATTTACCATAGCCAATATGGCGTTCGGCTTCTTCTCCATAATCTCCGCGTCGGAGCGGAACTACGTGCTGGCGGCGTGGTTCATCATCATGGCTTATGTGATGGACATGCTGGACGGGTGCATAGCCCGGCTGGTGCACGGCGAGAGCTCTTTCGGCGTGGAAATAGATTCCCTTTCGGACTGGATGTCGTTCGGCATAGCGCCGGCCTACCTGATGTATAATTTTGTGCTGAAGGACTACGGTTTCTGGGGCTATCCGGTGGCCTTCCTGTATGTGTTATGCGGAGCGCTCCGCCTGGCCCGGTTTAACGTTAAGTCGCATTTCGGCGGCAGTTCCAAGCTTTATTTCCAGGGGCTGCCGATACCCGGCGCCGCGGGGATACTCGTTTCTTTTGTGCTGGCTTACAGCATGCTGGAATCGGAAGGAAATATCAGGAGCATAAAGGTGGTAATGGACCAGTTGCCTTTCATTTACGGCCTCACGCCGTTCATAATGATAGCTCTGGCGCTTTTGATGATCTCGTCCGTTCCCTATCCGGCTTTCAAGCAGGGGACTTTCGTCAAACCCACGTCCATAAAAGGGATGCTGCTGATCTTAAGCATATTGTTCCTTATAATATTCTCTCCGCAGGACGCGCTTTTCTTTTTCTTTTCGCTCTACGCGCTGTCCGGCCTCCTGGCCGGCATCATTAAAGCCATCTACTCGATAGTCAAATCGCCCGAGCCTCCCACTCCTCCGCACCATTGACCCGTCCCCGCCGCTGTCCGCCCTGAACACCCCTCTTTTAAAATAACTGTTCAGGCAGTAACCTTTTAAAACAGTTTGCGCGGCAGGGGCATCTTCGCGTAAGGGCGCGCGCGGCGGCGGGTGAGCGGGGTCTTTATGCCGCCGAGGATTTCGGCCTCGAACAGCCTGGAATCGGCCTTCCTGAGGTCTTTTTCCGGATATTTGCCGAGCACCCTGTAATGTTTTATGGCGTCCAGCTTTCTGCTTACGAAAAACACGTTTTTCCCGGAGTAAAGCCACTCGGGCTTTAACCCGGCGGCATTAAGCGGGACCGAAAACTCGCGCAGCGTTTTCTCCCCCCGGCTGTTGTAGTAGAATGTAACTACTCAGGTTCTCCGTATTTTTCACGTATTTTTTGTAGTGGCAAAGCTTGCTTTGCCTTTTTGGGCAGAGTAAACTCTGCCACTACGACGACAGACCTGAGTAGTTACAGTAGAACTCAAAATAGCTTTTAGCGAGCTCGGCGCTTGACCCGTACACCGGCTCACGGTAGCGCAAGCCGCAGAAATGCGACTGTGCCGCCGCGCCCCACCGGCCGTTTTCCAGGAACGGCGCGATCACATGGTCGTCATCCCTGCTGTTCGCCCGCAGATCGAGAAGCAATGCCGGACGGCCATGGAACATGAACGCCGCCGCTGCCAGCATGGCCCCTTCCGCACAATGCGCTTTCCCATGCCTCAATACGCCGAGCGGGGAGCGACAGGTATCCGGAACCTCCTCGTTGTAGGCGATTTCATGGTCGAGGAAATCCTGGACTTTGCGCGGAGTGTCCAGACGCCGAAGAATCCCGATTTGCTCTTTTGAAAAAAGAGAGAACGCGCCGGCCGCCTTGAGTTTCATAAAAAATCGTTTTTAATCACTTCCAAACCGCCTCCGATTACTTTTCAGCAAATGGGGGGCGGGCCGGGCTTATAGCGGAAGGATAGCGCGCCCGTAAACCTCATTGAGGACCTGGGCTATGGCCGCGTAACAGGCGGAAAGGCCGCAGAATATTCCCTCCTACCCGATCAGGGTTTTTGAGGCTGGTATAAAAGCGAATACAAATTATACCAGTTCTGACGGCAGGAAACATAAAGCCCGCGGCGCAGCGTGAACTTTTTTCCTGTTTGCGGCACTAATACCATATAATTATTGTTGCCGCGCAAAATATGCAATACCAGGACAGGAACAACGGTTCACTGGCGCCGGAGAACGCAATTATCGGCCGTTTCATGAACGGTTCGGAGTCCGCCTTTGCGGAACTGGTCGACCTGTACAAGGACAGGATACATCAATTTATCATCTGCGTCCTGGGGCCCGACAGGGAGGCGGAGGATCTAGCGCAGGAAGTTTTTATCCAGATATACCGGTCGTTGAGAACGTTCAAGAGAGAGTCCTCTTTCAGCACCTGGGCCTATGCCGTTACGCGCAACGTCTGCCGGCACAGGCTGCGCGCCCGGGGCCGGGAAATGCGCCTCTTCTCAGGCGGCGAAGAAAGCGGAGATCTCCTTAAAGCCGCGGCCGCCGTTCCCGGTCCTGGATCTTCGCTTGAAACGAAGGAGACAAAGGCCGTAATACGCGCCGCCGTGGAAGCGCTGCCTCCCATACACCGCGCGGTGCTGTTCCTCAACTGCTGGGAGCGGCTTTCATACGAGGAGATCTCCCGCGTGCTTGATATACCCGTAGGCACCGTCAGGTCCCGGCTGCATAACGCTATGGCGGCTCTGGCCGGGATAATCAAGCCGGTTTTAGGTCCGGAGAAGTGAGGTAAACACATGAGATGCATGGATGACGGGAATATCGCGGATTATCTTTGTGAGGAATTGCCGGAGGCGGAACGCGCGGAGGTCCGGGCCCATCTTTCCTGCTGCGCCCGCTGCCGGAGCAAGCTGGAAACTTTTGAACAGGTGCGGGCCGCCGCCGCTTCCGCGCCCCCCGCGCGCGTTTCCGACGGTTTTACCGCCGGGGTTATGCTGAAGCTCAAAGAGGAACAACCCGCCGCCGCTTCAGACTCCGCGCGCGTATCTTTCCGGGCTTTGTTCACGCCGGCCTACGGATTGACTTTAGCGGCCCTGGCGCTTTGCCTGATAATAAGCGCGGTTTTTCTTAAGAGAAAGGCGGGGTTGCCGCGCCCCGCCGTGCAGACGATCTTCCTGAGCGACGGCCCGGCGGCGGCGAACCGGGGCTTTTACGGGACGGCGGATATTCCCCTTGAAAACGGCGTTGACAGCTCCGCGGCGGAACCAGGCCGTGTCAATACCGATGCCTGTCGGACGGCTGATTGCGGGATACTGTAAAATATGAACTTTTCAGGATCGCGGGGCACTAACGTGATGAATGCAGAATTTGAGCGAGGAGAACTGATATGAGGAAAAATGCGATGTTCGCGATATTCCTGTGCGGGACTGCGGCTATGTCGCCGCTTCGCGCCGGCGCCGCCCAAGATCCCGCCGCAAAACCCGCCGTCTCCACCGCCGCGCCGGAAAACCCCGGCTTCGGGGAAACGTTCGATCTCAGGGTGAAAGGCATGCCGCTTTCCGGCTTTCTTGACGTGCTTTCCCAGCGTTCGCGCGCCTCATTTTCCATAGCCGACCCTGAACTGGCTGAACGAAAAGTCACTATATTCATCAAAAATGTGCGCCTGGACCAGGTGCTGGAGATATTGCAAAAGACGAAGGACCTGGAGTTTCAGCGCGTCGGCAACGCCGATAGTTTTATCGTGAGGAAAAGCACCATGCCCCCGCGCGAATTTCCTCCGCTGACGCAGCAGGACCTGGCCGACCCTGCCCTTAATCGGATGGCAACTGTGCAGGTGAAAAACGCCCCGCTCGCCGTGTTCCTGGATGCGATCTCGGAGCAGGCAAGGGTCAATTTCATCATCACCGGTGGAATTGAAAATGTCCGGATCACGGCGTTTTTGAAAAGGGTCACCATTGTGGACATATTGCAGTTCCTGAAGGCCAGGGGAATTTCCGTTTCGCGCGTGGCGGGGACGGACCTTTTTATAGTCCGGCGGACGGCCGGCGCCCAGGACGGGTTTTCCGACGCGGAAGACAAATTCGGGGATAAAAAATACGAAGAAGCGGTCAGGCTCTATAAAGAGCTCGCGGATAAATATCCCGATTCCGAAATGGCGGATTACGCCCTTCTTATGACGGCCATCAACTATGACTGGATAGCCGCCCGGGACAACGATCCTTCCGTACTCAAACTGGAGGAGGAAACCCTTCAGCGCCTGATACAGGATTACCCCAAAAGCACGCGCCTGGGCGACGCATATCTGTATCTGGGGCAGATCTACTCCGGCCATGGCGGCGCCAAAGGCGAAGCCATCGACTGCAAAAAAGCGATGGAACTTTATAATCTCGCGATCAAGAGCACATATCGCGACTGGGTCAAGGCCCAGGCGGAGACCAGGATCGCGCAGTGCTGCGAGCGCGGAGGCGGGAAAAAGAAAGCCCTGGAAATTTACAGGGGGATAATAAAAAAATACCCCGGCGCGGCGATAACCAAAGAAGTGCGGCAGCTCCTTAAGGGCGAAGACCCGCTGTTTGAAACGGGTTTAAACCTTGAAAAACAGAAAGAATATGAGTTGGCCATAGCCGTCTATAAACGGATAGCCGCGAAGGGCGCGCTGCCCCAGGCTGTCCGCAAAGCGCAGTTGCGCGCCGGCATCTGTCAGGCTGCCATGGGCGACGCGGCTTCGGCCGTCAGAACTTTTGAGGCTTATTTCGCCAGATACAATCCCGGCCCGGAAGACGCGGCGTATTTCCACATGGGGGTTGCGCTTGAAAACGCGGGCAGGAAAGAAGAGGCGCGTAAGTACCTTGATAAGGCGAGGAGCGCGGTTAAACCGAAGCCGAAAAAATAGTAAGAGCGTTCCGGCTCTTTTATTTTCCGTGCGCTTTTGCAGTAATCAGTCATTTTTTCAGTGCCCCCTATATAGAAGTAGATCTTTTGCATTATTGACGGTCACCGGAGGGAGACGGAAAGGTTTTCGCTTTCAAGCAGGGCGGCTTCCAGGACCAGGCCGTGGGAGACGTTCTGGTTCAGAAATTTCCTCAGCCCCAGCAGTTTTTTTATCAGCGCGGCGAAGCGCGGAGCGTTTTGTCCGCGGCCTTCGGTCAGCCATTTTTTTCTGGCGCTCAGAATGAGCATGTCCAGCATTATCTTCGCTTCTTCCCTGGCCAGGTAGGGTTCTTTGGGAAGGGAGGAGACCAGTTTGAATATCCCGGCCGGCCCCGAAACCGCGACGGAGGCCAGGCGGTCCCTGACTCTTTTTATGTCGCCCGCTTTTTTTACGGAGCCGCCGGAAAGTTCGCTTAAGCGCGAGGCTTCGTCAAGCGGGAGGCCGGCGCGTTCAAGGAGTTCTTCCACCTCCGCGGCGCCGAGCTCTTTGAAATCAAGCGCGTAACTCCTTGAGATGATGGTGGGCAGGAGAGAATTTTTTTTTGCCGCGATAAGTATAAAAATATTGTTCGGGGGCGGTTCCTCCAGGAGCTTCAGCATGGCGTTCTGCGCGTTTAAATTAAGCGTGTGCGCGTCGTTTATGATGAAAACCTTCCAGGGCGAGAACAGGTTCTTCCGGTAGACATAGCGGGTGAACTCCCTGACGGTGTCGATCTTCAGGGTCTTTTGTTTGCGCGCGTCCTCGTCCAGCAGAAAGCCCTGGAAAGCCGCGTCTATTATCCGCACGTCGGGATGCGCGCCGGACTCTATCTGCAGACAGGAAACGCACTTGTCGCAGGCGTCGTCGGAGGGATGCCCGCCAAACAGTCCGGCGGGTCCGCCTCTGGCGGAAGGGATGAGGGATGAGGGATGAGGGGCGGGCTTGGAGGGAGCGGCAAAAAGGTTTTCTTCGGCGGCGGGCTCTTCCGCGGGCTTGTGCAGGCAGTTCAGGGCTTTGGCGAATTCTTTGGCGACAAGGAATTTGCCCGTCCCTTCCACGCCGGCAAACAGCAGGGCCGGCGGCACGCGGCCGCTCGCCGCGAGCGCTTTAAGCCTGGCGATGTTCCGGGAGTGGCCGAGTATGTTCGCGAAGGACATGATTATTTTATTCTTCGACTGCGCTCAGGATACATTTTCAGTTTTTTCGCTATCGCGGCCCTTAGTCTGGCCTGGATGGCTTCTATGGGTTCGGTAGCGTTTATCCGTATTATGCCGGGCCTGCGGGAAAGCATTTTATAGGCTTTATTCACCCTTTTTCTGAAATTTGACGACGCCCTTTCCATTCTGTCCGGGCCCGATAATTTCAGGGCCCGCCCTTCGGCTGCGCTCAGGGTCTGCCTTTCCCTTTCGTTGAAGATACTGTCGGGGATGTTGAGCACTATGGTGATATCGGGATCAAGGCCGAAGGTGGCTATTTTATTTAAAGTTTCAACGGTTTTTATCGGGATTTTTCTGCCGTAGCCCTGGTAAGCGGTCGTTGACATCGCGAACCGGTCGGAGATGACTATCCTGCCCGCTTTCAGGGCCGGCAGTATGACATCCGCCGTGTGCTGGGACCTTGCCGCCTCGTAGAGAAGAATTTCGGTGAGGGAATTTATCCTGTTTTTCGGTTCCAGCAGTATCCGCCTTATGGCCTCGGAGATGCGCGCGCCGCCCGGCTCGCGCGTTATCAGGGGCTTAAAATGTTTTTTGCGCAGCCAGGATGCGAGCAGCTTTACCTGCGTGGATTTGCCGGACCGGTCCGGCCCTTCAAACACTATAAAGAAACCTTTTTTCATAATAATACGGTAGATATATGATAGCAAAGGTAAAAAGGTACTGCTTACCTTTTACCAAAAGGTAAAAAGGTACCTTTTACCATAAGCAATACTATGCCGAACAGTATTATCCCAATAACAATGGAGACAAACGGGGTAAACCTAAAACGCTGATTATCAGGTGAGGGTTCCATGTATCTGTTGTGGACAATTTCTCACTCAGGAGCATTCGGAGTAGCCGCAGTCGTGGCAGATGGGGCCGGAGCAGCCGGACTCGTGGCTCACGTTGGACGAATAGCACTTCGGGCAATACTGGGTCTTTGACGCCTCCCAGAGCTCAAGCCTCGCGGTTCCGTTCAGCTCAATCTCGGCCGAAATCAGGCCCGTGCGCTTCAAATGACTTCTCAGCGCCACCGCGATAGCGTGGGCGATGGAATTTATCCGGTTCTCGCCGAACCCGATAGGCCTGTCGCCCTTCACCGAATTCAGGTGCTTTATCACCTTTATCGGGTCCCCGCCCTCCTCAAGATATTTAGACAGCAGTATGCCGATAAGCGAAGTGAGCCCGCTCAGCTCGCTGCCCAGCGGCGGCATGTTCGTGAACACCTGGTAGGGGCCGTTCTCGTTGAAGTTGATATGGACGTGCAGCGGGCCGTAGCCGGTTTTTATCTGGAAATATTCCGACGAAACGCCGAAAGACTGGTAGGCCTGCTTTTTCTTCTTGGCCTTGGGGGCGCTCCCTTCGCCCGCCGCGGGCGTGATGTTAAGGACCTGCTGCGCCTTCGAGCCGTCGCGGTAGACCGTCAGGCCTTTGCAGCCCAGCTTATGCGCCAGCATGCAGCAGCTCCGCACGTCCTCCGTCTTGGCCGAAACGGCCATGTTTATGGTCTTGGAGACGGCGTTATCTATATGCTTCTGGAAGGCCGCCTGGACCCTTACATGGTATTCCGCGCTCACGTCGTGGGCGGTCGGGAAAAGGGCCTGGATATTCTTCGGTATCTCGGAAATGCCGCGGAGGGACTTATGATTGGCCTCTATCTTTTTCCAGAGGGCCTTTTCGTCCATGCCGAAATAGCCGTGCTTTTCCGCCAGCTTCCTGAACAGCGCGTTGACCTCGAAGAAAGTGTCCTTCGCTTCGGCTTCCCCGCCGGCCTTTATGGCGTCCAGCGCTTTGGCGTTGTAGCGGGTGTAGACAATGGCAAAAAAAGGCTCTATGCCCGAGCCCTGCAGGCCGGCCGCTATGGCTATGGTGCCGGTCGGCGCCACGGTGGTGCGCGACGCGTTCCTGGGTTCGGCCGCCGCGCCCCTGAAATGCCCGCCGCCGGAGTCGTAGATGGAATCCTTCCAGTTCGGGAATACGCCGCGTTCTTTGGCCAGCTCTTCCGAGGCGGCCAGCGCTTTTTCATTTATGAACCGCATCACTTCTTCGGCTTTTTTCAGCGCGGCGGGGCTGTCGTAAGCGAGCCCCAGCTTGACGGCGGTCTCGGCCCAGCCCATCACGCCCAGCCCTATTTTCCTGTTGCCCTTGGCTATGCGCTCTATCTCCGGCAGGGGATAATTGTTCATCTCTATGACGTTGTCCAAAAAGCGCACGGCCGTTGAAACAGCCGCGCCAAGCCGCTCGTAATCAAGCTGGCCGTGCGTTATCTCGCCGGCAACGAAGTTGGACAGATTTATGGAGCCAAGATTACACGATTCCCACGGCAACAAGGCTTGCTCGCCGCAGGGATTTGTGCTTTCTATCTGCCCCAGCGCCGGGGTGGGGTTGGAATTGGTCTCGTTTATGCGGTCCATGAAAACTATCCCGGGATCGCCGGTGGCCCAGGCGGAATCCACCAGCATGTTGAAGACCTCTTTGGCCTTCATCGCGCCGGTAACTTCCCCGGTCCGCGGGTTCAAAAGGTCGTAAGAGGCGTTCTCTTCCACCGCCTTCATGAACTTGGCGTCCAGGGCCACTGAAACGTTGAAGTTCTCCATCACTCCGGCCTGGGCTTTGAGCGTGATGAATTCCTTGATCTCGGGATGCCAGTAGGGCAGTATCCCCATGTTGGCGCCGCGGCGGGTTCCGCCTTGTTTAACCACATCGGTCATTTTGTCAAAGAGCTTCATGAACGAGACGGCGCCGGAGGCCACGCCGTTCGTCTTCTTCACTATGTCGCCTTTGGGGCGGACGCGGCAGAAGGAAAACCCCGTACCGCCGCCCGATTTTTGTATCAGGCTTTGGGCGGTCAGCGCCTTGGCGATGCCTTCCATGGAGTCCGGCACCGGCAGAACGTAGCAGGCCGACAGTTGCTGGAGTTCCCGGCCGGCGTTCATCAGCGTGGGGGAGTTGGGCAGGAAGTTGAAGTCCGCCATCAGGTTATAAAACTCGGTCTGCCAGTAGTCCGCCGCGTGTTTGGCTTCCGGGATATTCCTGCGCGCCTTTTCAAGATTTCCCAGAAATCCGGAGAAATTGGCGTCTCTTTCCTCGGATTCGCCGATGCCATCGTGAAACAGCATGGCCTTTGAATGTTTTTCGCCGAAACCTGGTTCGATTATGCCGCGTTTCACGCCTTCGAACACGCCCCATTTCTCCGCGTCCGGATGGAAGATCAGTTCCGCGAGCGCAATATTGTGCGATACCCGTTCGAACAGCCCCTCTATAGAGGTTTCTTCCCTGAGATATTTATCCTTTATCACCTTTGCCTGGTTTTCGCTGACGGCGATCTTTTTTCTTTCCAACGGCGTAGTTTTCATTAGCTCTGTACTCCTGAATTACTGATTTCTCCGGACCTTGCAGCGTGGTTGGGGAATAGCGGCGAGCGTACAGCGGACAGGGAAGGAAAAGCCTTGAATTTCCGGCCCCTGACCTCTGTCCTCCGGTCTCTACTTTAACTTTAATCAATACTCTTCTCCTTTGTCAAGGCTATGCCAGTGCCGTATCAGGGCCTATGGCCATCAAACGGCCAAATCCTACGACGAAAGGGTTTGAAACCATGTTTAAACTCCCGGTCAGGATTGTTATAATAAAGGTAACTACTGATGATCTCAGCCACTAAGACACCAAGGCACAAAGAAAGTTTATGGATCAAACGGTTTGTTGTCTGATTTCCTTCGTGTCTTTGTGACTTTGTGGCTGAGTAGTAACTAATAAAGAAATGGCTAAACCGGAAGGAAAAGCGGCCAGGCCGCGGCTTAATATTGAGAACGCGCTTAAAAACCGCCAGGACTTGCGTCTTTTTAATCTGCTTTCCGCGCCTGAAAATGAATTCCTGGACCTTTTGAAACGCCTTGAGTCGGACCCGCTTTTTAAAAAGCTGTCCATGCGCGCCCCCGGCGGCCCGCCGGTCATAGCGCGCGTCCGCCTGCCCGGCGCGGCCTACGCCTGGGTCCATAACCTGGGAGAGCCTCAGCTTGTGAATTCCATGGACTCAAAATATATAAGCGGAGAGATACTGTCCGCCAGGCCGGAGATCCTCGCCCTGATAGAGCGCCTGGGCGCGGAAAATTTTGAAAAATATTTTTTAGGCCGGGAATGCATCCCGGTGGAGCAGATCTGCCGCGCCGCGGCCTTAACCGCGCGACAGGCGGGACGCATAAGGGATTTTGTCAACGCGTTCCTGGCCGCCCATGAAAACCTTCCGCCTGAGGCGGACGCGCCCAGGCAGCATTTCAAACTGACGGCTTTTGTCGGCAAGACCCCGGACGGCGGCCTGGAACTCGCCTACGCGCACCCGGCTTATGCGCGCGGCTTGTACAGCGTGGACGCGAAAGCGCTTAAAAAAATAAAAAGATCCGGCAGCCTGACCGGCGGGGAACTCAAGCGGCTCGGGACCCTGGTTAAGACCGTGGAACTGGTCAACTGGCGTAAAAAGGGCCTTCAAAAAGTACTTGAAGGCATTTTAAAATTCCAGCGGGATTTTTTCCTTGGCGGCGCCATGAAGCCGATGTCCCAGCGCTCATTCGCGTCCGAGCTCGGTCTGAACCCCAGCACCGTCTCAAGGCTTATCGCGCGGCGCAGCCTTAAGACCCCGGAAGAAGAAGTGCCGCTTAAAAGTTTTTTTCCGTCCCCGAAAGGGTATATTATTGCTAAAATAAAGGAGATAACGGACTCCGGCGGGGCCCGAAAACTGAACGCCCGCCTGCTTGCGGGGGAGCTAAAAACACGATACGGCATCAGGATTTCCGGGAGAACGGTAAATCTTTACAGGAACAGGAAATGAGTGCAGACTAATAAGAATTTCCTTATTTGCTTTCACCGCAGAGGCGCGGAGGACGCAGAGATGCCACATAGATAACGATTAGCCGCAAAGAAGCGCAAAACGCGCAAAAAGGAATAAAAATAAGGTTAAGAGATATGCCCCATTTTCCCACTCTTGCGCTTCTTGCGCCTTTTTGCGGCCATAACCAGTATGAAGATTTCTCTGCGCTCTCCGCGTCTCTGCGGTAGATTTAAGGATGAATATGGCTAAAGATCCGGAAGAAACTTGCCTGGATAAGGTTCAAAAGGACCTGTTTAAATCCATTTTTGACGAATCTTCGGAGAAAATGATAGTGACCGGCATTGACGGGAAGGTGTGCCTGGCCAATAAGAGCGCGCTGGATCTTTTGGGCTACAAGCCCCAAGATATAATCGGCGCCGGCATTTCCAACCTGATGCTGGAAAAAGACCGCGAAGAGTTCAAAAACCTGCTCGAGACCGTAGCCAAGGCCGGTATAGTAAGGAACTATAAGTTCTATCTCCTGACCTCAAAGAAAAGCATAATCAGGCTTTTTCTGACCGGCGTGGCGCTTGGCGGCGGGAACGGCGGCGTGAGCGGCTGCTGCATCTACCTGGCCCTGGCCAACACCGACGAATGGGCGGCGCTGAAGGACCCGCAATTCTTTCAGTCGGTCGCCAAAAAAATAGGCCGCCTTACCTCCATCGGCCAGCTCACCTCGGTGTTCGCCCATGATATTAAAAACCCGCTGCACGTGATCTTGTCCACCTCCGAGCTGCTGCTTTCTTCCGGGGTCCTGGATGAGAACCTTAAAACCAACATGGCCCTTATAGAGCGCAATGCCCAGCGCGCTTCCAAGATAGTAAAGACACTGCTTGATTTTTCAAGAAGCGGCATCTGCCAGCTGAGGCCCTGCTGTTTGAACGATATCTCCGATTACTGCCTGAGCCTGCTGGAAAGTTCGCTTAAGTCCGCCAAAGTGAAACTTACCAAAGAGCTGGGGACCGTGCCCAAGGTGTTCCTGGACCCGCATTATCTTCACAGCGTGGTCTATAACCTCCTGACCAACGCCATGGAATCCATGGCTGGCCGGGAGGGGGAGATAACGCTCCGCACCCTCTGGGTCGCGGATAAAAAAACCGCGCGCCTGATCATTTCGGATAACGGCCGGGGCATGGACCGGAATATGCGGGCCAATCTTTTTCATCCCTTTTTCACCACCAAGGACACCGGCACGGGCCTGGGGCTTTACCTGGCCCGCCAGATAATGAACGAACACAGCGGAGAGATCTCGGTGGAATCCGAGCCCGGCAAAGGCGCCCGCGTAGAACTGGTCTTCCACAAAATAGCCTAGGAAAGGTTACTATTCAGGTTCACGGTTCAACGGTTCAACGGTTGGAAATCAGGGAACACAAGAAGATCGTGGAAAAAAATAACCTTGAACCGTGAACTGTGAACCCTGACAACCTGAGCAGTTACTGATTATGGCCAATATACTTATTATTGAAGACGACGAGGACACGCGGCAGGTCCTTAAGAACGTGCTTGCCGCTAAAAAACACGAGGTCGCCGGCGCCGCTTCAGGCGCCGAGGCTTTTGAGCTGACCGGCGCCGTTACCTTTGACGCCGTTATTCTTGACCGGGTGTTGGGCGATATGGACGGCCTGGTGGTGCTTGAAAAGCTTAAAAGCGAGGATCCGGGGCTTCCCGTCATCATGCTGACCGGCCACGCCGATATTCAAAGCGCGGTAAAAGCCATGAAGCTGGGGGCGGTGGAGTATCTTGTGAAGCCGGTTTCCAATGAAGAGCTGCTGCTGATTATAGAAAAGGCGGTCAGGGAAAGACGGTTCCTGATGGAATTTGAAGCCCTCAAAAGCCATCTCTTCAATACTACCGGTCCGGGCGAGACGGTTATCGGCGAGAGCCGCGAGATAAAAAATATCACCAACATGGCCGCGCAGGTGGCCGCGAGCGACCTGACCGTCATACTCAGCGGGCCTTCCGGGTCCGGAAAGGAAATCTGGGCCCGCCAGATACACCGGCTGAGCTCCAGGAATAAAAACCCTTTTGTGGCGCTTGACTGCGGCGCCCTGCCGGAAAACCTGGTGGAGAGCGAGCTTTTCGGCTATGAAAAAGGCGCGTTCACCGGCGCCGACCGTAAAAAGCCGGGGCTTTTTGAGGCGGCTTTCGGCGGCACGCTTTTTCTGGACGAGATCTCAAATCTTAATTTCTCCACGCAGGCCAAACTCCTGCGCGTCCTGGAGGAAAGAAAGATACGGCATCTGGGCGGAAAAAAAGATATTCCGGTGGACGTGCGCATCATAGTCGCCACCAATAAAGACCTGCAGGCCGCGATACACGAAGGCGCTTTCCGGGAAGATCTGTTCCACAGGCTTAATCAATTCACTATCGCTTTGCCGGGCCTTGCAGCCCGGAAAGAGGATATCCCGGCTTTGGCCCTGTCTTTTCTGACCGAAGCCGGCAAGACCCTTAAAAAAAATATAACAGGCATTTCAGAAAGCGCCATGGAAATATTAAAGGCCTATTCCTGGCCCGGCAACATAAGGGAGCTTAAAAATGTCATAACCAGAGGGGCCTTGCTCGCCGAAAAAGAAATATTGCCGCGCCACCTTGGCCTTGAGCCCCCCCCCTCGGAGGGGGGGGCGATCTTATCCGGCGTTGAAACAGCCGAGTATGAAGTCCAAGATCTGGATTTAAAAAAATCAGTAAAATCGTTCGTAGCCGAAGTGGAAAAAAAGCTGATCAAGCAGGCCCTCCTAAAAACCTCAGGCAATAAACTAAGAGCTGCCAAGCTCCTTGGCATAGACCGAAAGGCCTTATACAACAAGATAAACGCACACAAAATAGGTATGTAGCCGCAGGCTTCAGCCTGCGAATAGTTGTGGATTTAATTCCAC
>JAHJSU010000157.1 GCA_018829985.1 Elusimicrobiota bacterium | reverse complement strand
TGGTCCCGATGGTCCTGAACGGTCATGCCGGGGCGAAATACGGGATACCGTTCCCCGTGCTGGTGCGCGCGAGCTTCGGCATGAGAGGGGCCAATCTCCCGGCTATGCTGCGCGCGATCGTGGCCTGCGGCTGGTTCGGCATCCAGACCTGGATAGGGGGCTTTGCGCTCTATCAGATGGCGAAGATCTGGCTGCCCGGGATAGCGGCGCTGCCGGCGGTGTTCCCCGCGTCCTGGGGACTTGAGACCGGCCCGGCGATAATGTTCCTGCTCTTCTGGGCGCTGAATATGCTGGTGGTCTACCTCGGAGTGGAGAGCATCCGCAAGCTCCTGGTTTTCAAGGCCATCTTCCTGCCCGTGGCGGCGCTGGCGCTGCTGGCCTGGGCCATTTCCGCCGGGAAAGGCCTGGGGCCTATCCTGGCGCTTCCCGCTAAATTCCGCTCCTCCGGGGAGTTCTGGACTTTTTTCTTTCCGGCGCTGACCGGCATGGTGGGGTTCTGGGCCACGCTCTCGCTTAATATCCCCGATTTTACGCGGTACGCGAAGTCCCAGCGCGCCCAGGTTGTGGGACAGGCCATCGGGCTCCCCCCCTCAATGACGCTTTTCGCGTTCGTCGGCGTAGTGGTGACCAGCGCCACTACCATCGTGTTCGGAACGACGATCTGGGACCCTGTGGTCCTGGCCGGAAAATTTCAATCGCCGCTCTTGATCTCTTTCGCGATGATTGCGGTGGCGATCTCCACGCTGGCCACGAATATCGCGGCCAACATAGTGAGCCCCGCCAACGATTTTTCAAATCTCGCGCCCGCAAAAATTGATTTCCGCCGGGGCGGCTACATCACCGGCGTGATCGGGGTCCTCATTTTCCCCTGGAAGCTGATAGCCGACCCCACCGGCTACATCTTCACCTGGCTCATCGGCTATTCCAGCCTACTGGGCCCGATCGGCGGCATTATGATAGTGGATTATTACTGGATACGAAAGCGGGAGCTGGACCTGGCCGGACTTTACAGCCCCGACGGGCGCTACTGGTACAGTAACGGGATAAACCGCAAAGCCGTCGCCGCGTTCATCATAGGCGTGCTGCCGAACGTGCCCGGCTTTCTCACCACGACCGGAATAATACCCAAAGACGCGGTCTGGCCGTTCGTGAACGGGCTCTACAGCTACGCCTGGTTCGTCGGGTTCGCGCTCTCGGGCGCGGTTTACGCCTTCCTGATGCGCGGCAAAACCGCCCCCCGGCCGTAATATTCAGTCGGCTCCCGCAACCGCCAAATAGGGGGAATTAATGGCCATGTCCGGACAAGCGCCCGCGGTTTCTAAAAAACACGCCGTCATAGCCTGGCTTGCCGCCATTCTGGTCTTTTTCACGGCGTGGTTCCTTTTCGCGGCGGCCCTGCTGGCCCTCAGCACCTTCCTGCCGCCCTGGGGCAGCCATGTGACTTTAGGAAGCGTCTTTATCGTTTCCGGCGTTTTTGCTTTCTGGTTCAGCCGCCGGGCGCCCGTCAGGACCAGCCTGAAATCCCTGCGGGAGAATTCCGGACAGACCATGGCGCGCTCGTTCGGCCTGATCGGCAGGATGCTTCTTACGCTGGCGGCCGGTTCTTTCGTCGTCATAACCTGCACTGGCGCTGTTTGGCATGGACGGGTGCTGGTAGCCAAGCAAAGTCTGAAAGAAAAAGGCCTGCCGGTCACTTTGTCTGATTTACAGGAAAATCTCCCCTACGAAGAATACGCATATCCAACACTATGGAAGGCCATGAAAAAGGATTTTGATTGGGAGTTTTTTAAGAAGATTTGTTATGTCAACGGCGACTATATATGCACTCCGGAAACGTTCAAGAAAAAACCCGGATACGCGGCGCATTTCGCCGCTTATCTGGACAAAAAACTTCCGTCGCTGCTGTCCAAAAAATATACCCGCTATAGGAAGGTGTACTACGCGCCCGCCCCCCGAAACCCATATCCAATATACTTTCCCCGGCTGTATTATTTTGTGGCAAGTTCCCGTGTTGCCGGGCTTTACGCCGTTTCGCTGGCGTTAAAGGGTGACATTGCGAAAGCCTGGGCGCTGATAGGGCTTCAATTCGATGTGGCAGACCTGCTGTCCAATGAAAAAGATCCAACTTCAAAACTGGTTGTGTCGCATATCCGGCGGCAGGCAGCGGACACCGCTCTGTATATCATGCTCAACCGCCCGGATGCCGTTATTCCGCCGGACCTTGTTCCGCACTTCAAAAGAATTTTATCCGATTATCTGGTATCGGACGCCCTCAAATACGAATTGGCACTCCAATTTGATTCTTACGCCTATCTGGAAGGCGTCGGCGGCAGGGAATACCCGTCGTCTGGAGTATGGCTTTACCCGGCTATGATGGATTGGTCTGCGAATCCCTGGGGCGATTTCGGTCTGTGGCTGGAATATGGCGTTTACCGGCTCCTGCGGAGCATGGGCATGCTTGACATAAATTCCCTGGCGGCCGCGCGCTACTTTTCCGCGTTGACGACGAAAGGCTCGTGGGCGCAGCTTATTTCGGTGAACAATAGAATCAGTCTTAAAAATCTTCCCTTATGGCCCTATTGCCTGGTAAAAATGCTGCCGGATTATTTCCGCCTGCACGCGGAAGAATGGGAGCTTAAGGCGTGGACGCAACTGGCCCTGGCCTGTTCGGAACTGGGCCGCTACCGCATGGCGCGCGGCCGGTATCCGAAAGATATCTCGGAACTATCGCCTGAAAGTTTTTCAGTGGATTTGCTCAAAGATGTTTTTACGGGCAATCAATTATCGTACGTTCCGGCGGCGGACAGAAAAAGTTTCACGCTGTGCAGTCTCGGCCCCGACGGGGATAAAAAGGACCGTTCCGGAAAGGAACTCTGCGTCCGCCGGAAGCCGTAACCCGGAAGCTGAAAACAACGCAGCAATGTCGTCCCGGCGGCGAGGTTTAAGCCTTCCTGATGAGGGGCGAAGCAGCCGCGCCGTCCGAAAGCCGGCAGTCCCCGACCGGTGTATAACCTGGAAAATTCAGCTCGGCGGGAAGCCTATAAACCCCCGCCGATAACAGAGCGCGATTCGATCTCCTGAAAAAAAGAAAAAAGTTTTAAAATCGCGCGGATTCCATGCTAAAATATTAATGGTAATGAACAAAAGGGTATACTCTTTATGAACTATATTGAACAAATTGCTATAGCTTCTCCGTGGTGGGCCGATCCTGCCTGGCATGAAAACGACAGGCATCTCCTGGCGGCTGAAAAGTCCCGGATAAAATTCAGGCATCTGAGGGAGGCTTTTAAAATAATCCCGGCCTCAATTGATATAATCAGAGGCCCCAGGCAGATCGGCAAAACCACGGAATTAAAATTTATCGTCAGGGAATTGTCGGGCGGAAAAGCGGATCCGAAATCGATCGGATATTTTGTCTGCGATATCGTTTCAAAACACAGGGAATTGTTTGAAGTCCTGAAATCGTTTCACCAGCATCTGAAAGTGAGCGGAATTAAAAAAGGTGTTTTTATCCTTGACGAGACGACCTCCGTAAAGGATTGGCACAAAGCGGTTAAAGGATTTGTCGATCTGGGCCTGTCTAAAAACATCCATCTTATCCTTACCGGTTCATCCTCGATTGAATTGGAGCGCGGGCATGACAGAATGCCGGGCAGAAGGAACGGGGGAAAGGATTATCTGTTCCTGCCCATGGGCTTTTCCGATTTTTGTTCCCGGATAAATCCCAAAAAGACGCCGCTTGCGGGGGATTTTAAAAGAATTATCCGCTCAAAGAATGATTTTGAAAAATTCAGGGAAGACGCTTTGATCGACTCCGCATACTATAAACACAACATTTCCCTGTATTTCAAAACCGGGGGGTTTCCAAAGGCGGTTTCCGATTTCGCCGCGCGCCGGAAGATCTCCGACGACACCCTGCTCATTTATCAGTCGGTTCTGTTCTCTGAATTTGAAAAATACAAAAAAAACATTATAGTCCTTATGCAGATCATGGGGGAAATACTGAAAAATGTTTCAACGCCGGTAAGTTTCAACGCGATAATGCGGAATATTGAGCTTACATCCGCCAACACGGTAAAGGAATATGTGGAAATGCTGAACATGGCTTTTCTGGGGCTTGAGGTTTTATGCGTGGATATCCAAAAAAAGAAACCGTTTCACAAAAAAGACAAAAAGCTGTATTTCATCGATCCCGTCGTTTTCAGCATTCTCAGCGAAAAATTCCATCTCCCGTATCCTGCTGATGAAAAAATGGCCGAAAATCTGTCGGCTGTGCATATCGCCGGATTCTTTCTGGCTGACTGGGCGGCGCTGGGAGTTTTGAATAAATTGTTTTACTGGAAATCCAAAAAGGGGAACGAAGTGGACTTTGTGGTATTTCAGGACAAAAAACCGTTTGGTTTTGAGGTGAAATACCAGGACACCGTTTCAAAATGGGATGAGATGAGCGTAAAAAAAGGGATAGGCCGAGGGCTCCTTATTACAAAGGACGTGTTTGAATATGGTGAAATACCCAAAATCCCGCTTTGGGCTTTTTTACTCCTTAAGATGAACGGAGGCTGAATTTTTCAGGCTGACATTCGTTCCGGCATGGTTTTTAAGTATGATAAACGGGTAACCTGATGCGCGGCAAAACCGCCCCCCGGCCCTGAAGTTCGGCGCGCGGCGGATCTTTTGTATGCTAAGCGGAGAAAGCAAACAGGTCTAGGGAGAAAACAAAATGACGACGGAGCAAACCCCTGCTGTTCCCAAAAAGGCTTCTTACCTGCACGCGGCGGCGGTTTCGCTGACCGCCCTGCTGGCCTGGTTCCTGTGCGCGGTGGCCCTGCTGGCCCTCAGCACCTTCCTGCCGCACATGAGCAGTATGCTGGTGCTGGCCTTCGTTTTTATCGCCGCAGGGGCGCTTTCTTTCCTGTTCACCCGCTGGGCCCCGGTCAGGGAAGGCCTGGAGGTCCTGCAGGAAGGCGTTGCGCCCGCCAGGCTCGGCGCGGCCGGCCGCCTTTTCGGCCGGCTGGCCGCCCTGGCGGCGGTTTCGCTTATAGCGGTCCTCGGTTCCCGGGCCGTCTGGCACTCCCGGGTGGAAGCTTTCAAGCAGGAGCTGAAGGAGAAGGGGAAGCCGGTGAGCCTGGCCGAGTTCCAGGAGAACCTCCCGGACGAGCAGTACGCCTACCCGAAACTGGGGCCGGTGCTTGAAAAGGATTTCAGCCCAGAGTTCTACAACAAGAGCTACCACACCGGCGACTCCATCGGCAAATGGACGCCGGAGACCTTAAAAAAAGAGGCGCCCTGCGCGGCCCACTACGCGCCGTTCGTGGACAAGAAGCTGGCCCCGCTGCTGGCGCATAAATACGCCCGCTACATGAAGGTGGATTACGCCGGGGCCGCCAAGGAGCCCGCGGCCATGACGGCCCCGCCGCTGGGCCGCCTGCTCTCCGTCTCACGGGCCGTCAAGATATACGCGGTGTCCCGCGCCTGCCAGGGCGACGCCGGGAAGGCCTGGGCGCTGGTCAGGCTGCAGTTCTCGCTGGCCGACATGCTGGCCGGGGAGAAGATAATTTAATGCTCAGGAATTTCAAAGTTTATTTGTCCGGAGGGAAATAGTAGACCATTTCAGTATCCGGGTCATCTAAAATGCGTTCCATCACCGTGTTTGGGTCAAGGTTTTTGATTTTTGGTTTAATTTCGTGGAATA
>JAHJSU010000156.1 GCA_018829985.1 Elusimicrobiota bacterium | reverse complement strand
TTCCATATCACCTTCACGCCTTCGCCTGAAAGCGCCGGTTTCGCCGACTATCCGTCCTCATTCCGGGTAGAGGCCGAGGCCCGCGACGCGGGCGGCCGCACCATCAAGGATTCCCGCTCCTACAACGCCGGGGCCAAGGCGTACGTGTTCGATATCACCCCGGCCGCAGGCTTTTTCACCAGCGATAGGCCCGCCTCTTTCAAGGCCCGGCTGATGAACCTCAACGATGTGCAGGTCTCCGGTTCGGGCTCGTACAGCCTTTACCGGCTGGAGGATGCGCCGGAGGCCGCCCCGGAAGACGGCGCCCGCAAACAGGGCGCGCGCGGAAAACGCGGCGGCAGGGTTTCCAGGTTCATAGGAGGCAGCGGGGACTGGGGGAGTTTCGGGACGAACCCGTCCCTTGAGCAGCTGTTCGCGAACGTCTCCGACGGTAAACTGGCCGCGAAAGGCGGCATCAATTTTGTTAAAAATTCCCCGTCCCAGGTAAAGCTGAAGGCGCTCCCGGAAGGCGTTTACCGGCTCAGGCTCAAAGCCAAAGACCCCTGGGGAGGGGAAAGTACGTCATGGATAATACTTGTTTGCGCGGACCCGAAAGGCGGCGCCTCCTCGCTGGACCTGCCTGCCGTGGCGCTGTTCGAGCATTCCTCCTACCAGGCCGGGGAAACGGCCAGGGCGCTTATAGGGGCCTCGGCGCTCAAAGGCGTGAAATACGCGGAAACGCTGGCCGGCAATTTTCTGCTTTCAAAAAAAATGATGCCCGCGGGCGGAGTCTCCTTAACGGAAATAAAGATCGGGCCCCAACACCGGGGCGGCTTCGGCCTGCGCTGGTTCGGCGCGAGCGATTTTAAGGTGTATTCCGCCATGGCCCAGGCCGATGTTCCGATGCCCGACAGGGAATTGTCGCTTTCTCTCGCCTATAACAAAACGCTGAAACCGGGACAGAAGGCCTTCTGGGCGCTGAAGGCGAAGGACTCTTCCCGCCGGCCGGTCAGCGGCGAAGGGACGGTAAGAATCTTCGACCGCTCGCTTGAATATTACCAGGCCGCCGCCGGTTTCTGGGGTGATTCGCTTTATCAGAAACGCCGCTCCGCTTCAGACGGGCGCGGTTCGCTGTTCACGCCTTACGCCATTTCGCTGCCGATAACTGCGGGCCTGATAAAACGCATGTTCGAACTGTTCCGCCAGGCGGCGGCCGAAGAGAAGCTGGCGGCTTTCAGAATAAATTCATCCAGAGTTTACCGCAGGGACGGCCGGTTCGGCAGATCAAAGAGCATGTTCGCCATGGAATACGACGGCGAAATGATGATGGATGCCGCCCCGGCGGGCCTGGGGTTTAAAAGCAAGGGCGTAAGCGCGGCCCGGGGCAGAGCGGCTCCTCAAATGGCGGAGGGGAAAATGATGAAAAGCGACAAAGCCATGGAGAAAGCTGAGCGCAGGGAAGCGGCCCCGGTCCAGGTCAGAAAGGACTTTTCCGAAACCGCTTATTTCAACCCCCAGCTAAAGGTTTCAAAAGGCGTAGGGAAATTCTCGTTCACCATACCCGAGCGGCTCACCAGTTGGAAGGTGAAGTCCTCCATGATAACGAGGGACGTGAAGCGCGGCAAGGCCGAAGCCGTGACGGTCACTAAGAAGGACCTTATGGTCCGGCTGGATATCCCGCGTTTCTTCAGGGAAAGCGACAAGTCGCAGCTTACCGCGGTCGTCAACAACGAGACCGGCGGCGAGCTTTCCGGAGAGGTGACGGTTTCCATTACAAAGGACGGGTACCCGGCCGGGGACAGCTTCGGGCTGAAAGAGCCTGCCAAGCCGTTCACCGTCAAGGCGCACGGCGCCGCGCCCCTGTACTGGGACGTAACGGCCCCGAAAGGCACGGCCGCCTATAAGGTACGGGCCATCGCCCGCGCGGGAACCCTGAGCGACGCGCAGGAAAACGATCTGCCGGTGCTGCCTTCCAGGGAGCGCCTTATCGCCACGCTGGCCGCCTCGCTGGACGGCAAGGCGTCAAAAGAGCTCATCCTGAAGGAGCTTCAGAAAACCGACGACAGCAGGATAATGGAGTCCATGCACCTGGAGATTCAGCCTCAGCTTATACTGACGGTATTGAACAGCCTGCCTTTCCTGGTGCATTATCCGCACGAATGCACCGAACAGTTGATGAACCGCTATGTGCCGCTGGCCATAACCAACAGCTTCTATAAGCGCTATCCCGAATTGAAGGCCGCCGTCGCCAGGATCCCCAAGCGGACGACCCTGACGCCGGCCTGGGAGCGCGACAACCCCGTCAGGATGATGACGCTGATGGAGACCCCGTGGGAGGAGGCCTCAAAAGGCAGAAAATCATATTGCCCGAGCATAGACATGCTGAACCCCAAGGTGGTGGCCGCGGAAAAGCAAGATGCGATTTCAAAGATCAAGGCCTACCAGAATCCGGACGGCTCTTTCCCGTGGTTCCCCGGCGGGCGCCCGGACCTGTATATGACCCTTTACGTGCTTGAAGGCCTGGCCGAGGCCGCCCGCTACAACGTGGCGATACCGGAGGATGTGGCGAAAAGAGCGCTAAATTACGTGTTCGCCGAGATACCGCGCCATATGAAGGCGGAGGAAGGGGAGACCTCGTTCATCCTCTACGGCGCCTATGTCGTCACTTCGTTCCCGAAAAAATGGCCGGAGCATAAGACCGCGCTATCCTACGCCAGGCTCTGGGCCGATTTCGCGGATAAACACGCCGGCGCCATGACGCCGTTCGGCAAAGCCTACGCGGCCTATGTCTACCACCGCCTGGGCGAGCGCGCCAAGGCGGTGAGCTACCTGGCCCGGGCCATGGACGGTTCGCGCGAAGACGAGATAGCCGGCCTTTACTGGACGCCGGAGAAGATCTCCTGGCTGTGGTACAACGACACGGTGGAGAAGCACGCGTTCATATTGAGGACCCTGCTGGCGCTCAAACCCAAGGATCCGAGGATAGGCCCCATGGTCAAATGGCTGCTTTTCAGCCGTAAGGCCAGCGAGTGGAAATCCACCAAGGCCTCCGCGGCGGCTATCTATTCGCTGCTGGACGTGATGAAGTCAAAAGGCGCGCTTGATAAAGGGGACACGTTCAAAATCAACTGGGCCGATACGCGCGATTCCGTAACGCTTCAGCCGTTCGACTGGGTCTCCAGGCCCCTGCGCTGGTCCAAATACGGTTCTGATATAACCAAACGGGATATCTCGGCCAAAATTGAAAAGACCGGGCCCGGCTTGGCGTTCGCTTCGCTTACCGGCATATACACCACCGATAAACCGGCCGCGGAATCCCCGTCCGGCATGATGAACATCTCGCGCAAGTTCTATCTGCGGGCGAAAGAGGGGAAAAACTATGTTTTAAAACCCCTTGTCTCCGGCGCCGCGGTCGCGGTGGGCGACGAGATAGAGGTCCAGCTGGAGATAACCACCAGGAGCCAGTTTGAATACGTGCACATAAAAGACCCGCGCGGGGCCGGGTTTGAAGCGGAGGAACTCCTGAGCGGCTGGAAATGGGACAAGCTCTCCCGCTACGAGGAGCCGCGCGACTCGCTCACTAATTTCTTCGTGAGCTGGCTGCCGCACGGCGAATACCTGCTTAAATACCGCGTCCGCCCGACCACCCCCGGAGTTTACAGGATAGGTTCGGCGGTAATGCAGTCCATGTACGCGCCGGAATTCGGGGCTCATTCCGGCGGGATGACGCTGACCGTGAATAAATAGCAAGAAAGTAAGACAGTAAGAAAGCGAAACAGTAAAAGAGCGAAACGGTAAGAGAGCAAAAAAGCTGCCCTTTATTTCAGGCTAGCTATCGTTTTATGCTTATGCGAAACTGCGATTTTTATATATAATTGCAAAGATAATGTAACTGCTCAGCAGTAATACATGGAACGCAGATGACGCAGATGAATATGATGGACGCAGATCATGTTTAATCATAAAAATCGTTACTACTCAGCCACAAAGTCACAAAGACACGAAAGAAAAAAGACAACAAACCGTTTGATCCATAAGCTTTCTTTGTTCCTAAGTGGCTTAGTGGCTTGTATTATCGGTTATATAG
>JAHJSU010000016.1 GCA_018829985.1 Elusimicrobiota bacterium | reverse complement strand
TAGCTGCCTAGCCGCCTAGCTGTCTAGCTTCTTACTATGCTTAAATGGATTGAGATAGACCTTAAAGTGATACGGGCCAACACCCGGGCCATAAAACGCTCGCTTAAGCCCGGCGTCGGCTTAATGGCCGTGGTAAAGGCCGGCGGCTACGGGCACGGGGGTTTTGAAACGGCCAAAGCGGCGCTCTCAGGCGGGGCCGGCATGCTGGGCGTCCTGACCCTTGAAGAAAGTATCGCTTTAAGGGCTAAAGGCGTAAACCCCGTTAGAAATAAGCCGCCACAAGGCGGCTGCCGCCGTGCCCTGCGGGCAGGGCGGATTTCTAACGGGGTAAAAGCGGATATCGCCGCGCTTGCGCCTGCTCCGGCCGCCTATGCTAAAGACTTCATTCGCAACAGGGTGATACCAACAGTTGATTCCCTGGATTTCATAAAAGCGCTGGACGCGCATGCCCCTGCATGCGGGAAAACGCCTTATTACATAGACATTGATTCGGGCTTGAAACGATGGGGCGTAGCGCCGAAAGATTTTCCGGCTTTTATCAAAGCGGCGCTTAAATTTAAAAGGACCCGGCCCATAGCTCTTTCAACCCACATCGCCTACGCCCCGCAGAAGAACATGATAGAGGCCGAAGAAAAGCTTTCTTCTTTCAAGGCGCTGGGGGACATCGCCAGGATTTTTTATCCGGACATCAAGCTTCACGCCGCCAACAGCGCCATACTCTGCGATTTCCCGCACTGGCAGCTGGACATGGTAAGGATAGGTAACCTGCTCTACGGCCTTTATCCTTCCAACGTCTATCTTAAAAAAACCAAGGGGCCGCCCTTAAAGGGTCTTGAGCGGCCGTGGAAGTTCTACGCCCGGGTCATCTCGATAAAATCAGTCAGGAAAGGCGAGTCGCTCGGCTACGCCAGCGAATATGTGGCCTGCAGGCCCATGAAGATCGCCACCATACCGGCCGGCTTCTCGGACGGGCTGACGCTGGAGCCGGCCGAAAAAGCGATAAAGATCTCGGCCGGCCAGGCTTATTGGGGAATCATAAACGGCAAGACGGCCCCGTTCGTGGGCAAGGCCGCGATAGCGCACACGCTGCTGGACATAACCGCCGTCCCCGGCGTCAGGATCGGCACGCCGGTCCTCCTCCCCATCCGCCGCACCGCAGCTTCGGCACGAATCCCCCGAATTTACAAATAAACTAACGCCATTCAAGTAATTGGCCGGGGCGGCGAAGTTTTGCCGCGCGCACGCCGGGACCGGCTTTATGGGGAAGCGTCCAAGCCGTTTCCGCCGGCGAAGAACTCGTCGTGCACACAGTGCGCTCCTCAAACATTCTTCGCCGCCGCTCTAATGATAAGCGGTTGCTAGCTACAACGGCTTGGCCGAAAGCCGGAAGGGCGTGCGCCAGCAAAACCCCGCCCCCCCGGCCGGCTAATCAATTCATCTTCCGCTTTTAAAAAATATAACCCCGCCCTTTAAGATAAATCTATTCCCGCCCCCAAGGTCGCAGCCAATCCTATCAAAAAAACCTGGCCGCTTTTCATTTCAAAAAGCAGCCTAGCACCTTTCCACGAAATTAATATTCAAGACTCAATCTTGGCTCCCTCTGCTATTTTGATTGATTCAATTCCCACCACGCCTTCCATTCCGAAATATATTTAGAAGGATTGGGATCAAAGAGTATTGTTGATGGGCATCCCTCCTTATTAGGTCTGACTGCCTCGCAAATCATCATTAGCGCGTTGTATTGGACACGCACATCATGATCATCTAACAATGGAACAATTTGTGGGATAAATTGCTTATCCTTAAGTTTTCGAAAAAACCGAACCGCTGCAAGACGAACTCCCGTCTTGCCATGCTTAAGTAATTGGGAGATACTGGGCGCCATATCGTAGCGCTTTTGTTCGGAAAACGATCTAATGGCATCTTGAAAATCTAGCCACTCCTCAGCAGTTAATGTTTCTGAACTGGATACAAGAGCAACCATATCATTAGTTGCGGAATTGTCACCACTCCGCGCCAACCATATCAAGCTCATTCGCCTAACGCTAGGATTTTTTGAATCTTTTAACTGCTTTAGTTTCGACAGATATTTATCAACCTCTCCGAGTTCTCCCAAACACTTGATTCCTTCTCTAACAAGATTGGAATCAGACTCTTCAAGAAGACTTGAACATTCATCACTAACCCCATCTTTACCGCGCGCATTTGGATTGCGCCCCATTTTGTTAGAAGCCGGGAATTTTCCATGCCCTAAGTCCGCCAATGTGTATCCCTTCGATGACTTTTTTAAGAACAAAATGACGTATTCATGGCGGGTCAAGAAAACCATGTCTGCATTACTAGCGTGTGGGCGAGTAACTTTGTAAAAATTAACTATGATATTTCTTTCAGAGAGTGTCCCACTCATAACGCGGTCAACCCTGAATTTTGCCTCCAATTCATTAGCCCCAAATTGCTGCGCTTGTATTTCAATAGCAGACCGGTTAAGCGGCGACATGTCAAGAGGTCCGTTGTCTTTTACAGATATCACCTCGCCTTTCACTACAATATCAGATTTTTCGAACAAATCATTACATGTGAATATTCCTGAAATACGTGCGCATGCCGAAACTGGTAACGCAACAATTATTAAAATTATTTGCAGATTTTTATTCATAGGGTAAAAGGGCCGGGGTTTAAATCTTGACATTTTAGGGACTGACGCGCCTAACCCGTTTGGATATTCTGCACCAAATTGGGGGCATGGCGCAAATTTTTATAAGCTTGGCTTCGACCATTGGGGTGGGAAAGGATTTATCATCAAGGGCGGGGTTATTATTATTTTTTTAGGAGCCGCGGATAGGGGTGGGGATGCGGGGGCGACGGCGGGTTTTCTGCGCGCTCCCTTTGAGGGGTTTCCCGCCAAACAGTCCGGCGGGTCCGCCTTCGGCGGAAAGCCCGGGGTCTGGAGCTTTACCGCTATCAATAGGCGGCGGCGAAGACCGTTTGTTCAAGCCGGACCGCTATGCGGGCCGGTGCGTTCCACAGCCGGCGTCCGCCTCAGGCGGATTCCCCGGAAACCCGGTCTTGGAGCGCGCAGAAAATCCGGCGGCGCCCCCGACAAGGGAAATGACCCAAGGGATATATTTTTTATCGGTAGTAGTTTTCCGGTCAGTTGTGCTGGACGTCGCAGAAGACGGCGGGTTCGGTGCCTTTAATGAAGGCGTCGAGCATCTTCTTTTTACAGGTGGGCAGGGCGAGTTTTCCCGTTTCCGGGTCAACCGTCACGAACACGATGCCTTCCGGCGCCGAAAAATCCCTTATCGGCTGGTCCTTTAAGACGGCCTCCATTATCTCGGTCCACCAGGGAACGACCGTGCCGCCGCCGGTCCAGTACTTCATCGGCAGGGACGAAAAATCGTCATAACCCATCCAGGCCGCGGCCGCTAAATCGGGCGTCATGCCGATGAACCAGGTATCTTTGGAGTCCTGGCTGGTGCCGGTCTTTCCGGCCAGGGGCCGCTTAAGACGGGCGGCGTTCGCGCCGGTGCCGCGCTGGACCACGCCCTTCATCATATTCGTCAAGATATAAGACAGCTGGGGAGTGAAACTTTCAAACTCTTCCGGCACGTATTCCTGAAGGACCTTGCCCTGATTGTCCACCACCTTTAAGACCGAGAAGGGCTCCACGTGTATGCCGCCGTTGGCGAAAGTGGAAAAAGCGCTGACCATCTCAAGGGGGGTGACCAGCGAAGTCCCCAAGCCTATCGAGGGGACCGCGTCAAGGGCCCTTTTTATGCCGGCCTTATGCGCCACATCCACGACCTGTGTGGGTCCTACCCTGGTGACCAGATAGATGGAGGCGAGGTTCCGCGACCGCTCAAGCGCTTTGCGCAGGGTGATATGGCCGAGGAATTTATTATCAAAATCGCTCGGCACCCAGATGCTGAAATCTTTATTGCCCATGAAAGGCTGGATGGCTATATTGATGGAATACTGATCGGTGGCGCCCTCAAGCAGCCGCCAGTCCTTGCCGTCATAATAATAAGCCATCGGGGAATCGTCCACTATCGAGGCGGGCGTGTAGCCGTTCATCAACGCGGCCATCCACACGAACGGCTTGAAAGTGGAACCGGCCTGTCTGGCCGCCTGAGTGACGCGGTTAAATTTACTGGTCACGTAATTGCGCCCGCCGATCATCGCCTTTATGGCCCCGGTCTTCACATCCACTATCACAAAAGCGCCCTGCAGCGTGACGGGGGAAAGCGAAGCGCCCTGGCCCGGCTGATCTCTCTGGGCGGCCTGGGCGGCGCGGGTCCTGACGGAGTCGGAATCGTATTTGACCAGATATTTTTCCATTATGTCTTCAGCCGGGACCTGCATATTAAGGTCGAGCGTCGTGTATATTTTCATGCCGCCTTTCCAGAGCTGCGCCACTCCGTATTTGGGCTCAAGCTGCTGGCGGACATACTCCACGAAATAGGGAGCGCGGCTTGAGATAAAAGTGGATCTTTCGGAGGGCACCGGCGCTTTAACCGCCGCCTCCATCTCTTTGGCGGTGATATAACGCTCGGAGAGCATCCGCTGAAGCACCAGGTAGCGCCTCAGCCTGGCCTTGCCGTGGCTGGAGAACGGGGAGAATCTTTCAGGCGAAGGGATAAGCCCGGCCAGCAGGGCGCATTCCGCCAGCGTCATCTCCGAGACGTCCTTGCCGAAATAGAGCTTGGCGGCGGACTGCACGCCGTAGACCCCGCTGCCGAAATATATCTGGGTCAGATACAGTTGGAGTATTTCGGCTTTGGAGAAGTTGCGCTCTATCTGGAGCGCCAGGAAGATCTCTTTTATCTTCCTGGTCACGGTCCTCTCCGGCGTTAGGAAGATGCCGCGGGAAAGCTGCTGCGTGATGGTGGAGCCGCCCTGTGCGGCGCGCGTGTGCAGGATGTCCCTTAAAAGGGCGCGGGCTATGCCCCTCGGGGAGATGCCCCAGTGCCGGAAAAAACCCTTGTCCTCCATGGCTATTACGGCGTTCTGCATGTCTATGGGTATGCGGCTGAGCGGCAGCATGGCTCTTTTTTCCACCGAGAATCCTGCTATGACCTGGTTGTTGATGTCATAGACATAAGTGGTAAGCGACGGGGTATATTCGTCAAGCTTGTCTATGGAAGGAATATCGGCCAGGATCTTCCTCATCAGAAGCGAGGCGCCCAGCACCGCCACCGCCGAAACCAGGGCTATAAGGTAGATGACCTTAAGCGCAAGGTCCCGGGCGGGGAGTTTGTCCATGTAGGAGAGAAAGTCTTTGATAACTTTCATGATTTGTAATTATAT
Source organism: Elusimicrobiota bacterium (assembly GCA_018829985.1). Lineage (GTDB taxonomy): Bacteria > Elusimicrobiota > Elusimicrobia > Elusimicrobiales > UBA9959 > JAHJSU01. The sequence continues at coordinate 10,737 of JAHJSU010000016.1, read as the reverse complement.
CAAATTGCAAATTCAAGGGGTAAAATGCTAAATTTAGTTTATTATGCGAAAAAACCTCCTGTTGGTGTTACCGTTCCTGGCCTGCCTGGCCGCCGCCTGCTCGAAGAACAATGACAAAGTCATAGCGAAAGTGGGCCCTGAAAAGATAACCGAATCATATCTGAAGCAAAAACTGGAAGAAATAGCGCCGAACGCCCAGAGCTACCTGGCCACCAAACCGGGAAAGAAACAGTTCCTTGATGTCCTGATAAACGAAAAACTCATGCTTTTAGCCGCCAAAAAAAGCGACGCCGCCCGTTCCGTCGACTACAAAAAGCGGGTCACCCTCATGGAAACGGAGCTGAAGGAAAAGCTCCAGTACTATAAGGACTATGTGCTGGCCAAGATGTGGGTGGAGACGCTGCGCGAAGGACCCATCAAAGTCACCCCCGCAGAAATAGACGATTATTACGCCAAATACCCGTATGAGATAACCATGGAGCACATAATTCTGCCCACTTACGAAGAAGCCGAAGCTGTGATAAAAAAGGTTAAAAGCGGCGCCGATTTTTCAAAGACCGCCCGGGAAAAATCCATGGACAAGGACAATGTGCGCCTGCCGCCGGTGATATACGGGGAATTCATGCCCGAACTGGAAGAGATGGCTTTTAAGATGCGCCCCGGCGAAGTCCAGGGCATAGTCAAGACGACGCTGGGCTACCATATACTGAAAAAAGCGGCCCAGACAAAGCTGGATCCCTCCTCGTCAAAGGAAAGGATCCGACGCGTATTGGAAAAGAAAAAATTCGACGCGTACCTGGCTAAATTCCAGGCAAAGGTGAAAGTGGAGGTCTTAAATGAAGATTATAAATAGCCTTTTGGCCTTGGCCTTACTTTCGGCGGCCGTTGCGGCGGCGCCCGCCGGGGCGGCGGTGATGGACGAAGTGGCCGTAAAAGTCAACAATGAGGCCATCATGAGGTCCGAGTACAACAAGGCCAAGGACCTGCTTATAGAGCAGTACCGCGCGGCCATGCCCGATTTTTTTAAAGCCAAAGACGCCAAAGAGCAGATAGAGAAAGCCGCCCTGGACAAGCTTGTGGACGAGGCGCTTTTGAAGCAGACGGCCGAAACCCTGAAGATAAAGATCTCCAACAGGGAACTCGACAACGGCATGGCTGAGATAAAGAAGCGCTTCTCCCGTAACGAGACCGGCGCGGCCTTAAGCGGGCCGGCGGCCGATAATGCTTTCAGGGACGAACTGAAAAAAGAAGGCCTCACCCTGGAGCAGTTCCGCTCAAAGATACGGAACCAGCTGATGGTCCGCAAACTCATAGAGGATACCGTCAGGACCAGGACCGCGCTTCCCAAAGAAGCCGAGTTGAAAGGTTACTTCGAGAAGATAACTCTGGCGGTCAAAGGCGACACGGCCGCCTTCACCGGCATGGACGAGGAATCGACCCAGGATCTTACGGCCGTAGCCCAGCGCTTCAAGGAGTTCACCGCGGAAAGGATCCGGGTGCGCCATATCCTTTTTAAATTTGAAGAAACCGCCCCGCTAATGGAGAAGAACAAGGCCCTTAAAAAGGCCGAAGACGCCAAAAAAGAACTGGACGGGGGCGCGGATTTCGAGGACCTGGCCGCAAAATATTCGGATGACAAGGAAAGCGCCCCAAAAGGCGGAGATCTCGGCTATGTCGTAAAAGGCATGCTTCCCAAGGAAATAGAGGAAAAAGCTTTCGCGCTGCCTTTGGGCGAGGCGTCAAACCCCGTGCTCACCCGGTTCGGCTACCATCTGCTCCGGGTGGACGAGAAGAGGATAGCGCAGAAGCTTGAATTCGACCAGGTCAAGGACGACCTGGAACAACTCCTGGCGCAGGCCAATTTCGCGAAGGAACTGGCCAATTACCTGAAAGATCTGCGCAAGGACGCAAAGATACAGGTCTTTAAATAACAGAGTAAATAGTTACTACTCAGCCACAAAGTCACAAAGACACGAAGGAAATCAGACAACAAACCTTTTGATCCATAAACTTTCTTTGTGCCTTGGTGTCTTAGTGGCTGAGTAGTTACGATAAATAACAGAAAAGTTTATAACGACAGAAAGCAAGGGAAAGCAACGGAAAACAAAGGAAAGCTACTGAAGACAACTGAAGGTAAGAATTTTATTCTCTGCTCTTACTTTCTGTTGCTTTCTGTGGCTTTTCGTAGCTTTCTGTTGCTATAAATCCAATCAAGTGAAACCACACATTCTCATCACCGCGGGCGACCCTTTGGGGATAGGCCCTGAGATCATCGCGAAGGCTCTGGCAGTTCAGCGAACGCGCGCCGCGGCCGATTTCACCGTTATAGGCGACACCCGGGCCTTGAAGAAAGCCGGCTTCAAAAGCGGGCTTATCCCGGTCGACGCCGCCGGCCTTGATCTTAATAAGCGCGGCCCATGCGCCTGCGCGGGTTTGGCTTCCTTTAAAGCCGTTAAACTTGCCCTCAAACTGCTTAAAAAAGGGGCTTTTGACGCGCTGGTCACGGCGCCTATCTCAAAGGAGTCATGGCATCTGGCCGGGGTAAGGCATACGGGGCACACGGAGCTGTTCAGGGATGAAACCGGCCTGGAACCGCTTATGGCCTTTATCCTGGGGCCCGTGCGGGCGGCGCTGGTCACTGAACACCTGGCGCTCAAACATATCCCCGGAAAAATAAAAAAAGACCTCGTAATGGCAAAAACCTTCCTTTTTTCCGACGCCCTTAAGCGGACCGGCATAGCCAGGCCCAGAGTGATATTAACAGCCCTGAACCCCCATGCCGGCGACGGCGGGCTGCTCGGCATGGAAGAGATATGGGTGCTTAAACCGGCTATAGCGCATTTACGAAAGAAAGGGCTGAGGGTCGCCGGCCCCGCGCCGACGGACGCCGCCTGGGCGGCCCATCTCAAAGGGCTCGCCGACGGCATATTATGTCTTTATCATGACCAGGCGCTCGGGCCGCTGAAGTTACTGCCGGGGGCTGGCCGCGCGGTGCACTGGACCTGGGGCCTGCCTTTCATAAGAACTTCTCCAGCGCACGGCACCGCCTTTGATATAGCCGGGCAAGGCATTGCGGACCCGTCAAGCATGACGGAGGCCCTGCTTTTTGCGGCCAAACTGGCAATGAAGAAAGGCTAAAGGCTAAAGGCTAAAGGCTGAAGGATGAAGGCAAAGACCTTGGAGAGCAAAAAGATTTTTCCGCCCTTTAGCCTTTATCCTTAATCCTTTATCCTTAGTTACGGTACCTGCTCAAGTTTTACCGGCAGGTTCTTTTTGGGGATAATGGCGGCGGAATAAAAATTATATTTCCTGGTTTTGTTTTCCGCTGACATGGCCAGGGGGTCCAGCCGGTACTGCACCAGTATATTGCGCGCCGTCTTCTTAACGCCGGTTATCTTAAAAATGCCGTTCGGCAGGTCCGATACGGACACAAGGATAACCACACTTTCCTGCGAGAAATTTATATTGGAAAACCCCGGGCTAAGTTTGTGCAACCCCCCTTTAACTTCTATCGTGGAGTGCCACTTGTGGGAAGCGGCGAAGACCGCCCAGGTCTCCGAAGTCTTGAAGACCTCAAAATCCACGGGGGCTTTTATCATGTTCATGACGCCCATCCGCGTGCAGGTGCTCTCTCCGAGTTCCGGCATGGCGTAGGCGCCCGGGATCGGTTCTTTTTTGTCGGGAGCGGAGACAACGATCTTTTTTTTCAGGTCATTCTCCGTCAGGCGGACGGGGGCGGGTTTATCTTTGTCTCCGCCCGCCATCTCGTTCAGCGCGGACAATAGGTCCTGCGGATCTTCAGCCACGCCGCCAAAATCGCTGTTTTTGACCAGCATTATACCCCCCTGCGGCTTCATACTGTCCGTGGAAAGGCCCGTCCTGTAGGACGGCAGGGATTTTGCCCTGCTGCTTGCGTTGGCGCGCGCTTGGGCGAGTATCTTTTCGCTAACAGCGGTTGCGGAACCCGGTTGCGGACTTTCCGGGCCGCCGGAGCCGTAAAAATAATTCACGGCCATCATAATAAGGGACATGACGATAATCGCGGATAATGCCGCGATAAAGATTTTAACGCTTTTTAATTTCATAAAAAACAGGGATGCAAAGATGTAAAGAGGCAGGGATGTAAAGAAATGAAAAAAAGAAATTTTTTTATCCTTGCTTCCTTGCCTCCTTACTTCCTTGCGTCTTCCCGCCCCTTTTTCTATTGTACAATAATTTAACTATAAGTTATTATTTCCGTAACACTCCGGGACTAGAATTGATACAGGTAAGCGGTAAGCAGTAAGTAGTAAGGAGTAAGGAACAAGAAATAAGGTTTCAAAACTTAGCACTTCCCGCCAAACAGCTCGGCGGGTCCGCCTTCGGCGGAAATCCTTAAATGCTTAATCCTTAGTACTTCAAAAAAGGGAGCTTTTATATGAAATATTGGGCATATGTAAATAACGAGATACTTGGCCCCTACGAAAAAGAAAAACTTTTTAAACTGCCTGTTTTCAGCCCTTCCACCCTTATCTGCCCCCAGACGCCTGTCGGCGAAAAGACCGAAGACTGGAAAGAAGCCTCTACTTACCCGGAGATAGCAGCCCTGCTGAATTCTCCCGGCGGACCGGCTTTAAAAAAGCTTGAAACCGCCTCTTCCCCGAATCAGACCCAGGGTTCGCAGCTTCAACTGGAACCGATCGTCTCTCCCAAGGCGGGGACGCCTATGGAGCGCAGTCAGCCGGTGTTCAACAGCGAAGAGCCCCAGATCAAGCTTAAATCCCTTTCCCCCTCCAGCATAGAGCAGGCCCCCCCGCGCTCCATGGAATCAGGCAATATCAACATAGGGGTCACGCGCATGGAACACCCCGGCGACGCCCACAAAAGCGACCTGCCGCAGGACTCCCCCAAGACCTCCGGCTCCAGTTTTGACCCGCTGACCATTTCCCAGATAGGCAGACGCGCGGACACGCCCTTTGACGGAACGTCAAAATCAAAAACCCCGGCGCCGGAAATGTTCAACCCGCCCGAAATAGCCGCCCCCACACCTGCGTCTCCTGAACCGCCCGCGAATGCCGCACCCGTCGCACCCGCACCCGCCGCGCCTGAACCCGCCGCATCCGCACCCGTCGCATCCGCACCCGTCGCGCCTGAACCCGTCGCGCCTGAACCCGCCGCGCCTGAACCCGTCGCACCCACACCCCCACCCAAGCTTGGGGGGGCGCCCGAAGCGGTCACGTCCGCCGCTCCGCAGGGCACGGGGGACGCAAAAGCCCTGAATGAGATAAAATTAAGGCTTGAAAACCTGGCCACCAACTCTTTAAGCAAGCAGGATCTGGCGGGTCATCTGGACCCGTTAAAGGAAAAACTCTCCCAGATGGGAGAAGTGCTCTCCGCTATTAAAAACAGCCAGTTCCAGCGCGAAATAATGGACAAAATGCAGTATTTTGAAAACGCGCTGTCGGACATTAAAGCATCGCTCACCCAACCCTCCGCCGCCGTGACCGCCGCGCCTGTTAAACCCCCGGCCGTCGAGAAGGAGCCCGCTGCCGCCACTGTTTACGGAGTCCAGCCCCCGAAAAGCGAGCCCGCCCAACCGGCGCCCGACACCCCGGATAAAGCCGAAATAGTGGACCAGGGCTCAAGCGCCAAGAGTTCCAAGCTCGGCGGCGGCTTTAAAAAAGCGTTAAAAGCGATAGCCACCATTGTATTATTGGTCGCTGTTTTAGGCGTGGCTGCCTTCGTTTTAAAAAACTTCGGCATATTTGATATAACTAAATTCATCCCTCTGCCTTTTCTGGGCGCGCCCGAAGAAACGGCGCCGGCGCCGCAGACCTTCCCGCCGCAGTCCCTTGAGCCGCAAGCCCAGTCCAACACGCCGGCGGAACCGCAGCAGCAGCCGCAAAAACCCGCTTCGCCGGATGAAATCATTTACTTCGCCAGGAACTACTCGCCCGAGAAAGGCGGCGGCAAGATGCTTGAGAACAGTATTTTTGAGGACGCCGCCCGGCGCAAAGCCAATTTCATTAAGGCCGCCTGGACCGCGAAAGAACTGCCAGGCGGCACTTTTGAGGCGAGCGCCGCTATACCTATGATGCGCGGAAAAGGCCGGCTGGTCTACAGCTACGAGATAGACTATGCCAAGAAGACCATAAAAGCCCTGGATGATCAAAGCAAAAATCCGCTGGACGCCCTGTCGCTGGAAAAACTCCAGCCTAAAGCGCCCGCCAAAGTTAAAAAAAGCAGGAAGGGCAAAGGCAAAGCCTCCGCCCCAAAAGCCGCCCCGAAACAGGCCAAACCGGCCGCCAAAAAGGTGGCGCCGAAAGTCGTGGCCCCGGCGGCTGATGATGAAGATGAATATGAATATGTATATGAAGATGTATATGAAGATGAATATGAAACCGGCGGCGAATAAAGCAGGGGCTAGAGGCTAGGGGCTAGAGGCTAGGGGCTAGGGGCTAGGGGCTAGGGGCAGAATAAGGAGTTCCTTATTCCTCTATCCTCTCGCCTCTCACCTCTATCCCCTTTCTGTTTTCAGCCTGCTTTTGGCTTTCTGCCTTTCAATAGCCAGCCTGACCAGCCGGTCGGCGAGTTTCACGGGACTAAGCCCGGTTTTCTTCCACAGCGTCGGATAAAGGCTGTGGGAGGTAAAGCCGGGAATGGTGTTTATCTCGCAGAAATAGAACTTATCCTCAGAGCGCGGGTCCATAAGGAAATCCACCCTCGCCATGCCGTAACAACCCATGGCCCTGAACACCGCGACCGTCAGAGCGCGCAGCCTGCCGGCCGTCTTTTTGGAGAGGGGCGCCGGCGCCAGAAAATCAATACCGTTGTCGTCCAGATACTTGGCCTCGTAATCATAAAACTCGTGCCCGCCCTTCGGCCTGACTTCGCCGCAGACGCTCGCGCGGACGTCCGAGGCTGAGCCCAGCGCGCCGCACACTATTTCCCTGGCGCGGTCCACGCCTTTTTCTATCAGCACCCTGGAATCGTAACGAAAAGCGAAAGCCACGGCTTTGGCGAGGTCTTTGAACGCTTTGACCTTGGTGATGCCCACGGAAGAGCCCAGCTGTACCGGCTTTACAAAAAGCGGCAGCCCCAGACGCCGGGCCGCCTTAAGACCGGCGGCTGCGCGTTTTTTATCCCGGCCGGATATTTCCACATGCGCCAGGAGCGGAATGCCGTGTTTGCGGGCGATCTCCTTTGAGAGCGCCTTATCCATGCCGGCGGCGGAAGCCAGCACCCCTGAACCGACATAAGGCAGCCCCAGCAGTTCCAGGAATCCCTGCAGGATCCCGTCTTCGCCCGTAGAGCCGTGGACCAGCGGAAAAACCGCGTCCAGCCTGAAAGGCCGGCCGGCCAGCGTGAAACTCTCTTTCTCAAAAGAGGGCTCCATATCCGCGCCCGCAAGCCGGCCGCCGGCGAACGCCGCCGGGGAGACGAGCCGCCACGCACCGCGCCGCGGGATATAAATGCGGCTTACCGCGTAGCCCGCCAGGGAAAGGTTCTTCACCACGGTTTTGGCCGACTCTATGGACACCTCGTGTTCCGCCGACCTCCCGCCGAAGATAACGCCGATGTTTTTCTTCATGATAAACTCCTTAATTTAGAGAGGTTAGAGGATAGGGGCTAGGGGTTAGGGAAGGAGTTCCTTATTTCTGCCTCTCTATCCTCTCGCCTCTATCCTCTCGCCTCTATCCTCTATACCCTACACCTATTTACCCACCTCGCTGATAATCCCTCCGCCGAGGACACGGTCGCCTTCGTAGAACACCACCGACTGCCCCCGGGCCGGGGCGAACTGCGGCTCGTCAAAATTCCCGGAGAACCCGGTCCCGTCCGAGGAAGCGACAAGGCAGGAAGCCGGTTTGTGCCGGTAGCGTATCTGCGCGCGGACGCGCGCGCCGGCCGCGGGTTTTTTCGCCAGCCAGTTCATGCCGGAAGCCTCGAAAGAACTGAAACGGGCTTCAGCGAGTCCGCCCAGCGCCACCTCGTCCTTCTCAGGCCTTAATGCCGTCACGTAAAGGCGCTCCGGCCCGTAAACGCCGAGCCCCCGGCGCTGCCCCACGGTATAATTAAAGAAGCCTTCATGCCGGCCCAGCGTCTTCCCGCGGGCGTCAACGATCCTGCCGGGACGCGGTTTAAGACCGCCGTTCTTTTTGAGGTACCTGGCGTAATTCATCCCCCCCACGAAGCAGATATCGCTGCTTTCTTTCGCCCCGGCGGCCGGGAGCCCCAGTTCCCGCGCGATCGCCCTGACCTCCCGCTTTGCCAGCCCGCCAAGCGGGAACAGCACATGGGGCAGCTGCTCTTTTTTCAGGCAGTAAAGGAAATAGCTCTGGTCTTTGAGCGGGTCGCAGCCGCGCAGCAGTTGGCAGCCGTCCGGGCCTGCCCTGAGCGGAGTCGAAGGGGTTTTTTCTATCCGCGCGTAATGGCCGGTGGCCAGGTATTCGGCCCCGAACGCCTTGGCCAGGTCGAAAAGGTAGGCAAATTTCACGAAGCGGTTGCAGTCCATGCAGGGATTGGGAGTGGCGCCAGCCGCGTAACTTTTGACGAATTCCTCGATGACCTTCTTCTTGAACACTTCGCGGGCGTTTTTGGAGTAATGTCTTACGCCCAGCGCGTCGCAGACCGGGCGCGCTCTGGCGCCGGCCTCCGCGGCCCCGCAGCAGGCGGGCGCGCCTTTTTCTTCGGCGAAAAGGTTCAGCGTGACGCCGATGACTTCATAGCCCTCTTTCTTCAAGAGCGCCGCCGCCACGGAAGAATCCACCCCCCCCGACATAGCCACCACGACTTTCTTCATTAGTATATTTTAGTATTTTTGGCTAGGCAGCCAGACAGCTGGACGGCTAGGCGGCTGGACGGCTGGGCAGCTGGACAGCTGGGCAGCCAGATAGTAAGATGCAGAACACCTTAAAAAAGCCGCCAAGCGGTCCAGCAGTCCAGCTGTCAAGCAGTTTAGCTGCCTAGCGGCCCAGCTGTCCAGCAAAAATGGCGCAGCCATTTTTATTGGCCGAAATCGAAGCTTTTGAACAGGTCTTCCTCGGCATTGTCCGGGGCGCCGGCGGCCGGCGGCCGGCCCGCTGCGGAATCCGCCGCTGGCGTTAGCGTCTGCGGGGCGGCGGCGCCCGGCAGGGCCCTAAGCTTCCCCTGGCCCTCGCCCACCGGCTGAACTATGACCTTCCTGACGCCCTCGGCGAAAGCCAGAACGCCGGTCTTTATACTATAGTAGAGCCTGAACTGAGAATCCTTCATCTGGGGCTCGTAGGCCTTGCCCAGGTTAAGCCTGGCCTGGTTCCAACCCGGATTATAGACCAGCCTGCCCCTGACGTCCACTTCCTTGTCAACGAGCGGGAGCGAAAAGCGGATCTTAAAAAGCCCCATGGTGTCGCTGATGCCCGGAGCAAAAGAGAGATTAATGGAGGCGCCGACGTTTTCCTCCACGGCTGCGAAGGCGTCGGCGGCCCCCGCTTCTCCCGTCTTTGAACGGCCGGAATCAGGCATAACCTTCACCGTGACGCCTTCTATGGGGTTGCCCTGGTAATCGGTGATTATGCCCTGGATGTTTCCCTCAAGGAATACCCCCGTTTTGGTGGTGGAGAAAAAAATAAACTCGCGCTTGCCGGTCACTTTTTTGGTCAGGGAAAGGTCTCCCACCCGCGTATCGGTCAGATCCACGACTTTAAGGCTTTTAAACCCGCCGAAGCAGCCGGTGAAAAACATAAAAAAAACGCTCAGCGCCGCGGTTTTTATCAAAGTATCTTTAGTCATCGGCCCTCCCTCTGCGCCGCTTCCTGCGTATCAGGAGCGGCCTCAGGCTGTCCGGCGGGCCCTTCGACTGCACTCAGGGCGGGCGGAGCCTGGGACTGCGCGGCTTCGGAAACCTCGCCGGCCTCATGCGGAACGTTCTCTTGCGCGGTTATGACGGTCGCGGAGACTCCTTTTTTTGGGGGCGGAGAAAGGCCTTTGGCATCCGGATAAGGATTGGTTTTTATGAAGAATACCACCCGCCGGTTCTTTTTTCTGTTCTCCTCGGCATTATTTACGGCAATCGGATGGTATTCGCCGTAGCCGACGGCGGCCATCTTGGCTGGATTGAATCCCGGCCGCGCCAGCAGGGCTTTAACCACATTGGTGGCCCGGGACGTGGAAAGCTCCCAGTTGGAGGCGAACTGCCTGGTGGCTATCGGGATATTGTCGGTATGTCCCTCCACCACTATGTCGTGTTTGGCGGAAAGCTTGACCAAGTCTGGAACGACATTTTCAAGCGCCGCCTTCATATCGTCGGTCAATTCGGCCCTGCCGCTCTTAAAAAAGATCTGGTCCTCCTGCTCTTCAAGCGTTATCCTGAGGCCCTCTTTGTCTATGGCCACAGTCCCCTGCATCTTGCCCTCTTCTATCATTTCCTTTATCCGCTTACTGGTGTCCTGCATGTCCTTGTTCAACGCGGCGGACAGGGCGTATAGGATGACGAAAAAGCAGACCAGTTCGGTCATCAAATCTGCGTAATTGATGAGCCACGGCGGGGCCGGGTGCCCTATCTGGCACACCCTCATGTCGTCTTCAGGTATCATGTTCCTGGCTTTTAAAGGCATAAATCAGTGATTCAGTGAAGAGTGGTTACTACTCAGCCACAAAGTCACAAAGACACGAAAGAAATCAGACAACAAACCGTTTGATCCATAAACTTTCTTTGTGCCTTGGTGTCTTAGTGGCTGAGTAATTACTAAAAATCAGCGTTATCAGCGTTCTATATTC
>JAHJSU010000155.1 GCA_018829985.1 Elusimicrobiota bacterium | reverse complement strand
CGAGCCCAAGCTTAAGCTTCCAACCTCAGCCCCCATCCCGGAAATACTCAAAAGCAACTGACCACCGCTGAATTTCCTGCGCACAATACTGGCTCACTTCTGATTAGCAGAAGTGGGTCAGTTCCCATTGGCGCCCATGCCTCAGGTGATTTTCCTTTTGTAAGCACAGTGTTCCCATGAATATACTCGCCTTTTTTAACGCCGCTAGCCCAATCATATTTTCTGCTTTCCTGTAAGGCATAACTAAGTAGCTGTGCGAGAAGAAGTTCAGTGGTCTGCTGGCTTATATGCGCTAGATCCTCAATACGTTGATTCATATTTACTCCGTACTATCTTGAAATTTAGGCTAACCCGGGTATAGCCCTACATATATATACTGAGCTACCATAAAAATTCGTCATAAGGCCATAGGGTTTCCCTATGTGACCACTAGCCCCGATAGGGACAAAATATGCCATTCAATTTAAGATTGCCGAATTATCCCTAGTAATCAGTATATATTAGTGGAAAATTAAAACCAAACCAGGCAGGAGGTAACACATGCGACAAAGGAAACTACGCGGAATACTACTTCTAACGCTATCGCTAACCTTAACAGGCTGCGCGAGCATATCCGGCAGGCGGGAATTCGCCCAGAAAGCCACAAATGGCGTAACCCCTATCTTGCAGGAGTACCAGGCCTATGTAACAAAAGACTCTTCCTTAAACGATAACGAAAAGAAAATGAGGGAGATGTTGGCCACTGAGTATAAACTCTTACTCCAAGAGGGGACAAAATGACCACGATTGAAGAAGCAAAGAGCGCGATACTAACGGAACTAAAAACCTCAGCAAAAGGGCTATTGTCAGGTAAAGAAGAGGCTGTTTTTTTTACTGAGGTCGCGGCGATGTTCGCCATAGAAAAATTAAGATATGAGACGGCCGCCACCCCACAGGAAAAAGAAAAAGTGGCAGGCAATATCAGGATTCTTCAAAAGACAATTGAACTGCGCATAGCGCGGAAACAACTTCGGCTAAATAACACCGTCGAGACTATTGCCAAACGAATCGCGCAAATTGTCGTAGGCAAATTCTTCCCGGGACTTTGCTTATTTGTATAGAGGATCTTTCCCTGCAGGTAAGGCTGCGGTCGTTTGTGGTCGCGGGGTCAGGTCTTTGCTTTTGACCTTTGGGGCGGGGAACATTTAAATAAACCTGGATGAACAATTTTGCCGGCAGTGAATAACCGGAGGGGGCGGCGGCGGGTTTTCTGCGCACTCCATTTCGGGTTTTAAGGCCGGGGTCTGGAGCGAATCCCACCGGGACGGCGAGGACCGTATGTTCAAGCCGGACCGCTATGCGGGCCGGCGCGTTCCACAGCCGGCGGAAGACCCCGGCCTTCTTCCCTCTAAAACCCGGTCCCCGGAGCGCGCAGGAAACTTGCCGGCGGCCCCGACTGGGCTATCGTGCGGCGTTTAAAGAATAAAAAGTTCGTTTCTCTTTATTTCACTGCGCGGTGGATGGCTACGGCGCCCAAGGTGAGGGGGAGGATTTCCACTTTGGAGAAGCCGGCTTCGGGGAGTATTTGGGCGAGTTTTTCGGGGGTATAAAAGCCGCGAACGGTTTTTGAAAGAAAAGAATTATGTTTACCACAGATGCTTTTAGTTGTAAAGCAATAGGGTGTTTTTACATTAAATATTAGCGTTATGGTATAAGCATATATTGCAATTCTGGCTGAGGTATTGTAAAATATGGCACAGGACGCTATCATGACATCAAGCACTGATAAGATAACCATTGCGGATGTATGTGCGTTGTTAGGGGTTTCGCGGCCAACTTTCAATGCATATCGGAAGAGGTTTGGGTTTAAGGAAATTAGAGAAGGCCGACAAGTGTTTTTTTCCCGCCCGGAGATTCTCTCTAAAATCTCTCCAAAGGTAGCAGTGACAAAATCACTACTCATTACTGATGACGCTGTTGTAAGTGAGCTTCTAATCGACGATGCAATTTTTGATTTAAGAAAAATCAAGCGCATTGATCCTCATGGCGTACTTTCATTGCTCTGTTCAGTTTTGGCAAAGGCGGAAGAAGGGAAGCCTGTCCGGCTCTTGGTTGAGGATTCGTTCCAAATCCAAAGGTTGCATTCGTTGGGATTCTTTTTTGAGCTGGAGCGTAACCAGCGAGACCTTATTTCCTGGGACAGAAGCAAAGTGACGGGGCTCCGCACAACGGACCCCGATATGTTTCTCCCTATTCAATACATCGGGAACAAAGGGGGCGAAAGACAGATTGCAGAGGACCTTGTTCGGTTGCTTATTAGGCATGGTTTCTCGGAAGAAATCGGGGCTAGAATCGGTTGGATATTTGGTGAGCTTGCGGATAATGCGCTCACGCATGGCAAGGGTCCCTGCTATTTAATGTGCCATAGATATATCGCTGCAAAGAAAGACAGGTTTAATTTTTTAGCAGTAGCTGTCGCGGATAGGGGGATGGGTATCCATAATTCCCTGCGGACCAATCCGAAATATTCTTCGTTGGATAACAAGGCGGCGTTGCTTACTGCATTCAAATCAAGTGTCAGCAGTTGGGCTGACGAGTTCAAAAGAGGGAAAGGCCTTACTGATGTAATGACGATATCTTTGGGCAATGACTCATATTTCAGGGTTGAGTCGGGAGATATGGGGTTCTCTATCCCTTGGGATAGGAATGCCAAGTGGGGCCGACCGATGTGTTCAGTGTCCGGCGCGCGCTATTCTATAGTGCTGACGGATGCCGAGTTTAAGAATGTTAGCAGGGAAGATGCGGACGCATATATTGAAGCTCTGTTGCGAACATTATGACAACAATCAAACTAAAAGAGTATGGTGCAATATTGACCGGGCGTGAGTTCGGGCAAACCGTCCTTAAGGCTCTGATCGGGAAACATCAGCCGCCGTTTGAGTTAGACTTTGAAGGGGTGTTTTCAATGGGCTCATCATTTGGTGATGAGGTCCTGCCACCCATTGCAAAGTTGCAGGGGAATGAACTACAGGTTATAAATGCGAGCAAAACGGTACAAGCGTGTATAGAAGATATTCGGGTTGAAACCAATATTGAATTCACGTTTGGGTGATACGATTAAACCTGGCCATCGCGCCAGAAGCCCATAATCCTTCTGGTGATCACCCGCCAAAAAACCGGCGGACAGGCTTTATGAAAAGGGGGAACCAGTAGTTACAAATCGCGAGGAAAAAAGTGGGATGGGTCTTAAGATCTTGATAAGGCTATTTCACCGCGCGGTGGATGGCTGCGGCGCCGAAGGTTAAGGGGATGGATTCCACTTTGGAGAAGCCGGCTGACAGAAGGATTTCGGAGAGTTTTTCGGGGGGATAAAAACCTTGAACGGTTCTTGAAAGAAAAGAATAGGCCGGCCGGTTCCCCGGCCATATAACTTTTATAAGCGCGGTCATTGTCCGGACGTAAAGATGGAACAGCCTCCGGACAAATAGGTTTTGCGGCTGGCTGGTCTCAAGGTTTACGAATACCCCGCCCGGTTTCAATACCCTGTTAAATTCCCTGAAAGTTTCGGTCAGCGCTTTCCCGCCGGCGTTCAGGTTCCTGGCCGCGAACGCGACGGTTAAGGCGTCAAAAGTTTCGTCCTTGAAAGGCAGGCGCGCGGCTTCGGCGCGGATAAAACGGACCGCTGCCGTTTTTGTCCGGGCTATTGAAAGCATGGACTCGTTAAAATCCGCGCCGGTTATTTCCGTCCCGGCTTTTGAAAACTTTCGCAGGAGGACCGCCAGTTCCCCCGTGCCGGTACAGACATCCAGGCAGGAAGCGGGGGAGTTTTGAAGGGCGATTTTTGCGGTTTCAAGGCGCCAGCCGCCGTCCAGCCCCAGGGTCAGCAGACGGTTCGCGGCGTCGTAATAATGAAAAATGCCGTCATAAAACCCGGAAATAACTTCCTCGGTTTTACGCGGCATTTACCTGAAAATTGCAGTTGAAGTCGATTTTGATTGACAAGCTTCCGGATAAAAATATCCAAAGCAATTTTCGGAAGGATAAGGGCTGAGGGATGAAGGATGAGGCAAAAGACAATTAAAAAACAAGGATTGTTTTTTCATCCTTCAGCCCTCAGCCTTCATCCCTCCGTCCGCCTAAGGCGGACGGGTCAGGCTTTCTTTTCTTCTTTGGTGTCGGCTTCGCCCACGAATTTCTTTATTTCCTCGAAGTATTCGATTACCAGCCTGGCTTTTGAAAGCCCGAAGGAAAACGGATACTTGTCGTTATCGTTCCGCTTCAGGATGATGACCGGCTGGCCTTTGTATTCAGTTCTTTCCACTGGCATATTGCTTCCTCCCGGCGAAGCCCCCTGGGGCAACGCCCTGACCCGAAAATTGCAGTTGAAGTCGTATCGCATTAAAAAACATGTGGATAAACATATCCACGGCAATTTTCGGAAGGCTAAAGGATAAAGGCTTCCCGCCAAACAGCGCGGCGGGTCCGCCTCTGGCGGAAAGGATGAAGGAAATGATACGGCGAATACAAGGGTTTTTTCCGCCCTTTAGCCTTTATCCCTCATCCTTTATCCTTCCCGAAAAATTCAACTGAATTTTTCGGGCTAGTTGTATCATATCACAAAAAACCGGACATTTCAATATATTTTAAATAAATATACATTTATTTATAATTCCCCGCCGCCAATTAAAAGGGCTTGAGGTGTTAAGGGTTTGAGGTTCTTAGAGGCGGAAAAATAGTTTTCTCCCGCCTTTAAACCCTTAGACCCTAAACCCTAAAACCCTTTCTGGTGTTGCCTTGCGGTCCTGTTTTTTCTATAGTTTAGGGTAGCGGGGGAGCTATGTTAAATAAAAGTCTTCTCACGGCCGTATCGATCGAAGCGCTTAAAACCGCGATAATCCTTTTCGCTTTGCTGCTCATAAGCCGGTTCATAGAGATACTGCCTTTCTCGGGTCTTCCGGTGTTTAACAGGCATATAACCGCGGCCGATCTGCTGGTGGCGGTTGTTTCCCTGGCCGCCATAATCGTCTTTATTAAAGCGGGTTTTAACGCCAGGCCGGCGGTGGATGAATTATTCCACTGGCTGCCCGGCGCGGGCACGCTTTTAAATTATATCACCGGCATAATCGCCATTTTGTTCGCCTATCCGGCTTTTCAGCCGGTCATATTCCCGTTCATTAAAGATTTTGAATGGGTATATCAGTCGCTTTTCCTGGGGGTCACGCTTTTCCTGCTGGCCAAGGCGGGATTGTGCGTCTATCATGCCGGCGAAGCGTTGAGCCGCGCCATTATCTCCGCGCTGCAGCCTTATAAAGAAGTCCAACCCAAGCCCCCGTCCGCCTTAGGCGGACGGGAAGGCTAAAGGATAAAGGCTAAGGGTCAGAAAAAACCTCTCTGTTTCCCCAAATGTCTTTACCCTAATCCTTTAGCCTTCATCCTTTATCCTTCCCGGAAAATTTAATGAAATTTTCCGGGTTATAACGGCACCGCCGCCGAATTCATCGAGTCGGAATAAAACGCGTTTTTTATTATCCTGACGCAGTCCTTGGCCTCTTTCAGGTTGGCGCCGCGCAGCTCCGGATCCGCCAGTTCAAGCAGGAAATCATCCAGCACCGCCGCCATGCACGCGGGCGCCGCCGGGCCGGTCGGTATGTTTTCCCTGAACCGTATCGTTTCAGCCGGAAGGCCTTTTATGTCCAGAATTATAAGGTCGTCTTTCAGCTCTATCAGGCCGCGGGTCCCGCAGATGACGGCGCGGAACCCGTCGGCGTGGTGCTTCCGTGACAGGTGTATGTGGGCGGCGGCGCCTTCAAAATGCAGTTGTATATCCGCCGCTTCCTCGGTTTTTGCGTTCTCCCCGGCGCGGCAAAACATAAGCTTGGCCGCGAGCGACCGGGGTTCTTTCCGTATCATCTCCTGAATAAGGCAGGCGGCGTCCCAGCCGCATTCCGCCAGGATACCTTCCGCGCTCTCCGCCGGCGTCCTGAGGAGCTGTATCCCGGCGTAGGATACCGGGCCCAGGAACTTTTCGTCGAGCGCCTTCTTAACGGTCAGCAGCTGCGGGCATTTTTTCAGCGCGTTCACCGTGAATACGCAGCAGTTTTGCCTTGCGGCCTCGCTTCTTATGCGGTCCCAGTCTTTAATTGACAGGCAGAGCGGTTTTTCGCATAAGACATGCGTTCTGTTGCCAAGGGCATTTAAGATATGTTCCGCTCTGCGGGCCGCGGGAGAGTCTATGACGGTGAAATCAAGCCTTTCTTCTTTGGAAAACATATCGCCGGCCCGGGCATAGGTCTTAACGCCGGTCAGGAGCCCGTTCGCCTTCTCGAGCCGGGCCGGGTCCGCGTCCGCAACGGCGGCCAGCCGGAATTTATCCGGCCGGCTTAAAAAAGCCGGAATATGAACTGTTTCCACGGTCCTGGAAAAACCCAGTATGGCGCCTTTTAGCATAAAGTCAGGAAAAACGGGGGTATCATGTGAAACGGCGTTGATACAGCGATATGTAGATATGTATCATCGTATTTACGTCTTTACGCCTTTACGCATCAACGCTTTGCCCACTTCAGGGCTTGACAAGATATAATATACCTGTAATAATTATATAATATAGGACCGCTATAATTTTTTGCGGGGTTATTCCATCGGCAGGGTTATGTTGGCTTTGTGCAACGGAGGAGTTTAAAACTTAATGGACTCAAACTTTGTAAAACTGTTGTTTCCTCCCAAGGAAATAATCGGCATAGACATAGGCACTTATTCGGTCAAGCTCGTGTGTTTTTGGGAGGAAAAAAAACAGTTTAAACTCAGGGATTGGGGCCATATACCGCTTTCGATCAAACCCGATACTCCGGGCGAAGAGAAAAAAAGCATAATCGCCCGGGAAATCAAAAATTATCTCAAGAAAAAAGGCATACAGGCCAAATACGCCGCCGCTTCCATCTCCGGCAACGCCGTTATAGTGCGCTACGTCAAACTGCCCAAACTTTCCAAAAAAGAAGTGGCGCTTACCATTAATATTGAAGCCGAACCGTTCATCCCGTTCGATATCAGGGATGTCAACCTCACCTATTATATCCTGGGCGATGTGATGGAAGAGGGCCAGCCCAAGATGGAGACCGTCCTGGTCGCCGCGAAAAAAGACGCCGTCATGGATAAAATAGATATCCTTTCCGAGGCGGGCCTGGAGCCCCTGATAATCGACGTGGACTCCTTCGCCCTTGAGACGCTTTACGAACGGGTGGCCCCCGGCAACGATTCAAACGCGGTGCTTATACTGAACATCGGTCATAAGGTGACCAACCTTTCCATCATCTCCCAGGGCATAACCCGGGTGGTCAGGGATATTTTTATCGCCGGCAGCACTTTTGACAAGGCGGTGCAGAAAATACTGAAACTGGACCCTGCCGCGGTCGATGCGCTGAAGAAATCCCGGAAGCTGCTGGTGACGGATGAGGAAAAGGAGGCGGCGATAGAGGAATTTGACAGGGACGGGATAGCGGCTTCAAAGGCGGCGGGCGCCGTCCTCAAAGACCTCTACAGCGAGATCTCGCGGTCCATAGATTTTTACCTGTCTCAGGGCGTGGACCACTCCATCTCGAAGATCGTGCTGTCCGGCGGAGTGGCGAACCTCGGCAATATCTCCAGGTTCATGGCCGGCGAGTTCAAGGTGCCGGTGGAAATTATAAATCCCTTCTCCTTTCTGCCGGAGACCAAGAACGTGCCCAGGGAAATATTGCCGTCGCTGGCGGTGGCGGCCGGGCTCGCCTTGAGAAAACTTAAGGATTGGGAATAAATGATAAAAATAAGCCTGATCCCGCTGGAGTACCTGGAACGGCTGAACCGGAAGGCCATGTTGGCCAAGGCCGTTTCCGTGGGCGTGCTCTCGGTGGCTCTGGTGTTCCTGTTTTCGGCATGGTATTTCAACAAAGCCAGGCAGCTTGAAGTTAAGGCGGAGCAGCTCGAGACAGAACTCAAGAGCCTTCAGGGAGACGTCGATAAGGCCAAAGCCATAGAGGGCCGGATAGCCGAAGTGCAGAAGTATCTGAATTCCATCAACAGTATTACCAGCGGCCGGCTGCTTTACCCCCATTTCATGCAGGACCTGCTGGTAAATCTGCCGGGCACTATCTGGTTCACCGGCATAGGCACTGCTTCGAAAGGCGCGACGCTTAGCGTGACCCTTCCCGTCAGTTCAAGGTCGACTTATGACCTGGCTTACTGGATAAACGTTCTTGAGACCGACCCCAAGTGCGCCGAGGTGACCCTTGGCGGCATTGCGGTCTCGGAAGCTGAGTCGGGCAAGATTTTGACGACCAGCATTGCAATGAAATACACCTATAAATAGCCGCGCAGATAAAATGAAACTGACCAAAGACCAGATAACCAAGATAGCCGGGATAACGCTGTTCTCCGCGCTTTTCGGGTACGTGTATGTCGTTTATTTCTGGCTGCCCACGGCTAAGAAGATAGATGAGAACTCCAAAAAGGCCGCCTCCATACAAAGCGATATCGATAAAGCCAAAATGCAGAAAGCCAAGTGCCCCAACCTTGAAGCCACGCTGGCGGCCTTGGACGCCCAGAAGGAAGCGGCCCAGAAAAAATTACCGACGGGAAAAAAGGTCCCGGAGCTCCTCAGGACTTTGACCGATTTAAGCAAAAAATACAAAGTAAACATCAAGTCTATCACGCCCGGCGCCACGATCAGGGAAGAATATTTCATCAAGGCGGCTTATACGATAAGCGTTACGGGCAATTATCATTCCTTGGGCCGGTTTTTGACCGCGCTCGGACTTGAGGAGAGGATCCTGACCATGGAAAACCTCAATATTTCCGGCACGCCCGGCGCGGATACTTCCATTAGCGCCAATTTCAGGCTTATAGCGTACCAGTACAGCGGCTGAGGAAACAACAGTTGATAAGTTGACAGGGTGAGAAGTTGATAAGGCCGGCAAGTGACGGAGAACGAACAACTAACAAAGCGGGCAGGTTATATGAGAATCTCACGGTTATCGATCACTTTCTTGTGGCTGTTTCTTATCGGCGCCGTCGTCCCAGGCCCCGCCTGCGCAGCGGACGCCCCGGCTGCCGGCGTGTCCACGGCCGCGTTGACGGTGGACCAGTTCTACCGGCCGGTCAGCCAGCGCGATCCGCTTAAGGCGTCTACCGTTTACAATGACGAGCAGGGGCCCACGTCCAAGAGCGTGATGGCGGATATAGCCAAGACCACTTTCAGCGTTTATAACCTTTTTTTGGCCGGCATCCTGGAGGACGCCCGTTCCAAAGAAGCCATGCTGACCGACTCCGCCACGGGCGCTTTCTATACGCTTAAGGCCGGCCGGCTTCTGGATTCAAAGAAAAAACAGGTGCCCGGCGTATCCGGCGTCATAAAAGGCAAGCAGGTCATACTGATGACCGAGGATAAAAAGATCCATCAGCTGAACCTGCATCAAAAGGAATAATACATGAAAAAAACCATATCTTTAGCGATAACAGCCGTGTTTCTGGCGCAGAATCCCGTTTTTATCTTCGCTGTTGAGAACGCCGTCGTTAAGTCGGTCCGGGTCTCCTCGGACAGCGTATATATCACCACGGATAAACCCGTGAAATACAGGGCCTTCCGCGTAGGGCAGCCGCCGAAACTGGTGCTTGAGCTTGACGATTCCCGGCTTAAGACGCTTGCAGAGATCCCGGTCAACGGCAAGTTCATAAAAAGGGTCAGGACCGGCCAGTACAAGACCAGCCCGGTCAGCGTTACAAGGATAGTAATGGATCTTACGCAGAAGGCCGTATATGAGATCACTCAGAAAGGAACGGAACTGATGGTCGTCTTCGGCGGCAAACGGAACAATAAAACCCCGCCTTTGAAAGACTCGCCCGCCGGGAGCTCCGCCTCCGCCGAAGCTTCGGCGGACAAGCCGGCTTCGACCGCCCCTGTCAAGATTATAATGCCCGACGCCCAGGAGAAAAGCCCGGCGCCGGAAGCGAAAGCCAAGTCCGCCGATCTGAGCCGCGAGCGCGCGCTCGTCATAGCGCCCAAAAAGACCGCGCCGGTTTTTCGTTCTACGGCTAAAAACATAATGGATAACCTCTCACGGGGGCCCATCAGCTTTGATTACAGCGATGCCAATGTCCGCGAGGTCTTGAGCATGATGGCGGCCAAAGCGGGTATAAACATGATCTATACCGCTGATGTCACCGGGTCCATCACCCTGAACCTGAATAAAGTGCCCTTCGACGAAGCTTTCAAGACCGTTTTGAATGTGCAGGGGCTTGCCGCCCAGCAGGTGGGCGACAACATCCTGAGGATAGCCGCCCCCGCCACCCTTCTGGCCGAAGAGAAAAAAGCCTTTCTGCAGACCAGGGTGTTCTTCCTCAATTATTCCAAAACCGCCGAGATCAAAACGCAGGTGGATTCGGTGGCCTCGGCTGAAGGCAGAAAATCCAACAGCGTTATAGACGTAGCCAATAACGCGCTTATCGTGACCGATTCGGCCATGGGCCTTGAAACGACCGCCCGCCTTATCAGGAGCCTGGACCGCGCGCCCAAGCAGGTGCTGATAGAGGCGAAATTGATAGAAGTTTCCCTCGTGGATGAATTTGACCTGGGTGTGAACTGGGGTTATGCTTCCGGCCCGGATTCCAAGGGCCGCTGGGTCGGCACCAACTCCGCCGGCTGGCCCAACACCGGAAAAGGGGGGGTCGGGACCGGCGTGGACCTGGCGGCCAAAAACATCTACGGCGCTTTAAGGCTGGGCAGGTTTACCTCCGAGTACGGGCTTGACCTCGCGATAACGGCGGCGGCAAAAAAAGGGAAGGCCAAAGTGCTTTCAGACCCCAAGGTCGCCACGCTTAACAACAAAGAAGCCACTATCAATATAACAAGCCAGATTCCCTACGAAACAGTGGATACCGTCACTACCGGCGGCATCGCGGTTACCACCACCAAGGTCACCTATATTACCACCGGGATTGTTCTCAAGGTGACTCCCGCGATAAATTCCGACGGACGCATCTCCATGAAAATAAATCCCTCCGTGAGCCAGCCGTCCGTCACGGCGGGCACCACGGCGCCCGCCGTAGACACCCGAAGCGCCGACACCAATGTGATCGTGCGCAACGGCGAGACCATAGTCATCGGCGGCCTGATACACGACGCGCAATCGAACACTGTGTATAAGGTCCCTCTTTTCGGCGATATCCCGCTCCTGGGCGTTCTGTTCAGAAAAAAATCCGTCAGCAGGACCAGGATGGAGCTCCTGATATTCGTGACGCCCAGGATCATGGAAGACTGACGGGCAGGGTTTAGGGTAGAGGGTAGAGGGTATAGGGTAAGGAGTTCCTTATTTCTGCACCTCTACCCTCTACCCTAACCCCTCTACCCTATTCTTTATGCTTGTTTTTCTTTTCTTTTCCATCTTGCTCCTTGCGCCGGTCCTGCAGGGCTTTTGGAGTTTCCGGACGCAATTCGTGTTTGAGGCCGCCGGTCTTTTTACCGGCGGTCTTTGGCTTTTTAAACAGGCCTTTTCGGCGGGCCTGCCGCAATGCCTCCGGGAAAGGAAAAATCTGCCGCTTCTTGGCGCGGCTTTTTTTTCGCTTCTTGGCGCGGTTCTGAGTCCGTTGCGCCCGCTCGTCCTGGCGGACTGGTGGAGCTTTTTTTTCGGGCTTTTTATACTTGTTCTCGCCGGCGGTCTGGCGGCCGAGCAAAGAAAAACGGCCGATTGGGGCTTAAGGCTCGCGGCCTGGCTTATGGCGTTCTTAAGCCTTTACCAGGCTCTTATACTTAAAAGCTCCGACGTCTCCGCGTCGCTTGCCAATCCCAACGCGCTGGCGCTCTTTGTGCTGATGCTTATCCCGATGGCCATCCTGTGGCGGGATTTTTTTCTTTTAGGCGCGCTGATAATAGTGCTGATCTGGACGCAATCCGTGGCGGCGCTGCTGGCGGTGCTGGCCGCGGCCGGAGTCTACGCCGCGGACACCATGCAGAAAGGAGATTTCAGGAAGAACCGGCCGCTGTTCGCCGTTCTGGCGGTTGTGGCCGGGGTCGCCTTGTGGCAGCTTGAGCCGCGGTCCGTTCTTGACAGGCTGCTCTGGTGGGGGGCCGCGCTGAAGATGTTCGCCGACGCACCCATGCTCGGTTTCGGGCAGGGGGCTTTCGCCTGGCTCTATCCGGCCTATCATCATCCTACGGCCGCGGGCATCTCCTCGGTCTATGTGCATAATTATTTCATTGAATTCCTGGCCGAAAACGGCGCCCTGGCCTGCGCCTGCTGGTTCTGGGCGGTGTTTTCAAGGCTTAAGGCCGTGAACAGCCTGAAAAAATACGGCGTTATAGCCGCGCTGGTCCATTCCATGGCGGATTTCGGGCTGGCCGTGCCGGCGAACCTTTTCATCTTCTGCTATATTTTGAGCGAGCCGCCCGCCTGCCCCCGCCAAACAACCGGCGGGTCCGCCGAAGCTGTGTGGCGGAAAATGAATAAACCGGCGCCGCTCAGCCTGCCGGCGGGCAGGCAAAAAGAAGCTCCCGCAGTCATCAGGCCGGACAGGAAAACATTGGCGGTTTTTGCGGCGCTCGCGGTCCTGATTTCGGCCCAGGGGCTGGGCATATTTTTTAAACAACTGCCTCTGGAGCGTCTGCATGACTTGGCGCTCTCCGCTTATTCGGCCGGGGATTACGCCGGGGCCGCCAAAACGCTTGAAGCGGCCGCAACAGCCGAACCGCAAAATCCCCTCATTCCAAGGCTCCAGGGGCAGGCCTGGCTGGCGGCAGGCCTGGAGAAAAACGACAGAACCCTGCTTTTCAGATCAGCGGCCGCGCTTGAGCGGTCCTTGCTTTTAAATCCCTACAACTCCGGCGCTTACAGGGACCTTGAATATATCTACGCCCTGGTGGGGGCCGGGAGGCTGAAAGCGGACCTTCTTCAAAGAAAGAAAGAATTTTTTAAATGGGAGTAGGGATGAGGGATGAGGGATGAGGGATGAGGGATGAGGGAAAGGAAGAGAGCGCTTTATATGGGAATTGAAGAAAAAAAAAGAGAAAGGACGCCGGGGAAAACTCTGTTTTCCTCTTTTCCGTCCTTCATCCTTTCCGCCAAACAGCCGGCGGACCCGCCGGATTGTTTGGCGGGCATCCCTCAGCCTTCATCCTTTCCGAACTGGCGGGCGGTTGTCCCGGCGCTGTTTTTGCTCCTGGCTGCGGCATTGGGCGGTTTAAGGGATTTTACCGGCTGGGCGGTGTTTTCAGTCCTTTTCACCGGCTACCTGGTTTTGTTTGAAAGAGACTTTTCCTTTTCCGTAACCGGACCGCTGGCCCTGCTCGGCCTTTGGCTGGCCCTGGGGCTTTGCTTTTCTCCGGAACCGTTGAACAGTTTCTGGCATTTCTCAAAATACCTTGTCTTTTTGGCCTTCTTCGCTTTTACAAGGTCCTGCGGCGAAGAGGCCGGAAAGTTCTGGGCCTGGGCGGTCTTTGTCCTGGCTTGTCTGGCAAGTCTGTTTGTCCTGTTTGAACGCGCGCTGGCCTTAAGCCCCGCCGGGCTTATAGGGTCAAATCCCAATTACAGCGCGGCTTTTATGGCCGCGGGCCTGGCCGGCGCCGCGGCTGCCTGCGGGGGGGCAAAAACCCCGAAGGCCCGGCTGGTGTCCGGCGCCGCCTTAACCCTGATCGCCGCCGGCATACTGGCCGTAAACTCAAGGGGGGCTTTTTTGGCCGCCTTAACCGCCGTGTTTTTTCTGTTTTGGCATAAAAAAGCGCGGCGGCCCGCGCTTTATTTCACGGGGGCCCTGCTGCTTGCGGCCGCCGTCATTCCGGCCGAATATCTGGGCTGGTTTTTAAAGCTGGAAGACCCGCGCTCGCTTGAAAGACTGGGCATCTGGACGACGGCTTTTGAAGCGATAGGCAGGCAGCCCGTTTTCGGCTTCGGGCTCGGCCTTTTTGAGCAGGTCTTTGAGGCTTTTAAATTCCCGTTCTATAACGGCATTTCCTATTACGGACATTCCACCCTGCACGCGCACAGCGAACTTTTAAATCTCTCGGCCGAGGCGGGCCTGCCTGCCGCGGCGTTGTTCGCCTGGGCCTGGGGCGCCGGCGTTCTGGGCGGGTCCCGCACTTTTTCTGAAAGGGCCAAAGTCCCGGGCGGGGAAAGCGGGCCTGCCGAAAAGCCCCAAAACCTGGCGCTTAAAGTATTCGCTTTCGCTTTATTCGCCGAGGCGGCGGTTGATATAATTTTCTACTCCGGCGCCGTGCAGCTATGTTTTTTCGGCACGCTTGGCCTGCTTGCGCGCCCTTCATCCATTCATCCGGACTGTTTGGCGGACAACCCGTCGTCTCATCCCTCATCCCTCATCCTTCATCCCTCGCCCAGGCTCGCCCTGTATCTATTCGTTGCCGCGCTCGCCGCCGCGCTGTTCTTGAGGCGCGGTTTTGAGCATAACAGGCTTTGCGCCGCCGCTGATAACAGCCCGGCCGCCAGGGCGGCGTGCCTTAAAAAAGCCCTGAGGTTTTCGCCCGGAGACGCGGAGCTCCGCAAGGCCGGGATCGTGGCCGCGCTGCTGGGCTCCGGCAATTACGCCCGCGCCGCGGCGTTGGCGGACGACGCGGCTTTCAAATACCCCAAAGACCCGTTCCTGACGGAAGCCGCCGCCGAGGCCTATTTCGGCGGAGGGGATGCGGTCCTGGCGAAGGAAAGGCTTTTAAAGACTTTGGCGCTTGAGCCCAACTTCCTTTCCGCGCGCCTGGGCCTGGCCCAGATGCTCGCCGGGGAAAAAAATTTCAAAGCGGCCGTCGGGGAACTTGAAAAAATAGAACAGGCGGTGAAGGAACGCCGGCCCGCGCCCAAAACGGCCTATGACAGGGCGCTGCTTTATCTGCCGCGCGCCGCGTACGAAGAACTGAAAACATGGAAGAAAAAAACTACTGGCGGGAATACTGCCTCAACCAGGAAGCAGCGCTGAGCGGGAACGCCGTCAGGCTGCTTAAGAACGGGGAAGAGGCTTTCGGCGAGACCCTGCGGGCCCTGCGGTCCGCTAAAAGGTCGGTCCTGCTGGAGTTTTACGCCTTCTCGGACGACGCGGTCGGCCGGTCGTTCAGGGACCTCCTGATACAAAAAGCGAAGGAGGGGGTCCGCGTATACCTGATCTACGACGCGGTCGGCTCCATCCTGACCGACAGGGATTTTTTCTCGAGCCTCGCCGCCGGCGGCGTAAACGTGGCGGAATTCCGCCCCATGGTGTTCTGGAAGCCCTACTGGAACTGGATAAAGCGCGACCACAGAAAGCTCATCTGCGTGGACGGCGAGGCGGCCCTGGTGGGCGGGTTCAATATAACCGAACAGGAGGCCCCGGTCTCGATGGGCGGCCGGGGCTGGAAGAACGCCCAGGTTCGCGTGGAGGGGCCCGCCGTCCCGGAGGTGGAGAAGCTGTTCTGGGAATCGTGGGAGGCGAGCTCGAAATTTCCCGGCGCCGCCGCCCCGCCGCAGGCGCCGGCCGGCGCCAAAGAGCGCCGCGCGGGCCATATCCACGTTGCGGTCGTGTCCGCCACCGGGCTGCGCAACTTCAGGTCGATAAGAAGAAGCTACAGCTACGCCATAGACCGCGCGAAAAAATACATTTACATAACCAACGCCTACTTCCTGCCCGACAGGTTCGTCTACCGGCGGCTGGTCAGGGCCGTCGGGCGGGGCGTGGACGTGCGCATCATAGGCCCGTATAAGACCGACCACCCGTATATAAGGTGGGCGTCCTGGTCCATGTACACGCACATGATAAAGAACGGCGTCAAACTATACGAATGGCAGGGCGAGATACTGCACGCCAAGACCGCGGTGATAGACGGTGTCTGGGCGTCCGTCGGCAGCCATAACCTGGACCACAGGAGCATGCATTACAACCTGGAGCTCAATATCAATGTTTTTGACCGGGGCTTCGG
>JAHJSU010000154.1 GCA_018829985.1 Elusimicrobiota bacterium | reverse complement strand
GGTCTCATGTTTCCTACAAATAGGACCTGGGTGAAAGAGCGGGCCTTCACCCCAGCTACATCGGCCAGATCGAACGGGGGGTAAAGAAAGTCAGTATAGCGACGCTCCAGAAGCTGTCGACAGCTTTAAAAGTCAGTATCTCGGATCTGCTTCCGGAAAAACCCTTCTTCGCCGGGCCGTCTTCCTGGGAAATAAAGCTGGCCGGCATCATAAGGGACAGGCCGCCTGAACAGCAGGCGCTTATTTACCGGCTGGCCAAAGAAACGCTCCGCTCCCGTCCGCGCGGAAAAAAATAGCGTTTAGATGGGGCTATGTCAGGAGTTCTGGAATCCGGGCCTTTCGGCCCTGTTCAGGCTTACGGGCATTTGGTAAAATGTTTTTATGACCAACGGCAATTCCGCTCCGGTAACCAAAATCGAACTTAAAACCGAGCTGGACCCTATTAAGACGGATATCACAACGCTTAAATCCGATGTCGCCGTGATTAAATCCGATGTCGCCGATTTAAAACACACGGCCAAAGCCAACACACTGGACATCGTTCATATCAAAACCGATATCGCCGAAATAAAAGAAACGATGAGCACAAAAAAAGACATGAACAGGGTGGCCGCAAAGATAAACGACCTATTGCTTCTTTTACGGGCTGATCGCCCCAGGTTGGCTAAAGAATTTAAATGGTGGGAAAAACAGATTGGTGGCAAAGAATTCCGGCGGATTTTAACCGGGAAAATCAGCCGGCGGCAAAAGGCGACATCACCCTCGGGCCCATCATAATTTAACCGTTTATCATCTGTCCCCTATAAATCCTTGAACGCGTCGTAGAAGTCCAGCGCGTCGGCATATCTCTGCGAGGGCTCCGGCTCTAGCGCGCGGGCTATCGCGCTGTCCAACCCGGCGGGCAGCCATGGGAGTATTGCGCTTACCGCCTTATAATCCCCGCTCTTCTTCTGCTCCAGCGAATCGAAGCCCCCGAAAGGCAGTTCCCCGGTCAGCATCTCGTAAAAGCAGATGCCCAAAGCGTAGATATCGGACTCCCGCTTGACCACGCCCCGGTTCTGCTCCGGCGCCATATAGGCGGGCGTGCCGGACATGGTCTGGTGGCTCACCCGCGTGAAGCTCTCGCGCAGTTCGCTGGCCAGCCCGAAGTCCATCACCATGGCGTAGCCGCCGGAATCCAGCATGATGTTCGCGGGCTTCAAATCCCGGTGGATGACATTGTTCTTATGCGCGTAATGCACCGCCTCGCATACGCCTTTCAGGATGTTCTTGCAGTCCTTCAGCGGGAAACGCTTCCTGTCCTTGAGCACCGCAGACAGGGACTTGCCGTCTATATAATCGAAAACCAGGTAGATTTCCCCGCCATGCTCAATAATACCGTGCACGCCTATGATATTCGGGTGCCTGAGTTTACCAACTATTTCGGCCTCGCGCCTGAACCGGTCGTATTCCTCGGGATATTCCTTCAGGAAGGCATGCATCCGCTTCACAGCGGCCCTCCGCTTAAGCTGCCGGTCCCAGGCCTCAATAACCACGCCCATGCCGCCCTCGCCCAGCGTGCCGCGCAGTTC
The DNA here is from genome assembly GCA_018829985.1 of Elusimicrobiota bacterium. GTDB lineage: Bacteria > Elusimicrobiota > Elusimicrobia > Elusimicrobiales > UBA9959 > JAHJSU01. Next base: position 3,254 of record JAHJSU010000154.1, on the reverse strand, counting down.
GTAGCGGCCGTCAAGCACCTGTCCCGGCACCTCCGCCCCGGTCTGGATAGGCGAAAGCGCGGGTTTCTGTTGTATTGGTTCGGCTTTTGTAGCCGGCTTCTCCTCCGGCTTTTTGTCACTTTCAACCGCAGCGACGTCAGGAAGGGCCGCTTTAATGATCGGAGTTTCTTTACCGGCATTATCCCGGAATTGTAACTGCTCACCCCCTCCCTTCCCTCCCCCCTCGCGGGGGAGGGCGAGGGTGGGGGGCGCTTTCCAAAGAACCTGAGTTACCCTGAATTTGTTAAAACCCCATATCCCCAGCCCGCCAAGCCCCAGCGCGGCAAAAGCAAAAAATATTACCTGTCCCGTTGGAAAACCGGAACTGTCTTCAACCGGAGCCGCCGGTTTCGGAGCTGTTTTGTCGGGGCTTTGGCTCTTGGCAACCGCTTTCCGGGACTTTTTCAGGGCTTTTTCCGCCACGGCCCTGGCTTCGCGTATCCCGGCTGAATCCGGGTCTATAGCGAGGGCAGCGTCCAGGTCCGCTATGGACTTTTCAAATTCTTTGTCCAGGTAATAATCAGCCCCGCGCTGCTTGTATGCCTGGAACAGGTGAGGCTTCAATTGCCCGCCCAGCTTCGGGTCCAGGCTGAGGGCTTTGTTCCAGTATGTTATCGCGTTGGTATAATCGCTTTTCCTGAAACACGCCGTCCCCTGGCCGGCGTAATCCGCCGCCGTTTGCGCCGGCGCATTGCCGGCAAAGAAAGCCGGCAGAAGGACGATAAACAGCGTTTTATATAATTTTTTCATTACTGCAGCATCCGATTTCACGCTTCGGATATTATGCAATATTTCAGCGGCCTAATTTATCCGGCCCGCACCCTCCGGTCTATTGCGGCCGGGATAGGCCCTAAGCAAGATCCTCGGCAAAAGCCCATGGTTGAACCTTATGTCTTGTTGTTCGCCGGCGATATAGACAGAATACCCCGCCGTTACAGCCGCATCCGCGTATTTCTTCTCAAAGGCGGCGGGGAAAAATGCGCGCAAGCCGCCGGGCCAGGGACCGCTGTCAGGTTTCAGCCCAAGCACCCGCGTCCCCTCCACAGCATCCCTTCCATAGAGCGCGCAGGCGTTCCCCAGGTGGAAAAAGAGCAGGGCGCGCAGGTCCCTGAAGCACAGTTGTCCGGTTTCATCCCAGTAATATTCGACACCCGACAACGCCTTTTTAAAAAACCCGTACTGCGCCGCCAGGCAGGGGAAATAATGCGGCTCCACCAGCCGCAGAACCCGGCTGAACTCCCCGATGAAAGGATATTTTTCGGCCAGTGCGGTCTTCAGCCGGTAGGTGTCGGCGTGGTTAAAATGGGCCAAATAGGAATTCGTTACGGCGCAGGCCTTTTTCACCAATTCCGGCTGAAATTCCAGAATATCACCCTTTACCGCAACCCGTTCTATCTCCCGCAGTTTATTCCTGAAATTACGCACGACCCGCCTGCGCGCTAATATATAGCCGGGGCGCACTATATAGCCCGCAAAGTCCATGCCGTCCGAAACCGGGGCTATGCGCCGCTTTTGGGGGTGTATTTCCAGGTTCAGCCGCTCCCGGATAAACTCCGTTATTTTTTCCCGCCATAAAACCAATTGTTCCCTGTCGGTGGAGAGAAGGAGAAAATCATCCACATAGCGGATATAATATCCGGCCTTCAATTCGCGCTTGACGTACTGGTCCAGCTCGTTCAGATAGACATTGGCGAAGAACTGGCTGGTGAGGTTCCCTATGGGCAGGCCGCAATTCTTAGGGGAATTAACAAGCATCTTGTGCGGCGGCACCAGCGCCAGCAGGCCGGGCTTCCCTCTTAGCACATAATCCCGGGCGCAATCGTGGTTTATTACCGTTTCCGCCAGCCACAGTGTGTCCGGGTCGGAAATCCGGCGGCGTATCAGGTCCAGCAATATGCCCTTATCAATGCTCGCAAAATAGCTTTTCACGTCCATTTGCAGGAAGAACGCGCCCCGCGTATCGTTCGCCGTGACCCGCCGCGCGAAGGTTTGCAAACGCTTCACCGCCCGGTGGGTGCCTTTGCCGGTCCGGCAGGCGTAGGAATCGAAAATAAATTTAGGCTCAAATATCTTCTCTAACCGGTCCACCAGGATATGGTGGACTATCCGGTCCCTGAAATCGGCGGCGAAGATCTCCCGGGCCTTCGGCCTTTTGACGGCGAAGCGGACAGAACGGGCCGGCTGATACGACCTTGTCTTCAGCTCCCGCTCCAGGCGGAGCAGGTTCCTTTCCAAATCCAGCTCAAAGCGCAGCGCGTTTATGGTGCCGCGCTTCCTTCTGCGGCATTTAAGCCAGCATCTGTGGATATTGGAAAAAGAAAACAGGCCATCTTCCATTCATGGGCCTCAACGGCACCGGACGTTGTTGTTGTTGTTCTTATTGTTCTCGTTCACATTGCCATTGTTGAAGTTCACGTTCCGCGCATTGGAAGCGCTTGAACTTTTAGCCCCGGCTCTTCTCCCCCCCATTTTTACGAAACGAAACGGGGGAGACCACCGGTCAACCAGTCCGCCTCAGGCGGAAGGGTATCCCTGAATATAATGCCCGGAACAGCGGAGAAACGGCGGGCGCCTTTTCCTTTACCTGTCCGCTGTTGCTCCGGGCGGCCGGGGCGCCCCGTGAACACAAGCACGCTCCCCGTCCCGCCCGCCGCCGGGGGGCCGGGGATTCAGGCTTCTCAGCCAGCCCTCGTTCTGTCCAGCCACTTCAAATATCATCTTTATCAGGCACTCAAAGGAATTGACGCCGGAAAAGGCCTTCAATTCCATTGTAATCCTCGCCAGTATTTTAAGCTCCTCAAGTTTTTCCCGCGCCTCCGCCAGAGCCGCCCGCTTGTCCACCTCCGAATTGGCCCTGACGACCAGCACAAGGATTTTATGGGACAAGGCCCTCATTTCAGAACCGATGGTGTATTTATGGTATCTTGGAAACCCCCTTACTATTGTTTCCACATACACCGCTAAATCCATCGCTTTTTTATATATCGGCAGCTGTTCGTATTGGGCCATAATGCGACCAGACGGAGATTTACACCAGAAGTTCCGGTTGTTTCGTCACACCGGCAGCCAGTGTCCAGATTCCGACCAGAACTGGATTCCGGCTTTCGCCGGAAAGACGGAATAAAGCAGCCTGTCTTTTTTTATCCAAGGGGGGATACCCCCCTTGGGAACCCCCAATAACCGAATTTTCCACGGGCCTCAACGGCACCGGACGT
>JAHJSU010000153.1 GCA_018829985.1 Elusimicrobiota bacterium | reverse complement strand
GGCCGGACAACGATAACCCAGTTCCCCCTCCGCTGTGAGATAGTTGGCCTGCAGCATGGAAATATCACACACCCGCCGGCGGCCCTGATAGACCGCCCCATCCGCGAGCGTTCCCGGGAGTTGGGCTACTTTAAACGGAAATCCGGTCGGCGATACCATGGTATCCGTAACTTTCAGCTCGCCGCGGGCGATCATCCGCAGCGCCTGCGCCCTCAGCTCCGGTTCCATGCCCGATTGTCCGGAAAGCGCCGCGAGCGTGCCGAACTGGATGCCGGCGGCGCCGCAGGCCAGAGCCTGCCGCAAACGCCCGGGACTGGCATAGGACCCGGCCAGCCAGAACGGCAGCCCCAGCCCGGCGATGGCGCCGACGTCGGCCTTGTCATGTTCTGTGTACACCAGGATCGGCTGACCCCGGTCGTCGAACCGGACCTTGGACGGAGGGGCGTTATGCCCTCCCGCCGACGGACCTTCCACCACAAAGCCGTACGGGCGGGTTTCGGGATCGGCGGCCAGCGCCTGCGCCAGGCCGAAGGATGAAACGATGGCCAGGAACTTCGGCGGGGGCAGCGCGGCCGCCCGGTCGCCGACGAAAGCGCGCGGCCGGGCCAGGACCGAGAACTCGCCGCTATCCGAGCGGGTTCCGTACACTTTCAGCGGCATGGACGCCGGCTCGTGGCGGGACAACAGGCGGAGCATCCCGGGAATATGCGACGGATTACCGGCCCCGATCACAACATAGTCCACGCCCGCCAGGATGGCGCCGTAGAGCGCGCATGGCATCGGCCGCTCTATCTTGCGCAAAAAATTGATGCCGACCAGGCCGCCGTGGCCTTCCTTGGCCAGCCAAACCTCCGCGAAGTTGGCCGCGATGGAGAGTATCTGCGGCTCGCGCGCCGGCTCCCAGAACGAGTCCGGACCGCGGCCATAACCTTCAATGCGGTTCAGTTTCCATACGGGCACCGGTTTATACGGTTTGCCGGCCGCCTTGCCGCCTTTAATATAGTAATTGTCGAACAGCCGGCGAAGAGGTTCGGCAAGGGCCGGCTGGCGCCGGGCCAGTTCGTCGAACGCCCTCCGGGTGTGGCCGCCGGGGTCGCCGTTCTGCAAAATGCGGGGATAGACGAGCTCAAGCCCGGTGCCGGACACGACCCCCAGCCCGTCCATCATGGAAACGATCCTGGCCAGGCGCCAGCAGGAAATACGGACTCCCATGCCGCCGGAGATAAGCGCCGGATCAGGCCGGTTGTTTTTGGCTTTCTCTTTTATATCCACCGCGTCTCCCTGCAGCTGCCTTAAGGCAGCCTTATTCATCCCGCTGTGCCGCAAGAATGCCGCTTGAAGCGAGGCTCATCTTCACGGCGCATATATATCTTACCAATCTCTCACGCCTTAAAAAAAGCGTAAAGTTGCAAAACCGGGCTCCTAAGGTTATAATATGGCTTTTCCGCCTGAAGCGGATCCGCTTGCCCGCCGGTTGTTTTGCGCCAAACATCCTGGCGCATCCGCCGAGTTGTTTTCCGCCACACTACTCGGCGGACCCGCCGGACTGTTTGGCGGGGGCGGGGGCGGAGGCAGGGGAGGGTCGGACCGTTTGGCGGGCAAACGACCTATGCCCGTCCGCCTCCGGTGTGCCGCCGGCCTATGGCGTTTTCAGCGGCCGGGCGGCCTATAGCCGTCGGACGACCGGAAAAGAGGTCAGGAAATAACGCATGACAGCGATCCCGATAAACCTCAACCGCGGCAAGCTTGTCCTTTTCAGTTTCACGCTCTTCCTCTCCGCGGCGCTGATGTTCGCTTTACAGCCGATGCTCGGAAAGATGCTGCTGCCGCTTGTCGGCGGGGCGTCTTCAGGCTGGATCGTCGCGCTGGCTTTTTTCCAGGTCACGCTGCTGGCCGGATATTTTCTGGCCCATCTCCTGTCGGGGTTTGAACCGCGCACACAGGGCCTGCTGTATTTACTATGCCTCGGCGCCGGCTGCTTTTTCCTTCCCGTAGTCTTAAGCGGACATACCGGCGCGGCCGGCTCAACCCCGGCGGCGTTTGACGTTTTTTTATTACTGGCGGCAGGGACGGCGGCGCCGTTTATCGCGCTCTCCGCGACGACCGCGACCCTTCAAAGACTGTTCACCACTACGGGGCATGCCTTGAGCCGGGACCCCTATTTTCTTTACGGGGCAAGCAACCTCGGCAGTTTTACCGGGTTGCTGCTGTATCCTTTTTTCATCGAACCGCGCTCGACACTGACGACGCAGTCGCACGGCTGGCTTGGGGGCTATCTCCTGCTGATCGGATCGGCGGCCCTGTGCCTGCTGATGTCGGGAAAAAAAGCGCCTCAAAAAGCGGTCACAGGACCTCCCGCGCCCATTGGGCCGGGAAAACGCCTTGAATGGCTCTGCCTCGCGTTACTCCCCTCGGGTCTGCTTCTCGGCGTCACGGCCTATATTACAACGGACATTTTATCAGCGCCGCTTTTGTGGATGCTGCCGCTCGGTATTTATCTGCTGACCTTTGTCATTGCTTTCGGCAAAAGGCCCCTCGTCCGTTATGACCTGCTCCTGAAAACACAACCTGTCGCCGTCGCCGTTATCCTTGTTTTGACGCTTTTGATGAAAAGCTCTGTCGCCGGGTCGTGGTACGCCCTGGGCGCGCATCTCGCCGCCTTCGGGATCGTCGCTCTTATGTGCCACATGCGCCTGGCGCGCGCGCGCCCGCTCCCGGAGCCCCGGCAGCTGACCGCCTTTTACCTGATGATCGCATTGGGCGGCGCGCTCGGCGGCATTCTGAACGCCTTTATCGCGCCGCTCCTCTTTAACAGCATGGCGGAATATCCCCTGATGATGCTCGCGTCCAATCTTCTGAATGACGATCTCAAGTCAAAACTCTCCCGCCGCTATATGCCGGCTTTAATTACGGCATACGCCCTGCTCGCCGCCCACGCCGTCCTGCGCGGGCGTGAAATGTCAACAGGCCTTATCCAGAGCGCTTTGGTGATAATCATTTTTATTCTCAGCACGCTCCATTCAAAAATGTCGCTGACGATAGGTGCGGCGATTCTTCTTGCCGTATTTTTTAACGGCCGGCTGCGCCCGGCCGTTGTGACCGCGCGCAATTTTTACGGCGTTATCAAAGTTTTTGACAAACCCGAGCCTTTAAATCCTGAAATAAAGATAACTGTCCGCTATATGCAGCATGGCACGACCCTCCACGGGAGCCAGATCCTGGACAAGGAGTACGAGACGACCCCGACAGCCTATTATACCCGTGAAGGCCCGCTGAACGATGTCATTGCCCTGATAAAGCCGAAGACCATCGCCGCCGTCGGCCTTGGACCGGGCACGATCAACTGTTTCGCGGCGCCCGGACGAGAGGTCGTTTTCTTTGAGCTCGATCCCGCCGTAGTCAAAATAGCGAAGGAACAATTCACCTACCTGTCGAAATGCGGCCCCGGGACGCCCCGTATCGTCGTAGGCGACGCGCGTCTGGAACTGCAAAGGGAGACTGAAAAATTCGACCTGATTATTCTGGACGCCTTTTCCTCGGATACGGTTCCTACGCATTTGCTGACCAGGGAAGCCGTTGAGCTCTACCTGCGGCGCCTGGCCCCGGGCGGCGTCATTCTGTTCCACGTTTCCAACAGGCACTTCCGTCTGGAAGGTCCTATCGCCGCCACAGGCGAAACGCTGGGGCTGAAAAACGCCGCCGTCGCGCGCCGCAATCTCCCCCAGCCCTATGCCAAGCAGAGCAGATGGCTGGCGCTGACCCGTCAGAGCGTCGACCTGCGGCCCCTGGCCGGCGCCGGCTGGACGCGGGTGACCCTGCTGAAAAAAACAAGGCCGTGGACGGATGACTACATCGACCTTCTAAGCGCGCTGAAGTTTTAGACCGCATATAAAAAACCCGGACCATTCGTAAACAGAGCGGAGAATGTCAATGAGAACGGATGGCGGATTGGGAACGGGCCGCCTGCTGAAAAAATCTCCCCTTCCCCTCTTTCCAAAAGAGGGGTTTCCTCTGAATTTTTCGGGTTAATCCCCCCTCCTGTCTTTCAGGTAAACGCTGCCTGAACGGATTTCAAGGTTTTTTAGATATCTTTTCATTTCGCTGGTTAAATCCACGATCTTGGCGTAGTGGTCCAGCGCCCGTTTTTCATTTGTGGCTATGGCTATGCTGAGCGTCATAAGCGGGAATTCCCGGGTTTCGCCGGAACGGTCCTTTGAGGTTATAAACCCCCGCGCCTGGTCGGCCTCGCTGTAAAAACCGGGAACCATCGCGTCAAACCCCGCGGCAATCGCCCCGGCCATTGCCTCCGCCTTACGGGGATCGGCCATCACCACAAAGTCATCCCCGCCTATATGCCCCACAAATATATCCTCGGCGGCAAAATCATCTTCCAGGTCCGTCAGCAGGCCGGAGACGCATTTTATGGCGTTATCGCCGTTCAGGTAGCCGTAGCCGTCGTTGTATGCCTTAAAGTTGTCTATGTCAATGTAAAAAAACGCCAGCGGGCCGCCCGCTTTTATGCGCCGGGCCGCCTCCTCCTCTATGGCCGGGCCCCCCGGCAGAAAGGTAAGCGGGTTTGCGCCAAGCATGCGGCGGTTGCGCCGCGCGGCGCTCTCCACCCTTGCAACCAGGTCCCGGGGGTTGAAAGGTTTGGAGATGAAATCATCGGCCCCCAGGCCGAATTCCAGGGCCTGCTCCTGGGGCGCGCCGTCGCCGCTCAGTATTATGACCGGTATCATGGCCAGCCGGGGATTGCCGCGGATGCGCGACAGCAGTTCCCGCCCGCCCAGGCGCGGCATATTGAGGTCGAGCAGCAGCACGTCCGGCGGCTTTACGCCGATGCTCTCAAGGGCGGCCACGCCGTCCTCCGCCGCTTCCACCCGCCACTCCGTGCCCTCGAACACGCGGCTTATTATGCGGTGAAAAGTCTTGTCGTCGTCAGCCACCAGAAGAGTTTTATTCATATTTCCATCCTCCGTCTTTTAACCCTGGTTCCTACCCGTTATCCTTCTCCTAAGATATTACCACTCCGTCCTTTAGCCTTTGGCCTTCATCCTTTAGCCTTTCTTAATAAAGCCCGCATTCGTCCGAGACCCGCTTTTCCATTTCTATCAGGTCCAGGACCGCCGATATTTTTTCCGGCTCGGAGGGCGCGGACGCCCCGCCCTTAAAATAAGCGGTGAGCAGTTTGTAAAACCTTTTTTTAACCCCGGGATCCCCTATTTCGCTGCCGGGGTTTCGTTTCAGGCCGGCCATGCTGAAGCCGGGGGTTTTCATTTTAACCGCCCAGTACCTGGCCTTCGCGTCCACAAGTCCGGCGTTCAATTTCGCAAGCAGGCTTTTGCGGTCCGGGCAGGATCGGCTTTCGTTATCCGCCACCGCGTCCCGGAAAAGACCGCGCGCGGCGGCCGGGCCGGGTTCGTTCCGCCCCGCGGTATTCCACCCGTCGGGAAGCTCCGGGAACGGGACAGCGGGCGGTTCCATGCCGGTGAACCCGTCGTCAAGCAAGTCCGGCGGCAGTCGCCCCTCTTCGGCCTCGGCCGCCAGCAGCACGCGGCCGGTTTTCAGGTCTATGAGCCTGGCCAGCACCTTAAGCTGTTCCCCGTCCGGGAAGACCGTCCCCGTTACCACGGCGTCGAGCGAGAGCATGTTCTTTAAGAATTCGGCATCGCCGGCCATGCCGCCCGCGGCGGAGGAAAGCCGGGTTTCTTTCAGGACCCGCGCAAGCAGGGCCCGTTCTATGAGCGCGGTCTTTTTTGAGCCGGCGAGGTAGAGCCCTATTTTTTCGGCGGCGTATTCGGAATCGCTTTTGCCCGCGCCGCCTTTTGCGGTAAATTCCAGCACGGCTATTTTCTTCAGCGCGTTGCTTTCCGCGTACCTTAGGATCTGCGCCGAAAGGTCTTTATACCCCGCGGCGCCGGCGGCCGCCGGGGAGGAGGCAAGGGCGCAGGCGGCCGCCAGCCCCGCGATAAATTTTAATTTTCTGGTTTCCATAAAATTTCCTCCGTCACCTATAGCATACCGGGGGAAGTTAATGGAAACTTCCGGACAGGTTCAGCTTTTTCTCAAATATTATGTGGAAAGGAACCGTGAAGTTGTTATTTGTTGGTAGTTGGTTGTCAGGCTACTAGGCGATTAGGCGACTAGCCGCCCAGTTGCCTAGCCGTTAGCAATAGGAAGGAAAATCGAAAATTCGCTGCCTCGGCCGTGCTCGCTTTTTACCTCAACCCAGCCGTTATGCTGTTTAACCACGCCGTAAACCATTGACAACCCGAGCCCCGTTCCCAGGCCTTTTTTCCCGGTTGAAAACAGGGGCTCAAAGAGACGCTCAAAAACTTCCGGGGTTATCCCGGAGCCGCTGTCCCGGACGGTGATCTTTATAAACGGGGATCCGGCCGCTTGCGGCTCAGGCGAGTTTACCCCGTTAGAGAAAGCCACCGGCTCCTGTCGGTGGTATGGGGTGGTCCTTGTGGATGGCGGTATAATGCCGCCATCTGTAACCGTTAGAGTTTGTTCTCTAACGGGGTTTACGGCGCCGCCCTCAAACCGCAGGGCGGAGGAGCTTACGACGGCCGTTCCGCCGCCCGGCATGGCCTCGCGCGCGTTGACAAGCAGGTTTGCCAGCGCCTGCTCCAGCTGCGCGGCGTCGGCCATTACGGCGGGCAGTCCGGGCTCAAGCCTCGCCTTTATCTTAAAATTGCCTTCCGGAACCAGCTCCGCCCTTTTCAGCGTATTCGCTATTATGTCGTTAACGCCGCAGGGCGTCTTATGCAGCATTGATCTGCCGCTGAAAACGACAAGCTGTTTTGTAAGAGCGGCGGCGTTGGCCACGGAGGCGCGTATTTCCCGCAAATCCCGCGCTAAAGGCTCATTTTCCTTAACGTTATTCATGGCCAGCGTGGCATAACCTTCTATGGCTCCCAGGATATTGTTAAAGTCGTGTGCGACTTTACAGGACAGCCGCCCAAGGGCCTCCATTTTTTTCCTTTCCGGCAGATAATTGATTTCTTTTTGTGTTTGTTGGTCCATATTTTGTAACTACTTCTACAGCCGCACTTTACGAGGTAATATTCGGTGAACCCATGTCTCTTTCACGTATCTGCGTAGTTGCAGAGCTTGCTCTGCGTAAAAGGCAAAGCAAGCTTTGCCACTACAGAAGCAAAGTGCGGCTGT
>JAHJSU010000152.1 GCA_018829985.1 Elusimicrobiota bacterium | reverse complement strand
TCACTTACTGAGGCTTTTGACGCCCCGCTTAGCCTTTGGATTTCCACACGCTGGCCGGGGCCTGCTACCGGGTGCTCCGACGCTTGTCCGGACGGGACTTTCACCCGCAAGCGCAATGCAGTTTGTTCAGGACGCACCATCCCAATATTCTACCAATTATGTTACTCTATCCCCCTTTTAGCAAAGGGGGACCAAGGGGGATTTGCACACAATTAATTCTTTGTACCGGCGGCTGCGAGTTCGTAGTCCTGCCTCCGGCCTCCGATTTTACTTACGCCAGTTAAACAATTGGCCGGGGGTCGGCGGGGTTTTGCCGCTCGCACGCCGGGACCGGCTTTATGGGGAAGCGTCCAAGCCGTTTCCGCCGGCTGTGGAACGCGCCGGCCCGCATAGCGGTCCGGCTTGAACATACGGTCCTCGCCGCCGCTTAATGGTAGCGGTTCGCTCCAACGGCTTGGCCGAAAGCCGGAAAGGCGTGCGCCAGCAAAACCCCGCCCCCCGGCTGGCCTTTTAGCAAAATGTTTATATATTTGTATTCCCGCCCTGTCGGGAAAAAGGTACCTGCCTTTTCCCTGTTCAGTTTCCGCCGAATCTTGTAGAATACCTGTATGGCGCAAAAAGATTTAAATCAGCCGGCTACCAAAGGCGACCTCGCCGCAGTGAAGTCGGAACTCAAAAATGATATCACGCGGCTGGAAGAAATCGCAAAGACCAACACCCTGGACATCTCGCGCATCAAAGAGGACGTCGGCGGTATCCGGGAAACCATGGCCGCAAAAGACGACATAAACAGGGTTATGAATTCCATCGACAGATTTGCGGCGGAATATATTTCATACCGCAACAGGGACATTCTTCGCGGCGACGAGATCATGAAACACGGCGACAGATTAAACGACCATGAGGCGAGGCTTCAAAAGCTGGAAACAAAATAGCTGTTTTAAAAAACATTATGGCAAGAACAAACACAAAACAAAAGCCGGGGAATAACCGGTCATCCGGCCTACAGGAAGCTTTGACCCGGCGCGATGTCCGGAACATACGTTTTCTTTATGAAGACGCCATTCAACATTACGCGCAACACTTAAAAGAATGCCATAAGACCGAATGCCCTGAATGCAAAGACGCCGAAGTATTGATACCCTATTACCGGGCTGGAATGAAAAAAGCCCTGTGGAATATCTCCGCCCAGAACAAGCGCACGACGACAAATTCCACAACCACGAAAACCGGATAACCCTGCTGGAACCAAAAAAGCAGCCTGTCCCCCGGTTGGGAGTCTCCAGTTACCAGTTGCCAGTCACCAGTCTGGTGACTTGGGCCGCTGGTCACTGGTGACTTTCCAAGGGGGGCTTCCCCCTTGGAAACCCCCAATGGCCAAATTACGCACGGGCCTCACTGACAGCGGACGTAGTGGCTGTCGTTCTTATGGTTGATGATCACATGGCCATTGAGGAAGTTCACGCGCCGCGCGAGGCCAGCGCTGTATTCTTCGGACGACCAATACCAGCCTGAACAGGTGTTGGCTTGTCTCCCGCCGGTGCATTCGTTATTATACCAGGCTTTAAGCTGGTTTACTGTCGGCAGCCCTCCGTTGCAAAATTTCATGGCGTCATACCAGTCACACCTCGGGTATTCACCGGCGCGGCCGGCCTTGCAGTTGGCGCGGTTCCCACTTTTATTATCCGCCTGCTTTGTCCGGGTCTGCGCCGGCCTGTTTTTCTTTTGCGTCCGTTTTGTTTCTTTGTCCGCCTTCTCCGCCTCTTCCTTCAGCCAGCCGCCGCCTATGGCGGACAGGGAATCCATCGGCTGCGCGGGTTTGGGCGCTTCTTTCTTGTAAGCCCGGCCCAGCAGGTCCCTTGAAACCACCTCAGCGGTGTAGGTTTTCTTCGCTTCGGCTTTCGCCTTGGCCTCCGCCTCGGCCCGTTCAGCCTGTTTCTTCTCCTGGATTTTGGCTTCCAGGCGGCCTATAACTTCCTCCATGGCGTAGAGCTTCTTGGCCATGACCGTTACAAGCCGTATGATATACTCGGCGTTTGTCCCGCGCCCGCCCATCATCGGGAACAGCTCCGCGCCGTCAAACCGCTTCCCGTTGTACCTGGGACTGAATATTTCTATGGTGGTCTTCTTCGGCTCCGCCGGCGGATTCCAGATATAGACTATTTCGCGCAGGTTGTCCGGCTTGCTGTAATTGCGGAAGAAAGGCGAGTCTATCCTTTGCAGCGTCGGGCGGTTCATGCCCACGGCCACCATCTTGCTGACCGTCGGTATATGTCCGTCCGGGCGTTTTACGTTCTTCAGTATCTTCATGGCCTTTAACGCCGCCACGGCCGCCGCGCCCTGCGTGATGATGTTTATCTCGGCACCGGCGTCGTCGGCCTTAAGTATCGCCCGCATGAACTCCTTGGCCATCTCCTCTTCGCTGGCGGTTTCCTCCCCTTTGTGTGTCCAGGTTATGGCGTTCGGGTTATCGGAAAAAGACTCCACAAAAGCCGTGTCCTCGCCGGCCGACATGCTGCGGCGGAAAAAGGTCCGTCGGAACCATATACCCATTTTAGCCAGGCCGGAAGGCTTATTCGCGGTAGAAAGCACCTCCATATCCCCGGAGGAATATGCCGCGGCCCTATCCTCGGGCTTCTCTTCCTCGGCCTCCTGAGCGTCGCTTATTATCAGGTCCACCACCCGGTTGGACGCGGGCGTATTCTGCGCCGTCCAGCCCGCCACCAGCTTGTCCACCTGCGCGCTGAGTATCCCCGGCTCAAGCGCCGCTTTGGACTTGCGCGCCAGCCAGAACCCCGGAATGGCGATAATACAGATGAAGACCAAACCGCCGATAGCAAGCAAATGCCTCATATTCAACCCTCCCGGAAAAAGAAATAAGGATATTGATGATTAAACCGGCCGCCCGACAGTGACATTGTAGCAAATGAGAATCCCGTGCACGCCGTTATCAGAAAAATATTAAAGGTGCCAGGCACCTTTTAATGGAATTTATTGCGGGGGGACGGGCGGGGCGGGGAGCTGGCAGTAGGTCTTATTGCTGGGGAAGCCGCCTTTCGGAGTGACGGCCTCTACGTAATACCAATAGGCGGCGCCCGGCTGCGCGGTCAGGTCGCTGAACTGCGTGCCCTGCAGCCTGGCCAGCGGCGCGAAATTCACGGGCTCTTCCAAGCCGCCCGCGCCCGCGCTGGAGCGGTGAACCGCGTATTCCGTGACCTCGTCCAGCGCCGGCCTGGCCCATTCAAGGTCTGCGGCGGAAGAACTGCTGACTTTCACCGGGGAGAGGATAAAATCCACCGCGGGGAGGGCGGCAAGGCCTTCTTTCGCGGCCTTTGCGGTCCCTTCATCCGGAGCGTCGGCCAGAATGGCCTTATAAATTCTCCGTGCCCGCTCGTAGTTCAGAAACTTCGCCCACAGGCCGGCTATCGTTAAATACGCTTTTATCCTGGTATTATGCGGGAACAGCGCGGCGAGATCGTCATATTCCTGCAGAAGCGCTTTTATCCTTTCCGGATTATACCGCTCGCGCGCCGCATTATAGTCACCGATATCCTTAAGGCTGGAAGTGAAGGCCTTGTTGGCGCGCGCCACCGCGTTCTCCGCGAACTTCGAGCCGGGATGGTCCTTAAGGAACTGGTTGACCCGGTTGAACTGCCGCTCGATATGGCAGTCGGCGACCCCCCCGCACTCCCCGCCCGCGGAAAGCTCCGTCAGTTCGTAGGCCGCCTCGTGCGCCGGCGCGGTTTCCGGGAATTTCATCAGCAGGTGCATGAAGTGCTTCCCGTTATAGAAATACCTGTCCCCGCTCTCGTCGTGAGAATACTCGCCCGGATGCGCCTTCCCGTAAGCGGCGTCGCTTTCTACCTGCTTTTTCAGCCGGCCGAGCAATAAATAGAGCTTCGCGCTTTCTTCATACGGAGGGTTGTTCTTGAGCGCCTTTTCGACCGCCTCTATCGCCCGCAGGGGGTCGGCGGTTGAAACGCTCACCGCGTATTTATAAACCCCGTCTATATTTTTTTTATATTCCGCCTCTTTCTCCGGGGCCGCCCCGGCCTCCGCCGCGTATTGCGGCGGGATGTCGAGCCCCAGCTCCCCGTAAAGCGCGAAAGCCGAATCCCTCAGTTCCTTGTCCTCGTCCCCGAAGAACATTTTTATCTCTTCGGCGGCCATTTTAGCGTCGGGGCCGCAGAGGCGCAGCCCTTCGAACCACTTTTTCCTGGTCCTCAGGTCATTGTCTCTCAACAGCGCGTTAAGCCGGCCGACCACGTCCCCCCCGCCGTAAGCCTGGATTATGGTTTTAAGGCCCTCTTCAGCGGCCTTCCGCTGCGCCCCGTCCATCGCGAACCATTGGACCAGCTGCGGCAGGGCCTTCGCGGATGCGGCCTGGTCGCAAGCCAGTATCTTTTTGGCCCTTGCGGCGCCGAACCTGTTCTGCGGCGTAAGAAGCAGGTTCTCCACACCCTCTTCCGGGAACCAGTCCCCCCCCGGTGGGACGTTCATGGTCTCTTCCCCGATCATCCGGGCATGGTATCTTCTGTCGCGCATGGACGCGGTTTCCGCGACTTCGGCCCCCAGCAAAAGCCCCGCGAACCCACCGGCGGGGAGCAGCCCGATATAAATAGTGAAGACTTTGCCCGGAACGCCGTTGACCTCCAGGTCCATGCTTTTGAGGTATTCGCCTTTCTTTACGTCCAGAAGGACAAGCTTGTTCATGTCCGTGGAATAGATCCGGAATATCCCGTTAAAACGCCGTTTGAGGCGCACGTTCACCGGCAGCGGGGTCTGCACGGGGAGAAGCCGCTGCCTGGAACTCAATTCAAAAGCCACAAGATGTCCGGCCTTGTTCTCGCGTACAAGCTCTTCGGCCGGGAGCTTTTCCTGTTCCGCCGCCGGCTCCGGGACCGGGCCTGTCAGCTGGGCGGTCGCGGCCGCAAGGAGTTCCCGGAAAGGATCTGCCTTCGGCGCGCCGTCTTCGACAAAGCTCCAGTTTTCAAAGCGCCGGACGACGCCGAATTTGCCGTCCAGGACGGCTTTTATGTCCTGCCGGCAGGCGTCCTCTTCGAGGACATCGTAGATGACGGGCGCCGCTACGGCGCCGGCGGGATCGATAAACCCGTATTTTCCGCCGCTTTTTACGCGGTAGAATCCGCAGCGGGCCTCGGAGGCGTCGTCGTACTCCGTCGTCATTTTGACCGCGCCGCCGTAGTCTATAAAGGCGTACTTGCCGTTATTTTTTACCAGGCACAGGTTATTTTGGCAGTTCTTCGCGTCTTCCAGCTCCGGCCGGACGACAACTTTTAAATTGCTCGCATAGCCGTACTTCCGGTCCGGAGTGACTATTATTTCCATCCCTTCATTATTAACGCCTGAAGCCTGGAAAAGCGTTTTCCCCTGTTTATCTATCCAGCGCTGCGCCATTACCTGCGGCAGCGGGGAATAACCGGCCGCGGGCGCTGTTAAAACCGTGACAAGGGCCTGGCCGTCTGAGAAATTATAGGCCGCCGCATATTGGGGGCGTATGGCGATACGGCCTGTTTCATCGAGATATCCCCATTTCCCGTTCAAAAGGACGGGAGCCAATCCTTCCTGAAACTCCGCTGCCAGGTCAAAAACCGGAAATATGACTGTTTCATTCGTTATTTTGTCGCGATAGCCCCAATATTCTCCCGACTTAAAGGCTTCAAAATTCCGGAGTTTGGGGGTCTTTACAGGCGCATGCCCGCAGGAGATCATAAAGAGCGAAAGCAAGGTTAATATTAAGATTTTCATTTATTCAAATCCGAACTCCCGAATAATATTTTCGCAGACATCCGGCGGCTTGTCAACCGTGGTTTTTCAGGTTCAGTCAAAAGTATAAGAAGCCGTTGTTGCTTTTTTATTTATTAGATAAGACTTAACTGCGACATCGGGGCGGGAATATTTATTTAAAAACCAGCGGCGTTTAATAACTGGAAGGTGACGGCGGGGGGTTACCCCAGGCGGTTGAGGATCAGGACGGAGGCGGCCAGCGCGGCGGTCTCGGAGCGGAGAGTGTATTTGCCCAGCGAAAAGAACAACGCCCTGGCCCCGGCCGCGAACTCCAGTTCCCCTTTTGTAAACCCCCCCTCAGGCCCGATGAACACCTTCAGCGAAGGCGCGCCCTCAAGTTTAGGAGCCAGCGTGTCAAAGCCGCCCGGGGCATCCGCGCAGGCTAGCAGAGAAGGATCAAGGCCTTCGGCCAGCACATCGTCAAATTTCTGCGGCTTTAAAAGTTCGGGTGCATAGGCCCGGCCGCACTGCTTGCAGGCGGCGAGTAAAATGTGCTGGAACCTTTTCGCCTTGTCAGGCCAGTTCTCAAACCAATCGAACTGCGAGCGGGAGGATAGCACCGGCTGGAAAGCCGCCACGCCCGCTTCCGTGGCGTGTCTCAGCATGGCTTCGGCCGCCGGCCTTGAAACCGGGGCTAAACAAAGCGTCAGCCGGGTCTTGTAAACCGGCGAATCAAGCTTGGCCCTTATCCTGCCGGACACCAGATCGTTTTCCACGGCTTCTATTACCGCCGAATACCTGTTCCCCTGCCCGTCGAAGATCTCTATCTCCTCGCCCGCCCTCTTGCGGGCCGTTTTTGAGATATGAGCGGACTCCTCCTCGCCGGCTGAAAACACGCCGTTCCCTATTCTCTCCGGCGGAATAAAATATTGAGGCATAAGTTAGTAGGTGGTAGATAGTAGGTAGGGATAGTAGATGGTAGGTGGGTTTTTAAGGAACACCGCTTTCCCTATCTACTATCTACCACCTACTACCTACTCCTCTTCACCTACTACCCGAGTATTTTCTTGAAGAAACTTTTTTCTTCGACGCGCGGCGGCTCGTGGCCGAAAGTGCCGCACAGTTCTTCGAAAAGCTCTTTCTGCCTGGGCGTGAGGTCGGCCGGGATCTCTATGCGGACCCTGGCCAGAAGGTCCCCCCTCTTTTTCGCGCCCGGGGCGAGCATGCCTTTTTCATGGATGCGGAACACCCTGCCGTGCTGTGTTCCGGCCGGTATCCTGATAGTCGTTTTGTGGCCCTCTATGACGGGCACGGACGCCTCGCAGCCCAGCGCGGCCTGGGCCACGTTCAAAGAACAGTCATAAAGGAGGTCCAGGTCCTGCCTTTCAAAATGCGGATGATGTTTTAAATGGACCTGTATATACAGGTCTCCCGACCCCCCCTCGCGCAAGCCCGCGTCGCCCGCGCCCGAAACCCTTAAAACGGCGCCTTCGTCGGCGCCCTGCGGGATCTTGATGTTCAGCGAAACGGATTTTTTCTGCCGGCCCGAGCCGCCGCAGTCCCTGCACGGCGTCGCCACCACTTCGCCCTGGCCGCCGCAGTCGGGGCACGTCTGGCTGAACGAGAAGAACCCCTGGGCGTACTGCACCCTGCCCGCGCCCCGGCAGGTGGCGCATTTTTTAAGTCCGGTCCTGGCCTTGGCGCCGGTCCCGCCGCAGACTTCGCAGACCTCGGTCCTGTCAAAATTGACCGGCACCTTTACGCCGCTGAAGGCCTCCTCGAGAGTTATCTCCACGTCGTATTTGAGGTCCGCGCCGCGTCTGGCGCGGGGCCGCCTTCTGCCGCCGCCCGCCTCGGTAAAGAAGTTATCAAAGATATCGCCGAAGATATCGCCGAGGTCCGCGCCCGGCCATCCCCCGAATCCGCCCGGCCCCCGGCCGGCGCCCGCTTTAAGGCCTTCCGCGCCGAACTGGTCGTAGAGCTTCCGTTTTTCCGGGTTTGAAAGAGCCGCATAGGCTTCGCCTATCTCCTTGAACTGGGCTTCCGCGTCTTTGTTGCCGGGATTACGGTCAGGGTGACACTTAAGCGCCAGCTTCCTGAAAGCGGTCTTTATTTCCTCGTCGGAAGCGTTCCTGGGAACGCCGAGAGTCCTGTAATAATCGTTTGCAGACATATTTAAAGCAGCGTATAGAGAACAGCGGATAGGGGATAGTTTTCCATCCCGCTATACGCTAGCCCCTATACGCTATACGCTCAAGACTATTTTTTCTCGTCTACGACTTCCGCGTCCACTACGTCTTCCTTCTTGCTTTCTTCGCCCTGTCCGCCGCCTGCGGAGGCGTCCGGATTAGGCCCGCCGGAGGAAGGCCCGGCCTTTGCCTGCGCGGCTTTATAGACCGCCTCGCCGAGCTTCTGGGACGCTTGCAGAAGCGCGTCCTTCGTCTTTTTCAGCTTCTCCACGTCGTCGCCTTTAAGCGCGTCCTTAAGCTCGCCGATGGCGCGGTCCACCGCGAGGCGCTCGTCCTGGGAGATCTTGTCGCCGTGCTCCTTGAGGGCTTTTTCGGTGACGTAAAGGACGGAATCCGCCTCGTTCTTGGCCTCGACTTTCTCCTTGTATTTCTTGTCGGCTTCCGAGAACTGCTCGGCCTGCTTGACGAACTTGTCTATCTCGTCCTTGGAGAGCTTGTTCGGCGCCGAGATGGTGATATGCTGCGCCTTGCCCGTGCCGAGGTCCTTGGCCGAGACCTGCAGGATGCCGTTGGCGTCTATGTCGAAAGTCACCTCTATCTGCGGCATGCCCCTCGGCGCCGGCGGTATGCCGTCAAGGTCGAATTTGCCGAGCGACACGTTGTCGCCGGCCATCGCGCGCTCGCCCTGCAATACGTGGATGGTTACGGCCGGCTGGTTGTCCGAGGCCGTGGAGAAGACCTGCGTCTTCTTGACCGGGATGGTGGTGTTCTTTTCTATCAGAGAGGTCCGCACCCCGCCCAGGGTCTCTATGCCGAGCGTCAGCGGCGTGACGTCCAGCAGCAGCACGTCCTTAACGTCGCCGGTCAGCACGGCCGCCTGCACCGCCGCGCCGGAAGCCACGCATTCCATCGGGTCTATGCCGCGCTCTATTTTCTTGCCCGCGTAACTCTCGACGAAGCGCTGGACTATGGGCATGCGGGTGGGGCCGCCGACCAGAATAACGCGGTGTATGTCCGAAGATTTAAGCTTGGCGTCTGCCAGCGCCGTGTCCACCGATTTCTGGCAGCGCTTGACTATGGGGTCCACTATGGACTCGAGCTTAGCGCGGGACAGCTTCAGAGCGAGGTGCTTGGGCCCGGAAGCGTCGGCGGAGACGAACGGAAGGTTGAGTTCCGTTTCCATCACGGTGGAAAGCTCTATTTTAGCCTTTTCCGCTGCTTCCTTGATGCGCTGGCCGGCGGTCGAGTCCTTTTTGAGGTCTATGCCGGTATCTTTGCGGAACTCGTCCGCTATGTGGTCTATCAGCGCATTGTCCATGTCGGTGCCGCCGAGCTGCGTGTCTCCGGAGGTGGAGATGACGTCAAAGGTGCCCTCCTTGCCCATTTCCATGATGGTGACGTCCAGCGTGCCGCCGCCCAGGTCGAACACCATGATCTTCTGGTCGCGGCCTTCTTTGTCTATGCCGTAGGCCAGGGCCGCCGCGGTGGGCTCGTTGACCAGCCGGACCACTTCAAGCCCGGCTATAGTGCCGGCGTCCTTAGTGGCCTGACGCTGGTTGTCGTTGAAATAGGCCGGCACGGTGATGACGGCTTTTTCCACTTTGTCGCCCAGGAAAGATTCCGCGTCCCTCTTCACTTTCTGGAGCAGGAAAGCCGAAAGCTGCTGGGGCGTATATTCCTTGCCGGCCACGCTGTATTTATGCTCGGTCCCCATCTTGCGCTTGAACGCCGAAACGGTGGACTCGGGGTTGGCCACCGCCTGCCTGCGGGCCGGCTCTCCGACCAGCAGCTGGCCGTCCTTTGTTAACGCCACGTAAGACGGGAAAGCCTTGCCGCCTAAGGTGGTGCCCTCGGCGGAAGGTATTATCGTAACTTTGCCGCCTTCCATGACCGCGGCGGCCGTATTTGAAGTGCCCAGGTCGATGCCTATTATCTTTGCCATATTTCCTCCTGTATCGCTTACAAATCGTAACTACTCGGCTATTAAAATATAGAACGCTGATGACGCTGATTTTTATGATTAAACATGATTTTTTTCCGAATGTTTGTAATTATCTGCGTCCATCATATTCATCTGTGTCATCTGCGTTCTATGCACTATTGCTGAGTAGTTACTACAAATCATTCTCTACCTGCTTTTCCTGTTCGTTTCCTTCTTCCGCCGTCTCCGCGGGGACCGCCGCCTTTTTTTTAGCTATCTTTACCCTGGCCGGCCGCAATATTTTGTCTCCGTAGTAGAATCCCTTCTGGAATTCTTCGGTCACCAGGCCGTCGTTCTCTTCGGTGCCTTCGTCTATGCCTATTATCTCGGAGGCCATCGGGTCGTACGGCCTGCCGACCAGTTCCATGGGCCTTATGCCTTCCGCTTCAAAGACCTTTGAGAACTCCCTGAATATCATTTCAAGGCCCTTCACCACGTCCTGCATCCTGGCGGGCTCTTCGCCGCCGCCGCCCCGCGCCTTGCTGATGTGCAGGTGGGCCTGCATCAGCAGGTCGTAAAGCGGCAGCAGGGTTAAAAGTATCTGCGCTTTTCCGAAACTCACCAGCTCGGGCTTTTCCTTCTCGACGCGCTTTCTGTAATTTTCAAAATCCGCCTGCAGGCGCAGAAGCTGGTCGTAATAATTCCTGGCTTTGTCGGCGCCGTTCCCGGCGGCCGGGGCCTCGGCGCTTTCCCGGGGTTCCGGTCCATGATCCCCGGCAGCGTCGTTTTGGGCTTCTTTTGCGTCTTCCTGATGTTTTTTCTTATTCTTGTTGCTTTCCATAAGTCAGTTACTCCTGAAAAAGTCGTAACTAATAGTTAGCCCTTAAGTTTTTCAGGGCTAACTAGTTAATCTTCAAGCTCCAGTTTATCCCAGTCGGAGAGTATGTCCTCCACCATGGAACTGACCGAATCGACTATGGAGATCATTTTCGGGTATTCCATGCGCTTATCTCCCAGTATCCCCACCAGCCCGACGACCCTGTCGTTCATGCAGTAGGTGCTGGAAACCAGGCTGAAATTTCTGAACTCCTTGAAAGGGTTCTCCGAGCCTATGGTCACATCCACGGTGTGCCGCTTCCCGGGGAGGGTCAGGGCCCTGTTCTTGGCGGAACAGTCCTTGAGGCGCTCCTTGAGCATCTGGGAGAATTTATCTTTTTCTTCCAGCACTCTGGCGATATCGCGCAGATTGCCCATCTCGCCGGTCTCCACGTTCTCGTATATGCGGCTTAAGCCCTCAAGATAGACCAGGTCCGAGTCCCTGGACATGTTGTTGAAATAATCCAGCAGTTTTTTCAGAAGCTCGGTCTCGGCCGCGGAGGCGCCCTTGTGCAGAAACTCCTTCCATATTATCTTCGCGGCATCGGCCACAGGCGCGTCTTTAAGCCGTTTATTGAGCTTTGAAGAAAGATTTCCGGCCGAACTCTTGTCAAGGACCGTCTCAAGCGAAAAAGCGGCGTGTTTCATTATGCCGGAATGGACGAACAGCACGGATAAGACGCTCCTGGGGCCCAGGCTTATGAGGTCCAGACGCTTTATGGCGTCGTCCCGTATATCGGCCGACATGACAAAGCCGGCCCAGTGCGAGAGGTCGGCTATCACGCGGGAGGTGGATTTGAGAAAACCGTCCAGCTCTTCTATGCGTCTTTCGTACTCTTCCTCCACCCGTTCCTTTTCGATCGCGGCCAGCTTCTGCATCCTGGTTATATTGTCCACATAGGCGCGGTACCCCTTGTCGCTCGGTATCCTGCCGGCGGAGGTATGGGCCTGGAAAAGATAGCCGGTGTCCTCCAGTTCTTTTAAAATGCCCCTTATAGTGGCGCTTGAAACATTGAACCCGCCCTTGGAGGCTATAACGTCGGAGCTTACAGGCTTGCCGGTGTTGACATAGTTATAGACCACCCAGTTGAGTATCCTGTTTTTTCTGTTCTGCGCTATTTCGGGTTTAAGCACTCTCATAATTTTCAAAACTGGCAATCACCCCCTTTGACTGCCAATAATATTATACACGATGGGGCGATAATTGTCAACACCCGGTGGCGAGTGCTAATAATGAGCAGCCAGTAACCAGTAACCAGTAATCAGTAACCAGTAATCAGTTACCGGTAACCAGCAACCGGTAACTGAATACCGGATACCGCAGTTAAAAACCGTCTATCTGAGCAGGGAGCCGAGGGCGAAGTCCAGGACGCAGTCGGGCAGCAGCCATTTGAGGAACAAGATCGCTTTTGCCCGGAACGGCACGACGTAGCGGGCGCTCGGCCGGCGCGCTTCCAACGCCTTCAGTATAACCCCGGCCACGCGCTCCGGGCCGGGAGCCCCGCTCCTGTAGCCCTCCCGGAATTTCCCGGTCAGTTTTTGAGCCAGGGCGGCGTAAGGGCCGGAGCCGGAATTTTTTGAAAGATTTTCAAGGGCCACCGCGTCCCAGCCGGTTTTTATGGGGCCCGGCTCTATGAGGACAACGTCTATGCCGAAACGTTTTACCTCAAGGCGCAGGGCGTCGGAATAGGCTTCAACGGCGTATTTACTGGCGTGATACCAGCCGGAGAGAGGCACGGATATCCTGCCGGCTATGGAGGAGATATTAACTATCTTGCCGGACTTGTTCCTGCGCATATGGGGCAGGGCCAGCTGGGTCAGGCGGGCAAGGCCGAAGACGTTCACCTCGAACTGGCGTCTGGCCTCGGCCATCGGCACGTCTTCAAGCGCGCCGTGGGCGCCGTATCCGGCGTTGTTTATAAGGATATCAAGGCGGCCCTCGTTCCGGATGATGGTTCTCACCGCGGTTTCCAGCAGGAAATTATCGGTCACATCAAGGTATAATATTCTGGCGCCAAGCGAACGAAGTTCCCCAAGCTGTTCAAGGCGCCTGGCCCCGGCGTAGACCTTATACCCGTTCTCCAGTAAAAGTTCAGCCGTGGCCTTCCCTATCCCCGAAGAAGCCCCTGTTATTAAAACAATCTCATCCATAATTTGTAACCACCCAGGTTGTCAGGTTCACGGTTCAGGGTTCACGGTTATTTTTTGCAATAACTTTCTTCATGCTTTTTCAAGGCTATGCCAGCGCCGTATCAGAGGCTATGCCTATCAGACGGCCAACCGTTGAACCGCTGAACCTTGAACCTAAGTACCTTTATTTCTGAGACAGGCTTTTGTATTTTTCCTTGTCGGCCGTTGCTTTTTCATACTCGCCCTTCTTATCATAGGACAATCCGCGGTTATAATATGCCTTAGCATGCTTCGGGTTAATTGCTATCACTCTGGAAAAATCTTTAATTGCCTTGTCATATTCACCCTTCTTGCCATAGACAATTCCGCGGCCGAAATATGCCTTGGCATCCTTAGGGTAAATTGCTATCGCCTTGGAAAAATCCCCGATTGCCGCGTCATACCCGCCTTTCTGACCATAGATATTCCCGCGGCTGTAATATGCGTCGGCGAGGTTTGGATTAATTGCCAGCGCTTTTGAAAAATCTTCAATTGCCTCATCCAACCCGCCCTTACTGCCATAGGCGCCTCCGCGGTAATAATATGCCCCGACATACTTCGGATTAAGTGTTATCGCCTTGGAATAATCTTCAATTGCCATGTCATACTCGCCCTTCTGGAGATAGATATTTCCGCGGTTATAATATGTCACAGCAAGTTTCGGGTCGATCGCTATGATCCGGGAATAATCTTTAATCGCCATATTGTATTCGCCATTGGCCAGGTAGGCTGTTCCCCGGCTGGAATATGCCTCGGCATTCTTCGGGTCGATTTCTATCGCGCTGGAATAATCTTTAATCGCCTTCTCGGGCTCACCCTTCAGAGCATAGACGCTTCCGCGCTGGGAATACGCCTTAGTATCCTTCGGGTCAATTTCTATCGCCCTGGAACAATCTTTAATTGCCTTGACAAACTTACCTTTCAAAGCATAGGCGGCTCCGCGCTGGGAATATGCGCCGGCCTCCGTCGGAGCGATTTTTATCATCCTGGAATAATCTTTAATCGCCTTGTTATACTCGCCCTTGGCAAAGTAGGCATGTCCCCGGCTGGAATATGCGTCGGCGCACTTCGGGTCGATCGCCATTGCCCTGGAAGAATCTTTAATCGCCTTATCATACTCGCCGGTGGCGGAGCAGGCATGTCCCCGGCTGGAATATGCCAAAGCATTCTTCGGGTCAATTGCTATCGCCCTGGAATAATCTTCAATCGCCTTGTTGTGCTCGCCTATGTTATTATAGGCGGTTCCGCGCATGAAATAGCCCGTAATACTGTCCGGGTCGATTGTTATCGCTTTGGAAAGGTCTTCAATTGCCTTGTCATACCCGCCCTTAATAATATAGGCGGCTCCGCGGCTGGAATATGGCGCAGCAGGCTTCGGGTCAATTGTTATCGCTTTGGAAAAATCTTCAATCGCCTTGTCATACTCGCCTATCTCACGATAAACATTTCCTCTGCTAAAATATGTTTTCAAACGGGTCGGATCAATGCCAATCGCTATGTCGAAGCTGGCTATGGCGTTATCATATTCCCCCAAATCGGCATACATTACGCCCTTCTCGTAAAATGCCCGGGCATCTTTTGGGTTTTTTTCAATTACCTTATTCTGCCCATCAAGCATCTTCCTATACTGCTCCAGCCAGTCTTTTTCTATCCGGCCTAAGGCGGCGTTGATGATTTCCCCGGATTCCACTCCTACCAGGCGGGCATTTAATTCCAACTGTTTATCGGGGAGTTTGGTCAAGGTTCCCACCAGGATCCAGTCGGCGCCGAACATTTTGCCTGTTTTTTTGGCGTAATCGAGATCTATGGCGCCGGAGCGCCGGAACTTTAATTCCGCAAGCACTTTTTTCAGTTCTTTCCGCTCAATAACTTTAATTTTCCCGGTTTCAACCAGTTCGGCCGTAAGACGCTCCGCCACAACGCTTCCATCCCCGGAATCGCGGCCGTCGGAATAGGAAAACCCGACCACGGCTATTGATTTATCCGCGTCTTCACATTTTTCAAGCAACTCATCAGCGATCGCGCCGTAATCGCCGCTTTTTTTCGCCTGCGCGGAGAGCGGAGAAAAAAGCATGGCAAGGATAATAATCTTAGTCATTTGCGGCTCCCTGAAAATAAGCTTCCTACATAAACAGTATAGTAAAAATCCCCTGCCGCCGCCCATTGGGCCGGGAATTGAAAAATCAATTCCGCTGAGCGCGGGCCAGGGGCATAAAATGAAGCGGCCCCTTCCGGGGCCGCCTTTTTTTACCGCAGGAGAACTTAGGTCTTCTTGTTCTTTTTCTCAAGGCGCTCCTTAATTTTTTCCTGGCGGGCCTTGCAGCCTTCAGAGAGTTTCTTTATATTTTGCCGCAGGCAGTCCCTCACCCGGCCTTCGCCGGGCTTGACGTCTTCACAGAGTTTCCTGGTGTCGGCGGCGCAGACTTTCGCGCGTGAGCCCTTCCTGCCTTTCCCGCCGGCCGGCCCCGCGCGCATCTTGAAGCCGTTCCTGAAGCCCAGGGCGAAGCCTTTGCCGTATTCGGCCATGCAGCTGCCGCCCTTAAAGCCCTTTTTATTCATGCGGGCCTGGCGTTTTCCTTTTGCCTGCGCCTTCCGGTCGAGGCAGGCCTGCGAAAGCTCCTTCTCATGCTCCTTGAGGCAGGCGGTTATGCGCCCCTCTCCCGGCTTGACGTCCTTGCAGAACTTGGCGGTGTCTTCGGCGCAGGGGCCGCCGCCGGGCCCGGCCGAAAAGACCGGAGCAGCCAGCGCCAGGGCGAAGCCCGAGGCCAGGGCTGCAAGAAACAGTTTATTGTTGTTCATAAGCACTCCTTTCTCCCGCGTCTTCTATTACAACGCGCAAAGGCCCGGTTTTATTGCATCATATCCCCCCAACCGCGCCGCGGCGGAGCCGGCAGCCGGCGGATTACCGGGTTCAGGGTGCTGCCGGAATAATTTATTACGGGTCCTGTAGCCGGGCTGAGGGCGAAAGTCTGTTTTATGGTGGTCGGCGAGGGCGGGCGGTCAGATGCTGAGCTTGCCGGTCTTCCAAAGCGCCAGGGAACTGAAAGTCCTGGTCCAGAAGTTCGCCTTTTCCTCGGCCGGGTACTTAAAGAAATCCATGTTCCACCCGTACCGCGGATCGATATAGAAATCGCGAAGCACGTTCGCGATGTGTTTGGGCTTCCACTCCGCGTATATCAGAAGATCATAAACAAATCCCATCATGTTCTTGGGCTGAAGCGCCATCGGATTGGGATTGAATAAAATGTGCCGGGCGAAACCCGTGATCCTGCCGTCCCGCTTCGCCCTTTCCAGGGCCTCGTGGCGCGGCAGCTCTTCGGTCCCGTCGAACTCCTGATGGACCTCAAACAGCGCGCTGCGCCGATACTCGCGCACAAAATCCATCATACTGCCGTCGGCGGCCGGAATGATCCCCGAAAAACGCCCGGCATGCGCGGCCGCCTTCCCGAGGTCCCACATGCAATCCACGATCCGGTCCATGTCAGGCTCTTCCACCACGGTATTGCCGTCGAACCAGGCGCCTACGACGTCCACCAGCGGCGGGAGGTGGAACATATGATATTTGTCGTGATTCTTCTTGTGGAGGCTGAAAGGGCTTCTTAGCGAGCGCATGAACGGCGAGCCCTCCGCCCAGGAGTTGTCGAAATTGATGCACCGGTCTATGCTGTCCGAGACGGTAATCGGCAGCGCGCCTTTGGCTTCGTTGTCTTTGAAAGCCGAAATGGTCAGCAGCGCGACGTATTCCGCCAGTTTTCCGAGGCCGCTGAACATCCTCGCCGCCTCAAGCGAGATACCCCACCGCCTCTTTATGTCGTTCATGTCCGTGTAGAGACAGGCCCGGATCAGATCCTGCTCCAGAAAGCCTATTCCCTCAAGCTCCGCGGCCGCGCGTGTGCCGAGCGGGTTTTGCCACAGGAGATGCGCGCCGGAAGGCGTGTAGTCCAGAAGATAGGGAAGGCCGCGCTTCCTGAAATAGTCCTCAACGAACCGGAAAACGGGAGCCATCTGTTTGAACCAGTAACGCTGGGACTCCTTATCCGTGTAAAGCTTATGGTTCTCTCCGAGCAGAAAGATCTCAAAATCAAGGGGCATAAGCACGGAGCGGCTGCGCTCCCCCACTATCGGCAGATGCACCTGCATCCCTTTTCCTACGGTGAATTTTTCCAGCTGGTCTACCGGCTCGACCGCCACCAGAAAAGAAGGGTCCCAGCCGTCGGCCAGCAGCTCCCTGCCGGCGGCCGCCACATAATGGCAGCCCCTGAAGCTGTTCTTCAGCTTGCCGATAACCTTGGAATAGTATTCCTGGGGGGTCATAGAGACTGGATACGTAACTGCTCAGGCAGCCAGAAGTCAGAATTCAGGAGTCAGAATGGCCGTCTGAGCATAGCTCCTGATACGGCGCCTGCGCAAGCATTGAGAACGCCGGCGACGAGAAAGGTTGATTCATTCGTAAAAAGTCCCAAATGGTAGTCGCAGGCTTTAGCCTGCGATAAACGTGAAACCATTTGCCGACGAGAACGCAGGCTAAAGCCTGCGACTACAAATGAAATTTTTTTACAAAACAGACTTTTTACGAGAG
>JAHJSU010000151.1 GCA_018829985.1 Elusimicrobiota bacterium | reverse complement strand
ATGGCCTTTACAAGCACGGGGCTCACCCGCGTGGTTTCGGTAAAGACATAAAGCGGTATGCCGGTGTAGTCATAGCGGCCGAAGACCGGGATCTGGGTATATGCCGGCGGCTGCGGGACAGGCAGTTCAAAGGAAAGGGTATCCTGCTGCGCGGCCAGGTCCCTGGCGCGGGTCGCTTCAACTCCGAATTTTTTACTGGTATGCTCAAGAAGGAGTGGAAACTCCGTTACGCTTGCCGGCTACCAGCCTACCAGCCTGCTTGCATACTAGCCGGGCTTGTTGTGCATTATAAATATCTTACCAGTAAACAGGGGAACGCGCCTGAGGCTTTGGTCCTATATACCCGCGGCTATAAGGCCTACGTCGAAATAGTGCCCTGGACACATGAAATCGCGCCGAAGCTTTGTTATAATAGTGTTATGGCGCTTAACAACCCGCTGATAGACATCCGCCGGATAGAGAACGAAGACAGCGACTGGAAACGGCAGTTCGCCGTTTTCTATGCCGACTATTCTCCGCCCAGGCACACGCTGAAATGCCCTCGCGTCTATTTCGCCGCCTACAACGGCAGGGAGCTGGTGGGCCATTCAATGATCTATCAGGACGCGGGAAAATGGGTAATGGAGAGCCTGCGCGTCACGGCTGAATTCCGCCAGCAGGGCATAGCCTCGGCCCTGACCCTGGCGCGCATCCGCTACGCCATTGAGACCGGCGCCAAAGAAGTCTGGTACAGCTGTCATGACGACAACCTTGTCACGATCTGCTGCCATCTCCGCTTCGGTTTTAAGAAAGTCTGTTCCGCCCCGCACCACTGCGCCCCGGGACACTGGTACAGGCTGAAGGTGACAAAGACTGCGGTCAAAAAATTCAATCTTTAACGCCTTGCATCAAAATATCCGCCGGGAGAGGGCGGGTTTTTTATTGAGCGCGCGCCGCGGCCAGGGTTGACCGCAAAACACCGTATGCGAGAATCCCCGCTGGTCACTTTAATCAAGATGCCCTGGTGGCTCAATCTGATGATCGGGCTGGGGATGATGGCGTTCGGCCAGTTGCTTAAGACGGATACCGGCGGCTATTTTCCGCTGGCTAAAAGGTCGTTCGGCGAGGGCCTGCAGATCGTCTCCGTCTTTTTCGTGGTGCTGGCGCTTGCGTCATTCCTGATAGCGGCGCTTAATGAATTCTCCGGCGGAAAGGTCCCTGAAACCGCGTCCGGCGACCCCGGGCGGGCGCGTCCCGCGCAACTCCCGCAGGCCCCGCCGCCGCCTCCTCCGCCCCCGCCGAAAAAAAAGTATACCGAGCGCGACTTCATGCCGCCCGCCATGCGCGCCGAGCTGGCCGCCAAGGAGCGCAAAGAGCAATAAAGAGAGTCTTCGGGACTGCGGGACCCGTTTCTATGCGCAGATCAATAATACCGGTTTTTATCGCCGCTTTTATTTGAAGGCGGGCGGCTTATAGCCGCGGGCTGGGAAGCTGAAAAGCCCGGATTCACACTGGAGAAAGTTGAAAAGCTCCTTTCGCATGTGGCCGCCGGCGTCCGGCAATAAGATCATAGATGCTCGAGAAGGATCTTGAGGCCGATACCAAGAAGGATCAAGCCGCCCAGGAGCTCCATCTTATTCTCAAAAAAGTGCCCGCCTTTGGCGCCTATCCGCACGCCCGCCACGGACAGCGCGAAAGTCGTAAGCCCGATAATAACCACGGGCAGGAGAATAGACACGCTTAAAACCGAAAAAGTAACGCCCACCGCCAGCGCGTCTATCGAAGTGGCCACCGCCAGCATGAGCAATATTCCGGTGTCAAAAGGACGGTTCCCGGTCCCGCGTTTTTCTTTCGCGTTGTTCTTCAGGGCCTCATAGATCATCTTGCCGCCCACCAGGGTCAGCAGGCCGAAAGCTACCCAGTGGTCCACGCCGGCTATGAAGCTTTTCATTCCCACTCCGGCCAGCCAGCCTATCACCGGCATCATGGCCTGAAAACCGCCGAAGAACACCCCCATCTTGAGCGCGTTCTTTATCTCAAGCTTTTTCATGCCGGCGCCGCTTGCTATGGAAACGGCAAAAGCGTCCATGGAAAGGCCCAAAGCTATCAAGAATATCTCAAGTGTCGGCATCGTTAAATTATAGCAATTGAGCCCGGCGAGAAACTTGCGGCGCTCGGCTCATGGGTCAGAGGACCCACGCGCGCTTTTACCTTTAGACCCTTACGCTATTAACGATAAAGCTGGTATAATATAACCAGCAAATATCGTTACAGGGGATAAAGAATGAAAAAAACCATATTTTTTGCGCTGACCCTCTCCATAGGGGCTAACCTATACGCCGTGGAACTTAACCGCATGACCGCCGCCGACATAAAAGGCCTGAGCGCTTTGGACCTGCCCGCGCCGGCCGCGGCAAAAGCCGCCCCCGGACAGGAAGCAGGCAGGGCCTATCAGCACGTCTGGATGTACGTCAGGAACAACCCGTCGTGGCAGGAAGCCGAAGCCAACGACTACAGCGCCAGGATAGAAGCGCGCGTCAGGAAAGTTTTTGACGGCCAGTATGACGTCAGCATCAGGGCCGGCATGAAGTCCGAGTGGGGCACGATCCGGAAGATCTTCGACAGGGATTTTCAACTCTCCGGCTCCGGGATGTACCTCAGCATGAGCGAGTGGGGCGGCAACTACAACATCTCCGGCAGCGTAACGGGGGAGAACAACCAGAATAAATACATCAACCTTACGCTTTACAAACGCTTCGACGAGACCTCTTTCAGCGTGACCGGCGGCGGCATTTACCTTAACATCGACAAGAACAGCATAAACGGGAACTTTGACGACCAGCAATATTCCAAAAAAGCCATAGCGGCCCTGGTCTCCCTCGTGCTGGCCGTGCAGCTTGAAAAAACTCCGGCCCCCAAAACGGACAAGGCGGCGCGCTACAACCAGCGGATCTGGCTTACGATGCGGCCCGGCTTCGGCTGGAACACCGTGGAAGCCTCGGACCCGTTCAGCCGGATAGAAGTGGGCCTGCGGAAAATATTCGACGGCGAATATGACGCCGAGATGGAAGTGGACAACGACCGGGAATTCGGCAGGGTCAGCCATTTTTTCACGCACCGCTATGAGCTCAGTGCAGGCCGCACCGACCTGAAGCTGGAGGAATGGGCCGGCGATTACACGGTGGAAGGCGAGGTGGCCGTTGACGGCGCCGCCGGCGGCGTCGTACATGTGCGGCTTGAAATGCGCAAACGCTTCAGCGATTTTTCGTTCTATATCCGGGAGACCGGGATATACCTTACCATCGACGAACACGGCATAAACGGCGAGGTGGACACGAAAGTTTATCCCAAAAAAGTCGTGGCGGCCATAACCGCGCTGGTCATGGCGCTGCGGCAGGAAAACCCGGCCCCCGGAAATCCCGCGTCCGCCGGAAAATAGCCCCGCATAATATTTGCGCCCCAAAAAGCCCCGCCCCAAAAAGCGGGGCTTTTTGTTTAGCTACAACCCGCGGATAGGGCCGGACATTCCACAAGGCCGGCCGGTTTAAACGCGATATTGAATCCGGCGCGGCTTTTTAGCTATATTTATATAGCTTATATGAACCCTTTAAGCATTATTCGCCAGTTTATCAAAGGCCTTACGGCGGAAACGGACCCGCGGCAGATAGGCGGGGGGATCGCGCTCGGATTTCTGATAGGGCTTTTGCCGAAAGCCAACCTGACGGCCCAGCTTCTGCTGGTCCTGCTGATGGCGCTCCGCGTGAACCTCCCGATGGCACTTATGACGATGCTGGCGATGACTTTCATTAACCCGCTGGTTGACAAGCTCACCGACCCGATCGGCTATTACCTCCTTTCCAGCCAGGCGCTTTATCCGCTGTGGACCAAGCTTTACAATATGCCCATACTGCCCTGGACCGGATTCAACAACACGGTCCTTCTCGGCGGGCTGGTGTTCGGGCTTGTTTTTATGTTCCCGGTCTACCTGGCCGGAAAAAAATTCGGCGTCTACTATAACGAAACATTCAAAGAGAAGATAATGAGTTCAAAAACCGTCAAAGCCATGAAAGCCTCGTGGCTGCTGGACTGGTACTTCAAGGTGAGCGTATAGCGTATAGGGGATAGCGTATAGCGGAATGTGTTCTTTCCCCAGCCGCTCACCGCTAGCCCCTAACCCCTGATTTTATGCGCTGGTCATACATACTTCCCCGGTTTATATTTTTAGCCCTTATCTGGGCCTTCTTTTTCTTTGCCTTTGACCCGCTGCTCAAATGGTCGCTTATAAAAGGCATTGAGAAGGCGGCCGGCGCCAAAGCGGAGATAGCCAAAGTCCGCACCTCCTTCCTCCGCCCGTCTTTTTATCTCGCCGGCGTTACGGTGGGGGATTCCAACGGGGAATTCAGGAACCTGGCGGAATTTTCCGAACTAAAATTCAACATAGCCGGCAAACCGCTGCTGGAAAAGAAGTTTATAATAGAAGAGGCTCGCTTGAGCGGGCTTAAGTTCGGCACGCCCAGGAAGACCTCCGCTAAATTGCCGCTCGTCAAAGAAGAAACCCCGAAGTTCGTCACGGAGCTGGCCGACAGCTCAAAAGACATGGCTATGGACCGCTACGAAGACATCAAAACCGGGGCCGCCAAAGAGCTGGCGGTCTCCGTCGAATCGCTCGGCTCGGTCAAAGTCTACGAGGAACTCAGCGCAAAATACGAGACCGTGTACGCCGCGCTTAAAGAAAAAGCCGATTTCAAAGAGTATCAGGTCCGCATAGACGCGATAAAGGCTCAATACAAACAGGCCAATAAACAAAAAAAACTCCTTAAGAAAGCGAAAGAGTTCGCTAAGATTAAAAAAAATGTCGGAAAACTTACCAAAGATTTTAAACAGGACTGTAAACTTATAGAAAAAACGGCGGCGGACCTTAAAGGCGACCTGAAAGCGGCGGACGAAGCCAGGAAAAAAGACATAGAGGCGGTCATGGGCAAGATGAAGATGCCGGCCTTTGATCTGGCTTCCCTGTCAAAAATGCTGGCCGGGCCGGCCGTGGCGGAGAAGACCCGGACGGCCTTCAAGTGGCTGGCCATCGCCAGGAAATACATGCCGGACAATTCGCGGAAAAAGATACTGAAGGCCGGCGCCAAACGCGGCCGCGCGGTGTATTTTCCGAAGCTGGAGGCCTACCCCGCCCTGCTTATAAAGAAGCTGGCTGTTTCAGGAGAGCTGGGGCTGGACGCGCCCGCCTCCGCCAAGGCTTCGGTGGGCAGGCCGCTGGATTATACCGGGACCGTAGAAGGGATAACGACCCAGCCGCAGGTTTACGGCAAACCTCTCACCGCCCTGATAACGGGCCGGAAAGCCGGACGGGCGCTTGATTTCAAAGCCCTTGTGGACAATACGGGCGAAACGATGAAGAGCGAGATACGCCTGAAATATTCCGGGATAGCCGTAACCGGCCTCAAACTCGGCAGCGCGAATTCCATCGGCGCGGACATCTCCGGCGGAACAGGCTCCTTTGACGGCGCGATAACGCTGGAGGGGGAGAAAATAAACGGTAACGCGGCGTTTAAAATAGAAGGCGCCAGGGTAAATCCCGAGGCCGAAGGCATCAAATTGGCGCCGCTTAAAACCGCCGTTATAAACACCCTTTCCGGCGTTTCCGCCGTGGGCATGGAGATAACGGCCTCCGGCACGCTCAAAGACCCGTCCATCTCGCTTAAGACCGATCTCGCCGAAAAGCTTTCAGGCGCGTTCAAGAGCGCTTTCGGCGCCGAACTGGAAAAGGCCAAAGCCCTGGCGCAGGAAAAAGTGGACGCGGCCTTAAAGCCTTACAGGGAGAAGCTCGACAAGCTCGCCTCCTCAAAACAGCGTGAACTGAGCGAAAAGCTGAAAACCGCGGAGAAGACCGTGTCCGGCTTCGGCAAAGGCCTGCTGAAAAACCTGAAAGGCCAGGCCGCCCCCGGCAAGGTGAAACTTCCCAAAATAAAATTTTAACAGCTTTGGAGCGAGGCAACCCATGTCAAAAGAAAAGATAGATCCCGCCGCCGATAACGCCGTCCGGAAAACATTATGCATGGATGCAACCGCCTATCAGCTCCTGCTCAACAATCTCCCGCAGAAAATTTTCTTTAAAAACCCGGAATCAAGATATGTTTTCTGCAATGAAGCCTACGCGAAGGACTTGAAACTCAAGCCCGAAGACCTGGCGGGAAAAACGGACTACGATTTTTTCCCGCGCGAACTGGCGGAGAAATACCGCGCGGACGACAAACGGATCATGGCTTCCGGCGCCGCGGAAGAGCTTGACGAGGAGTATCTCCGGGACGGCGAGAAGCGCATAGTTCACACGGCCAAAACGCCGGTGAAGGACGAGCAAGGCCGTACGACCGGAATCCTGGGAATCTTCTGGGACATCACCGGGAAAGCGGCGGAGGAGGCCTCGCGCGAGAGCGAAGCCAAGTTCCGCTCCATCTTCACACATGCTTCGGATCTCATTTTTCTGCTGGATGTCCCGCGCGAGGGAATGCCGGTTATTCTGGAAGTGAGCGACTCGGCCGGCCGCCTTCTGGGATACGCCCGTGAGGAACTTGTAGGCAAGCCCATTTCCTTTTTGGACCCCGGCCTCACCGCCGAGGTACTGAACGAGCGCCGAAAGGCGGCCTTCGCCGGAATGAGTTTTGAGGCGGGGCACCGCTGTAAAGACGGAACTGTCCGGGAATTCGAATGCTCGGTAAATGTGCGCCTGGTCGGCCAAAAAGCCCTGGCTGTATCGGTCGAGCGGGACATCACCGAGCGCAGGAAGGCCGAAGCGGACATGCGCGAATCTTACGAGATTCAGGGCGTCATCAACTCCATACTCCGGCACTCTTTAACGCCTCTTCCGCTGCAGAAGAAGCTGGCCGACAATCTTGCCGCCCTGCTCTCCACCCCATGGCTTGCGGTACTGCCTAAAGGCGCCGTCTTCCTTTTAAACGGACAAACTCTGACTTTGACGGCTCACCAGGGACTTGTGCCCGCCCTGCTGGCCTCCTGCGCAAAGCTCCCGCTGGGAAAATGCCTGTGCGGCAGGGCCGCCGCGAGCGGGAAGGTCGTGACCTCAACCGGCATCGGACCGGACCATGAGATATCCTACGACGGAATAACCCCGCACGGCCACTATTGCGCGCCCATTATCGCCGCCGGCAAAATTCTGGGGGTGCTCAATCTCTACTTAAAAGAGGGGACCGCCGTCACCGGGAAACGGAAGGATTTTGTCCAGGCCGTCACGGATATTATAGCGTCGGACATCCTTCGCGCGCGGGCCGAGGAGCAGTTTTTACAGTCCCAGAAGATGGAAGCGATCGGCCAGCTGGCCGGCGGCGTAGCCCATGACTTCAATAATATCCTTACCGCGATCATGGGTTATTCCGAATTTCTCCGCGCGGCGCTTCCCGCCGGCGATCCGAAATACGACGATGTGGAACAAATAATGAAGGCCGGGAAAAAGGCCTCCGTTCTGACCCATCAACTGCTGACTTTCAGCCGAAAGCAGATCGTTCAGTTCAAAGTCTTGAGCCTGGATCAGATAGTTCCGGAAATGGCGAAAATGCTCCGCAGGATGGTCCCGGAGGATATCGAATTCAAGACCGCCCTCGATTCCGCGCCGGCGCTGGTGCTGGCCAACCAGGGACAACTGGAACAGTTAATCTTAAACCTGGCGCTCAACGCCAGGGACGCCATGCCGGACGGGGGAAAGCTGACTTTTGAGACCGCCCGGGTGGAGGGGGATGCGAATTATACCGCTGACCACCCGGAGGCCGCACCCGGCGGCTATGTCATGCTGACCGTCAGCGATACCGGCCGCGGGATGAGCCCGGAGGTTGCGGCGCGCATATTCGAGCCTTTCTTCACTACCAAGGAACAGGGCAAGGGTACCGGCCTGGGGCTTTCCACCGTGTACGGCATCGTCAAGCAAAGCGGCGGAAGCATCTTCGTCGACAGCGAACCCGGCAAAGGCGCGGCTTTCAGGATATATCTCCCCATAGCCGCTGAGAAAACCGAAGAGAAGCCGGCGGGAAAGCCGTCCCTTTCTTCTTACCGCGGAACGGAAACGATCCTGCTGGTGGAAGATGAGGAAGCTGTCCGCAAGTTCGTATGCCGGGCGCTGTCGCAGAGCGGATATTCCGTGCTGGAGGCGGCCACGCCCCGGGAAGCCATCAAACTCTGCGAACTCCGCCGTGACATCCACCTGATGATCACGGATATAGTCATGCCGCAGATGAACGGCTACGAATTGGCCAGGACCGTGTCCGCCATGATTCCCCTGATGAAAGTTATCTTCATGTCCGGCTACACCGACAATACCCTCACCCGGCGGGACATCTTGCAATCCGGCAGGGTTCTTCTGGAAAAACCGCTGAAACTGGAGACTGTTCTGCGCAAAGTCCGGGAGGTCCTGGAGGCGGCGCCGCAATGAACGCTGAAATTCCGGAGCCCGCGCGGATCCTCATTGTGGACGACGAGGCTCCTGTGCTCGACCTGTGCCGCCGGGCCCTCGCGGACGGGGGCGCCGCCATAGAGACCGCGTCCGGCGCGGAAGAGGCGCTGGCCCTGCTGCGCCGCGGCGCTTTCGACATCATCATCACCGACATCCAGATGAACGACCCGCGCGCGGGCGTGAACCTGACCGAGGAGGCGCGCAGCCGCTGGCCGGAGACCGACATTCTCATCATAACCGGCAACCCCTCTTTGGAAACCGCCATACCCACGCTTAAAACCGGCGCCGCCGACTACCTCATTAAGCCGTTCTCTATGCCGCAGCTCCTGGCCGCGGTAAACCGCCTGCTGGCAATGCGCCGGCTCAGGCGCGAATCGGAGCGCGAGAAGCTTCTTTACCGTAAGCTGGCCGAAGACTACGCGGTGCTGCAAAAGGTTGAACGGCTCAAGGCCGGCCTCCTCGGGCGCGTAAGCCACGAACTGCGGACCCCGGTCACCATAGCCCGCGCGGCCGCGGAAATCATCAAGGATGAGCTTTCTCCCTCCGGCCGGGACTCCGGCGCGAAACTGGACGGCGCTCTGCGCCGGATGCAGGCCACCGTGGACGACCTGCTGCTTTTCGCCCAGACCCAGGACGACGGTTTTCAGCTTAACAAGTCGCAGGTGGACCTCTGGCCCGTCCTGGAACAGCTCCTTGCAGGCTATCGGCCGCTTTGGGAAGAGCGCGGACTGCAGGCCGGGATCGGCTTAGAGGGCGAAAGGCGGCCGCTGTTCGCGGATGCGGAACTTATGGAAGCGGCGTTCTCGCGGCTGCTGCTAAACGCCATCCGCTTCAACCGCAAGGGAGGCTCCATCAGCGTCCTGGCCCGGTACGGGCCGCAAGAGACCTCCTTCGCCTTTACCGATACCGGGGAAGGCATCCCGCTGGAGGAGCAAAACCGGATCTTTGACGGTCTATATCAGGTTGCCGACTATCTGACCCGCAAGGTCGGCGGATTGGGGGTCGGGCTCGCCGTCGTGCGCCGCATAGTAGAGGCGCACAAAGGAAGCGTCTCGGTAAAAAGCGCTCCCGGAAACGGCAGTATATTTACGATTCTCCTTCCGAAACAAACCCCGACATAACAAAAAAAGTTCTTCTAACCCGAAAATCGCGGTTTCCGCCTGAGGCGGAAGGGATGAAAAAACAATCCGCCCGCTATTTCAGCGGGCGTCCGCCGAAGCGGCGGGGGGATTTTTCGGGTTATTGCGAGGGCATGCCCGCCGGGATGGCGAGGCAGTAATTATCGGCGACAAGTTTTGCCTCGCCGGGCGGCATCCTTTTTACCGTGCAGACATCGGAATTGGGCGGGCACAGTTTGGCCAGCTCGTGGCCGGTCCGGACATAGTGGCCGCACATTTTGCAGATATTTTCCAGCACTTTCAGCATCTGTTTCTTTTTTTGCTCCTCAAGCTCCGCCACCAGTTTCAGAGCGTCGTTTTTCATCCTGCCCGCGAACGTGCGCGTCGGGTAAACGAGGCTTATCATGGGGTTGCAGGCTTGCGGCCAGGAACCGCGGACGGCGCGGGCGGGGTTGTGAACCAGTTCCGTCTTTGAAAGTACCAGGCCGCGCAGGCGCTTGGGCGCCGGGACCGCGGGGGAGTACTTGCTGTGCGAGGTGAAACCGCCGAACAGGTCGTATTTGGAGGTGCAGAGCTCGCCGGCCGGATAGACCCGGTCCTTATCAGGGCCGGTGATAAAACCGCCCCGCGTGTCCCCTTCGCCGATCAGGAAGAAACCCAATACCCCCGATGCTTCGGACTTCGACAGCCTTCCGCTGAAAGCGTCGCCGGTAAGGCCTAGGTAATTATTGACCTGCGCGTAAGGATAGAGGTTCCGCAGCCTTGAAGAGAGTATCGCGCGGACATCGGCGCAGGCTTTTGTAGAAATGGAATCCTTGGCTTTTGATTTTTTGGGCACGGAACAGCTGCCGGTGAAGATGAGCAATTTTCCCCGGGAGCAGAAATTAACGAGTTTTTCCGGCCGGGCCGACCGGGGGTTGTCGACATAGAACTGCGCGCGCGCGGCCTGGGCGAATATCAGGCAGAACAATAAAACCGCGAAACGCGCCCCTGGGTTTATCAGCGTCTTATTCATATGAAAGGCTCCCTGTTGCGGATATGGCGCGGCGGCGGGAATCCGGTTTCACCGCGCCGCCTCCCTAAAGAAGAGTATAACAAATTCGCTTTTACGCCCCAAACCTCCGCCCTTATGTTTCCTGCAAATTTTTGCTATTATAACTTTTGGCACACAAATGACTGCCGCTCCGGGATTTTCCACAGGGCAAGGGGACGGGAGCGGGTTTAGGGCAAGGAATTCCTTATTTCTTCACCCTATACCCTAAACCCTCTCCCCTATACCCTGTTGTATACGAGGAGGCGTTTTAACAATGCGCGTCGGATTCGTGCAGATGAACCCCCGGTTCCTGAAAGTCCGCCGAAACGTCGGGGAGTGCATCGCCAGCATGTCTTCGGAAAGGGCGGACTTGTGGGTTTTGCCGGAGCTTTTCTCTTCGGGCTACCGATTCCGGACGGCCGCCGAGGTGCGCAAGGCCGCCGAGGAGGTTCCCGACGGCTTCACCTGCCGGAGGTTGAGGGAGTTCGCGACCCGCGCGGGATGCGCGGTGGCGGCCGGGATCCCCGAGAAATGCGGAGCCGGCGCCTACAACTCGGCCGTCTTCATCGACAGGGATAAAACCCTCGTGTATCGCAAGACCCACCTCTTCTGCGACGAGAAGAAGTTTTTCAAACCGGGCGACTCCGGGTTCTGGGTAGCGAAGGTGAAAGGGGTCCAGGTCGGCGTCATGATATGCTTCGACTGGTGTTTCCCGGAGGCCGCGAGGACGCTGGCCCTCAAAGGGGCCCAGGTCATAGCTCACTGCGCAAATCTCATCCTGCCGTGGGGGGCGGACACCATGATAACCCGCAGCCTTGAAAATCACGTCTTTTCGGTGACCGCTGACCGGGTCGGGACCGAAAGGGACCTCACCTTTCTCGGCCGTTCCCAGGTCGTCAATCCCAACGGAGAGCTCATGGTCCGGGCCTCCCAGGGGCGGAGCGAGACGCGCGTGATCGAGATCGACCCCGGGCTGGCCCTGGACAAGAGAGTCACCCCCAGAAACGACCTGCTGAAGGACCGCAGGCCCGAATTCTATAAAATGTAGCTGAATTTGACGATAAAAGTAACCTTGTTATAAGACGCGTGATTCAGACAGTAGTGGGAGTCCGTATTATGAAACCACAGGTAAACACAGATACAGCAGTATGAAAGATTGTAACTACTTCTACAGCCGCACTTTACGAGGTAATATTCGGTGAACCCATGTCTCTTTCACGTATCTGCGTAGTTGCAGAGCTTGCTCTGCGTAAAAGGCAAAGCAAGCTTTGCCACTACAGAAGCAAAGTGCGGCTGT
>JAHJSU010000150.1 GCA_018829985.1 Elusimicrobiota bacterium | reverse complement strand
CCGCAGCCGTAACATTATCAGCGCTGGCGGCGCTGGCGGCATAAACAGCGTAAGGCACGGACAACAGCCGGGTGCGGGGA
Organism: Elusimicrobiota bacterium; assembly: GCA_018829985.1. Taxonomy (GTDB): domain Bacteria; phylum Elusimicrobiota; class Elusimicrobia; order Elusimicrobiales; family UBA9959; genus JAHJSU01. The sequence goes on along the minus strand of JAHJSU010000150.1, from coordinate 2,051 downwards.
GTCATTTCGGCGTCAGAGCCGACCGTCACTCCCAGGTAGCGGGTGTCGGAGGAGAAGACCGAGGGGGCCAGGGCGGTTGAAGCGCCCAGGCTTGCATTGAAGATGCCGTTATCAAGGGCCAGGCTCTGGGTTTCGGTCCAAACAGCGGGTCCCCCGGTGGCGACACCATATATACTGAATGTTATTGAATAGGTTCCGCTAAGCGGGTTTCCGATGGCGTCCACCAGGCGTCCCTGGTAGTTCAGCAGGGACGGTGCCGCGTTAAGGAATGCGGGGATAAAAATGGAGAACAGGAATATGGTGCAAAGACTTCTTATAAGGTTTTTCATTTTAAGCCTCCGGAAAATAACTCATCAAGCCTATGGTAGCCGCAGGCTTTTCCGCCACACATCCCGGCGGATCAGCCGTGTTGTTTGGCTGAAGCCTGCGATTCAACCGTAACAAGACACAAACGCAAGCTAAAGCTTGCGGCTACACTCCTCAAACGGCCAAAATTTTTAAAGCGCATTATCGCCCAAAATACGAGAGTAGCAACAAAATTGCCAAAACCTGCGTAGGCGCCGTATCGGCGGACCGGGACTTGATCGGCGGACAAATCCGCCCGCTACAGGCAGAGCAAGATCTGCTACTACAACGCGGACTTACGCCCGCCGCTACATGGCGGATAGTAATCCGCCTGCTACAATCGGCGGATGGTAATCCGCCTACTACAATCGGCGGATGGTAATCCGCCTGCTACAATCGGCGGATGGTAATCCGCCTGCTACAATCGGCGGATGGCAATCCGCCTGCTACATGATGGCAGACTATGACTTGCGACTGGGATATTATAAGGAATACCTAATAACAAAAAAATAGCAAATTTGTGAAATTATTTTTACGCCTACTGTGGAATAAAATCCACACTGCGCAGTTTTTTCCACACCGTATGTGGAATTAAATCCACAACTATTCGCAGGCTGAAGCCTGCGGCTACATACCTATTTTGTGTGCGTTTATCTTGTTGTATAAGGCCTTTCGGTCTATGCCAAGGAGCTTGGCAGCTCTTAATTTATTGCCTGAGGTTTTTTGGAGGGCCTGCTTGATCAGCTTTTTTTCCACTTCGGCTACAAACGATTTTACTGATTTTTTTAAATCCAGATCTTTTAGTTCATACTCGGCTATTTCAACGCCGGATAAGATCGCCGCGGCCGCGGACTCAAGGCCGAGGTGGCGGGGCAATATTTCTTTTTCGGCGAGCAATGCCCCTCTGGTTATGACATTTTTAAGCTCCCTTATGTTGCCGGGCCAGGAGTAGGCTTTTAAGATCTCCATGGCGCTTTCTGAAATGCCTGAAATGTTCTTTTTAAGGGTTTTGTTGGCTTCGGTCAGGAAAGACAGGGCCAGGGCCGGGATATCCTCTTTGCGGGCGGCAAGGCCGGGCAAAGCGATGGTGAACTGGTTAAGCCTGTGGAACAGGTCTTCCCGGAAAGCCCCCGCGTGTATCGCGGCCTGCAGGTCCTTATTGGTGGCGACTATGATGCGCACGTCCACCGGAATATCTTTTTTACCGCCCAGATGCCTTATTTTTCTTTCTTCAAGGACGCGCAGCAGCTTGGCCTGCGTGGAGAAATTAAGATTTGAGATCTCGTCCAGAAAAAGCGTGCCGCCGAAAGCCGCTTCAAAAAGTCCCGGCTTTTTCCGGTCGGCGCCGGTGAACGCGCCTTTTTCATAGCCGAAAAGCTCGCTCTCCACCAGGTTTTCCGGCAGGGCGCCGCAGTCAAGGGCCACAAAAGGGTTTTTATTCCTGGAGCTCAGGCGGTGTATCTGGCGGGCCCAGACTTCCTTCCCGGACCCGGAAGGCCCGCTGAGGATCACGGTCAGGTCGCTCGCGGCCACCTGCGCGGCCATGTTGGTGATGTTTTTTATTTCGCGGCTTTCGCCAAGAACCGTCTCGCCCGGACCGGTAGTATTGAAGAGATGGCTTTTAAGGGCTTCAAATTCCATCAGGAAACGTCTTTCTTTGACCGCCTTTTCTATGATCAGCAGCAGCTCTTCGTTGGAAACCGGCT
>JAHJSU010000149.1 GCA_018829985.1 Elusimicrobiota bacterium | reverse complement strand
TCACTTACTGAGGCTTTTGACGCCCCGCTTAGCCTTTGGATTTCCACACGCTGGCCGGGGCCTGCTACCGGGTGCTCCGACGCTTGTCCGGACGGGACTTTCACCCGCAAGCGCAATGCAGTTTGTTCAGGACGCACCATCGGTTTATTTTACCATTAAATCCGCACATCCCGCTTATTTGGTTTTGCCAGGCACGCAGCCGGCGCCGGCAAAACAGACGACCGAATTGCCGGTATTGTATATATCAGCCGCTTTGCCGGGTATAGTGCGGTCCACATAAAGCCGGACCGGGCGCAGTATGCCGCCGGGGATACAGGCGAAAAGCCTGCGGCTCATAAATCCCGGGGCCCGGACTCTTTAACTGCCCGGGATTCTTTGATCAGCTCAAGGGCGTGCTTTAGGCCCAGTTCCGAAGATTTAAGTTTTCCGCCCAGCAGCCTGGCTATCTCGCCGGCGCTTTGCGCGGGGTCGAGCCTCGCCACGGTTATGGCGGAAGTCCCGTTCTTCACGGCCTTTTCCACGTAGAAATGCGCGTCGGAGAAAGCCGCTATCTGCGGCATGTGGGTCACGCAAAAAAGCTGTTTGGTCCGCGCCAGGCGGAAAAGCTTTTCTCCCAAAAGCCTGCCCACGGTGCTGCCCACGCCGGCATCCACCTCGTCGAAGATCAGCACAGGGATATTGTCGGAGGCCGCGAGCACGGTCTTAAGGCCCAGCATCACCCTGGACATCTCGCCGCCCGAAGCGGTGAATTTGAGCGGCTTCAAAGGATAGCCGGGATTGGCCGAGAACATGAACTCCACGCTGTCCATTCCGTGGTAAGTAAAGCGGTACTCCTCCGCTTCGACCGCCGCGGCGAATTTAACTTCCTTAAAACCCAGCCTGGAGATCTCGCGCAAAACCGCCGCCGAAAGTTTTTTGGCCGCGGCCAGGCGGCGCGCGTGAAGCGCTTCGGCCAGCTTTAGGAGCAGGGCTTCAGCCTTCTCAAGCCGGGCCGAAATCTCCTTTTTATCCAAAGCCGAATCCTCAAGTCCGGTTATCCTGTCCTTCAGTTCAGCGGCATATGCAAGCGCGGCGGCCGCCGACCCGCCGTATTTTTTCTTTAAAACGGCTATTTTATCCAGCCGGGAAAGGCACTCGTCCAACGCCTCGGGGTCGGTATCAAGGCCTTTTGAATACCTGTACAGGGTTTCGCCGGCGTCCCGCAAAAGTATCAGCGCCTGGGAGAGGCTTTCTTTTATGGGCTCCGCGGTCCCGTCAAGGGCCGCCAGTTCCCCCGCTTCCTTCAGGGCTTTTTCCAGCGCCGGCACGGCCGGGGCTTCGCCGGAAGCCAGCAGTTCGTACGCGCGGCCGGATAAAGTAAAAAGTCTCTGGGCGTTCGCAAGCCTCGGGTAAAGGGCCTGCAGTTCTTCCTCCTCCCCCACTTTCAGGGCCGCGGACTCTATCTCCGAAACCTGGAACCTGTAAAGTTCAAGGCTGCGCTTTTTTTCCTCCTCGGAAAGGGAGACGGAGTCCATTCTCTCAAAGCACCGGCGCCTTTCCTCAAAAACCGAACCGTACGCCGCGCAGTCGTCTTCAAGGCGGCCGTAGCGGTCCAGCAGCGCGCGCTGGACCTCCGGCTTCATCAGGCTCTGGTGCTCGTTCTGGCCGTGAAAATCCACCAGCGCGTCGCCCAGGCCCGAGAGAAAGGCCGCCGTGACCGGCCGGCCTTCAAAAAAACCCCTGGTCTTGCCTCCCGGGTCCAGCTGTCTTTTTACCGAAAAATCCGGCCCCTTCAGGCCGTAATCCGCTGCAAGTTTTTTCGGCAGCGCGCAAACGCAAAACACCCCGGTCACTTCAGCCTGGGAAGCGCCGGTCCTGATAAGCTCCGAATTCGCTCTTTCACCCAGCAGAAAACCTATGGCTTCTATGATTATGGACTTGCCCGCCCCGGTTTCGCCGGTGAAGACGTTCAATCCCCCGCCGAACTCCAAAGCCAGACGGTCAATAATGGCGAAATTTTTTATCTCAAGCCGTTTCAGCATAATAAGACAGCGTATAGAGGATAGCGTATAGAGGCCAGGGACGGGCGCATAGGGAAGAAAGAACAGAAAAACACGGCAATTTCCCCCTTACACACTATCCCCTATACGCTCGCCCCTGCACTCAGCGTTTTCCCCAGTTCAGTTTTTTCCGCAGGATGTCGAAATAGGAAAATTTTTCCGGCACGAGCATCTCGAAGTTTACGGGATATTTGCGTATGATTATCTCATCGGCGGATTTAAGCTCGAAATTCTCCTGGCCGTCCAACGAAAGGGTGACGCGGTGGTCGAGGCCGGACTTGCCGCCCACCGTTATCCTGATGTCTTCTCCCGAAGGAAGCACTATCGGCCGGTGAGTCAGGGTGTGCGGACAGATGGGCGAAAGCAAAAACACCTCCAGTTCCGGCAGCACGATTGGGCCGAACACGGCCAGGTTGTAGGCCGTGGAGCCGGTGGGCGTGGAGATTATGAGCCCGTCGCCGAAATACTCGCTTAAGAAACTGCTGCCGAAGCAGGCCTTAAGCGTGAAAGCCCGGGACTCGGCGCTTCTGATGACGCAGTCGTTCAAAGCCGGATAAGGGCCGAAAGCTGATTTGGCGCGCCGCCGCACTTCGACGGCCAGCAGCCGCCTTTTTATCTTTTTAAACCTGTTGCCCAGAAAAGCGTCCAGATTCCTGCGGAACCCGGAACGCTCCACGCCGCTTAAAAAGCCCATGCCGCCGGCGTTTATTCCAAGGACCGGCATGCCGTATTTTATGACCTGGCGGGCCGCGTAAAGCACGGTGCCGTCTCCTCCGACGGTGACGGCCGCGTCGGCTTTCTTGAAATCGCGGACCGGATCGTTTACCCCGTTAGAGAAGGCCGTCCGCCTAAGGCGGACGGTGTGGCCGCCTGCCGATGGCGGTATAATGCCGCCATCTTTATCCACGAAGCGCCCGTTGTCTCTAACGGGGTTTACGCAAATTTTTATAACCGCCACGCCCCTGCCTTTGAGCGTTTTTTCCACGCTTGAAGCGAAAGCGACGGACTTTTTCCTTTTTGAATTATAGAACAGGACCACGCTTTTTATGCTCTTCATATAGCAATATGATACAAAATACAAAAGGGTCTAAGAGTCTAAGGGTTTAAGGGTAACAGAGAAGAACACCAGCCGATCTCAACACTATTGTTTTATCCACCCTAACGACCTTAGCCCCTTAAACCCTAAAACCCTTCCCCTACAGCTCAAATTCAAGCAGTTCGCCTTTTTTACCGGCAAAATCGCGGCATTCGCCGCTTATGCCGCAGGCTCCGTGCGCGCGGCGTCCATCGTCTTCGACGGCGACCTTGAAATCTTTTCCGCTGAAGCGCCAGCTAAGCCCTTCGTGCGGATTATTGCCCCCGTAGCCGCCGTATCGGCCCCGCCAGACGGCATGAACGGAAACGCCGGAGATGTTCAATGCTTCGCCGTTCCAGACCCTGAGCACGATCCCCCCGTTTTTTTCAAAATCAGACAGGACTTCAGACAGTTCCTCCGGCAAAGGGCCGTACGGCAGTATGATCTTTTTCACGCCAAGGCTTTGCGAAAGCCCGTCAAGCCCGCTCCAGTCTTTTCTGGCCAGCGTGGAAATAAAAACGCCGTCTATCTCCCGGAACCCGTAATACAGCGAAGCATTCACGAGTTTCTTCCCGTCCAGGCCCGGATTGACCAGAAAAACGGCTTTGGAGCCCTGTTTTAAAATGACGGAATAGGTATTGGCGTCGGAAAACATCGCCGCGATATTTTTTTCGGGCAGAACTTTTGTCCCGAAAAGCGCGATAAGAAGCGCCGGAACCGCCGCAAAATACAGCTTTTTATTCTTAAATCCGAAAAGCGGAGCGTGCAGGAGAGCGAAAACAAAAACGAAAAAGGCGGACAGCGTCAAGGCCGAAGGCGGGCTCAGCCAGACGGAGGAATATCTGAAAGAAGCGAAGAATTCCACCAGGCGGATAAAAAAACCGACGGCGAAAGCGCTGAGGGGCTTTATTATCCCGAAGAGCGGGGCCCAATATGAAGCCGCCACGGTGACAAAACCGAGGCCCATGATTATGCCGGAACCCGGCACCAGCACGATATTTGATAAAAGCGAAATAAGCGACACTTTGTGAAAATAGAGCGCCAACAGCGGATAAAGGCCTATTTGGGCGAAAAAGCACACCAGGATTATGGTCAGGATGTTATTTGAAAAGCCCTTGATCCTGCATATCGGCCCCCATAAAGCCATACCCGTGATTATGCCGTAAGCCGCCATGAAAGACATCTGGAAACCGGCGTCAAAAAGGGCCTGCGGCTCAAAAACAAGTATCGCCAGGCCTGCGATGACAAGGCCCTGGAAAACGCCGGAATCGCGCTCCATAAGAAATCCGATAAAGGCGGCGGCGAACATCGCGTAACCGCGCACCAGCGGCGGATCGAGCCCCGCGGCCGCGACATAAAAGCCGGAGGAAACCAGCGCCAGAAAACCGGTATATTTTTTATTAAACCCGGCTTTCGCGCACAGAAAATAGACCAGTAAAGTCACAAAACCGACGTTTGAGCCGGACGCCACCAGAACATGCATGGCCCCCGAATCCTGAAAAGCCCTCTTAAGGCTTTCAGAAATGCTTTTCTTTTCCCCCATGACTATGCCGCTGAAAACAGAAGCCTGGTCGGCCGTGAAATTTTTTGCAAAGACTTCCAGCGCCTTAGTCCTGAAGGTCTGCGCAGCCCTGAAAAAGAACGGCGCCTTTCTTATTATTTCCAGTTTTTTCCCTTTCGCCTCCGCCTTTATCCCGCGGTCGGCCAGATAGCCCCGCCAGTCCAGGTTGCCGGGCACGCGGTAATTGAAAGGTTCGCTAAGGCGGGCCGTGAAACGGACCGAATCGCCGTAAGACGCGCCGCCCAGGTCCCGGACATAAGCCATAAGCGAAATACCGGACCTGACGCCGTTTATTTTATCGGCTTTAAATTCAAAACGCCAGCGGCGATACTGGCTTACGGGATATTCCTCCACCCTGCCTTCCAGGGAGACCCCTGAAGACGGCAAAACGAGCCGCCTGGCCTCCTCCGGACCCCGGGAAGAGACCGCTTTAAAGACAAGTATACCCGCCGCGTAACACAAAAGCAGGATAAAGAGCGGCCGTTTATAATAGGAAAAACGCATAAGCGGAAGGGGAAAGGGTCTTAGGGTTTGAGGTGTTTAGGGTTTGAGAATAACAGGGAAGAACGCTACCCGCCCTTAGCGCTGTTGTTTTATCAATTTTCCCCTAATGACCTTCGCCCCTTAAACCCTAAAACCCTTCCCCTAGATTTTCGTCCTGCCTTTAAGGGCGTAACCAAGCGTGACCTCGTCCATATAGTTTATATCCCCGCCAAGCGGCACGCCGCAGGCAAGGCGGGTTATGCTGGGGACGGAATCTTTCAGTATCCTGGTAAGATAAATAGCGGTGGTTTCTCCTTCGGTATCGGGGTTGGTGGCGATAATAAGTTCGCTCACGGCGCCGTCGGACGCGCGCACCCGCTCAAGCAGTTCTTTCAGTTTCAGGCCTTCGCAGTTCACGCCGTCCATCGGGGAAATGGAGCCGTGCAGAACATGGTACACGCCGTTAAAAGTCCTTGTCTTTTCTATGGCCGCCGCATCCTGCGGCTGGGACACCACGCAGATGACGGAACGGTCGCGGGAGCGGTCGGCGCAGACAGGGCACAGTTCCTCTTCGGCGTAATTCGCGCACTCGGCGCAGCAGCGCACCGAATTTTTAACGGCTCTCAAACTTTCCGCCAGTTCTTCTATCCGGCCGTCAGGCGTTTTTATCACATAAAGCGCGAAGCGCTCCGCCTGTTTTGGCCCTACTCCCGGGAATCTCCTGAACAGGGCGATGAGTTTATCCAGGGCTTTCATTTTAGCTTCTGTATCCTGGTGATCCTGCCGTGAAAGACTTTTGAAAGTTTTTTAAGCTCCGCCTCTTCCTGAACCGGTTTTGAGGCGTCCACATCTTCCCATTTAAGCTCTGGCGCGGGCGCGTCCTCCCCTCCCGGAGGGGGGGCTCCTTCCGACCCCGCCACCTGCTTGCCCGATTTTTCCGCCTGAGGCGCTGCGCCCGCCGGGTTGTATTGGCGGGGATCCGCCGGGTTGTTTGGCGGAGGCGGGCCCTGCTGGTCCCGAAGCGGGTGGCGGGGTGGAACCTGCGGGGGCGGGCTTCCGGGGGACCGCGCATCTCCGGCAAGAACAGCGTCTTCGGTTTCCTCCGCCGCGATTTCAAGGGCGTCATCAGCCGCGAACTGCGCGGGGGCGGAAGGATTATGTTCTACCGTGAAATTTATCTTCCGGCCGGAGACGCGTTCCATGATCTCCTCAAGTTCTCTTTTGGTTTTTTCTATCAGACCGGCTTCGAACTTATTTGAAGAAGAAAGCTTCCAGCTGCGGTCCTGTTCAAAAGACACTTTTGTGGAAAGCAGAATATTATAAAGCACCGGTTTTTTCGCGGAGATGGCGGAAAGGAGTTTTTTCCAGAGCGTGGAAGAAGGCAGCGGCGATTCCGGTTCCGGAGGATCAGCCGGCGGTTGGGGCTCTAATCTTTCATTTTTTTTTTGGCCGGTCCGCGGGCCATCCGTCTTCACGGGCGGGTCCGGGGCCGGAGCGACAGGGACGGCGGCGCCCGATGCGAGCCGCCCTTCAAGGGCTTCCAGCCGTTTAACCAGGCCGTCCAGGTCATGGGGGGCCTCCGCCAGCGTAAAAAGAGCCATTTCGGCGGCCAGGGCCGGCGCGTCCGAAAATTTCACTTCGTCTATTACGGCGTTAAGTTTTCTTGAGAGCCGGGCCAGCGCGGCCGGAGCGGGATCTTTATCCAGAACTCCGGCCAGAGCCGTTTTGGTTTTTGAGAAATTCTGCAGATAAAGAAAAGTTTCGGCCGTCGTGTTTCGCAGATCCCTTAAAACCGTCAGCGGGTCATAGCCTTCCTTTGCTATCTTCTCAAACCCGGCGTAGAGGGCGGCCGGATCCTTTTTTACAAGCGCGGCGGCCACGTCCGTTATCAGATCGGCGCTCGCGTGCCCGAGCAGTTCGTTCAGGACTTCGGTCTGGACCGAACCCTTGCCGAAAGAGGCGGCGCGGTCAAGCAGCGTCAGCGCGTCGCGCACGGCCCCGCCGGCGGCTTTGGCTATTATGGCCAGCGCCTCATCCGAGACTTTCAATTTCTCCTTTAAGGCCACTTCCTTAAGGCGCCCGGTTATCAGCTCTTCCGATATGGGCCTGAAGCGGAAGCACTGCGAGCGGGATAAAATAGTGGGCGGCACCTTTGTCTGCTCGGTGGTGGCCATCACGAATACCACGTGGGCGGGCGGCTCCTCTATGGTCTTTAACAGCGCGTTAAAAGCAGCCTTGGAGAGCATGTGCACTTCGTCCAGGATGTATATCTTGTATTTATCCCTTGAAGGGGAAAGACCCGCCTGGTCAATGATGACGCTCCTGACCTCGTCCACACCGGTGTTGGAAGCCGCGTCTATCTCCATGACGTCCAGGGACCTGGACTCGGCTATTTCAAGGCAGGAGGGGCATTTGTCGCATGGGGTCCCGTCTTTGGGCTTGCGGCAGTTCAGGGTCTTGGCCAGAATACGCGCTATAGTGGTCTTGCCGCAGCCCCGGGGCCCGTAAAAGACGTACGCGTGCGCCAGGCGGTCCAGCTTGACCGAATTGGCCAGCGTGGTTTTGATGGTATCCTGCCCCAGTACCTCCCGGAGGTTTTTGGGGCGGTATTTGGCGGCAAGATTTTCGTAGGACATATGGCTCCGGATAACGCTAATAACTATGAATAAGGAGAGCGAATACCGCGATAATTGTGACTGCTCACCCCCTCCCTTCCCTCCCCCCTCGAGGGGGAGGGCTAGGGTGGGGGGCGCTTCCCAAAGAACCTGAGTAGTTACGAATAATTACTTATTTAAATTCGTGAAATTCGCTATTCACAATTCGTGTTATTCGTCTTAAAAGCTGACGTTAAGCCCGCCGCTTATCGACAGGAAATTGTCGCCGTCGAAGGTCTGCCAGGAGACGACGCCCGTTACCATTCCCAGATTCACAGTACCGCCGAGCTGCAGGGCGGATTTGCTGCCCGCGCTCTTGTACTTGACGGTGGTGTAGCCGGCGAACGGCGTGACCATCGGCAGAGTGGAGGGCAGTTCCGCGCGCACGTTCACGCTCGAGCGGGGGAGCCCGCCCGTCACGAAGATGAGCCCGGACGGCTGGTTGAACATGGGGGTTACTTCTTCGGAACCGTAGGAGTAGCCGGTAAAGGACGCGCTGACCTGCGTAATGAATACCTTGGCCCCGGAGAAAATGGAGAATTCGGTCTGGCCGGTCTCCTTACTGAGGCTGTTGAGATCGTAATTGTACATGTGTTGCTTGATCCCGGCGCCCACGTCCACGCGCGTCACTCCCTGGCCGCCGCCGGAAGCACTGCGGGCGCTGGGGCCGGCCAGCCGGCCTTTTCCGCCCTTTCCGGGGGTAAGCGAAAATGTTATATCGGCGCCGAAATATTTATATTCGTAACCGGCTTCTTTCGAGCTGAAGCCGGCTTCCGCCGCCGCGGTATAATTGTCCTTTTCCATGCCGCCGCGGAGCCTGTAGACCTTGTAGGTCTTATTCACAGAGTTCACGTCAAAGGAATAGGCGGAAAGGCCGGGCTTGACGAAGATAGTGTCATTGCCCAGGGTAAAGCTGAGGTCGGTGCCGGTGTAACCGTCAGGGCCGGTGGTCATGCCGACGCTCCCGTCGAAATAGGCGCTGGCCGCCGCGGCCGTAAAAACCGAAACCAGAACGAAACATACCGCTTTTTTCATTGTTTCTCCTCCGCTATTTTAGCTGTATTGCAGCCGGCTTCCTGTTCAGGGAACCGTTATCCGCGCGAAATTCTTTGGCGCTCCGCCGCCTATTGATAGTATACGATTTTTCCGGCGGGCTGAGAAACAAAAATAAGCCCCGCCAGTCCTGAAGACCATGCAGCGCAGAATTCGGGACAAGCCCATTTGCAGCAAATCAGAAAACCAAAAAACTTAAATGACAAAAGTGGTTGCGGCCGGGGTGTGGACGCACTCAGGATTTGTTGGGCAGGACAGCATTTGAACGGGGAATCGGAACACAACTAAGCACTGGCATTTATTGCACGGCATAGACGTCAACTGCTGTCAAACCTGATCTGGATGCAAGGATGAAAAAGAGAAACTTGAGGAAAATACATTTTTCACCGATATCCTTTCTCTTTTTTCCCCTTAATTCCATACAAAGAATGCTCCCTCATCCCTCATCCCTCATCCCTCATCCCTCATCCCTCATCCCTCATCCCTCATCCCTATGCCAATACCTGTGATGCGCGTCGGGACCGTGTTCGTGGGAATGCTCAAGCCTTGCATGAGTATGCGGGTGCGAATACCCGTCCCGGCCTTTCTCCCCGTGAGCGTGAGAATGCGCGTGATGGCCGTCATGGCTGTGGAGATGGTCGTGCTCAAGCGGCTCATGCGCGTGAGCGTGAGCGTGCTTTTCGCCAAGCAGCAGCGCGGCGGCCGAACCCGTAAGCGCGAACGCGAGGCCCAGCCGCAGGCTCACGCTTTCCCCCAGCCACAGAACAGAAAGTATCGCGCCGATGAAAGGATACACGCCGAAAAAAGCCCCGGCCCTTGAAGCGCCCAGTTCGCGCATGGCGCGCACCAGCAGCACAAGGCTTATTCCGTAGCCGACAAAACCCAGCATAAGCGCAAAAAGCACGGGCTTGAGCGCCGGGAACGTGTTTCCTGAATAAAAAGCCAGGGCCATATTGGGGTCCCCTCAGAAAACGGAAAAAATCGTACGCTAAGGGTTGGCTCCCCCGTAAAAAGTCTGTTTTGTAAAAAAATTTCGTTTGTAGCCGCAGGCTTTAGCCTGCGTTCTCGTCGGCAAATGGTTTCACGTTTACCGCAGGCTAAAGCCTGCGACTACCATTTGGGACTTTTTACGAATGAATCAAGGGTTGGCCAACGGCCGTAGCGGCCTGAACTTCCCCGCGCCGACCCTGGCGTTGCTGCGCCAGAGGTAGTCGCCGGTCAGATTGATGTGCTCCCAGCCCAGCGGCGACAGGTATTGCAACAGTGCATCGTCCACCGGTTGGCCGTGGCCGCGTAAGGCGGCCATGGCCCGCTCCAGATATACCGTGTTCCATAGCACGATGGCCGCAGTCACCAGGTTGAGCCCGCTGGCCCGGTAGCGCTGCTGTTCAAAGCTGCGATCCCGGATTTCGCCCAGCCGGTAGAAGAATGCTGTCGGTTGTGACAAAACAATTCTAATTGCTTGCCAAGTGTTTTTAAGTCTGCTAGTCTTAATTGTGGGGATGCTCGCCCCGGGCGCGCAAAACCATAAATCAGCAGAGCGGCAAAGGCTGTCTAACGGGCATAGGTTGCTTGAAAGCCATAGGCTGGAACCAACGTAAAAAATGAATACCCAATAAGGAGGCCGTGTTACCAAAACCTGACACGGGAATATCATGAGCATATCAAAAAAGGACGCCCTGGATTATCACTCTTTTCCCACCCCTGGAAAGGTGGAAGTCGTTTCCACAAAACCGTGCTTTACGCAAAGAGACCTGAGCCTGGCTTACACCCCCGGGGTGGCGGACCCATGCCTTGAGATAGAGGCCCACCCGGAGGACGTATACAAGTACACCTCAAAGGGCAATCTTGTGGCGGTTATTTCCAACGGCACGGCCGTGCTGGGGCTGGGCAATATCGGCGCCGCGGCGGGAAAACCCGTCATGGAGGGGAAAGGAATCCTCTTCAAAAGGTTCGCCGACATAGACGTTTTTGACCTTGAAATGGCGAGTGAGAACCCCGATGAGATTATCCGCGCCTGCCAGCTTCTGGAGCCGACCTTCGGAGGGATAAACCTG
>JAHJSU010000148.1 GCA_018829985.1 Elusimicrobiota bacterium | reverse complement strand
CAGCCGCACTTTACGAGGTAATATTCGGTGAACCCATGTCTCTTTCACGTATCTGCGTAGTTGCAGAGCTTGCTCTGCGTAAAAGGCAAAGCAAGCTTTGCCACTACAGAAGCAAAGTGCGGCTGTAGAACTACTCAGGTTCACAGTTCAGCGGTTGGCCGTCTGATAGGCATAGCCTTGAAAAAGCATGAAGATCGCGGAAAAGATAACCGTGCCCGCCAAACAGTCCGGCGCTGTGCCCGCCGTGGTGTATTGGCGGGGGTCCGCCTCTGGCGGAAACCCTGAACAGTGAACCTGCCAACCTAAACTGTTACGAATTGAGGTATAAAACCATGGTTGAAGAAGAAAAGGAAAATACGGCTAAAAATGCGGAAGATGCCGCGAAGCCCCAGGAAGGGCTTGCGAAGGATCAAAAAGCCAAAAAGGAAACATTAAGCGAGATTAATATCGACTCCACCAACCAGTACATCAGAAAAATAAGCCAGATAGACCACAAGATCTCCCGGGAAGAGTCGCATGAACTCTGGAAACGGGTCAAACGCGGCGACCGCAGGGCCAAAGACCGCATCATGGAGCTTAATCTTAAACTGGTCATTCCGATAGCCAAGCGCTTTCTCTATCCGGGCGCCGACCTGATGGACCTGGTGGAAGAGGGAAATTTAGGGCTTCTTCACGCCATAGAGAAGTTCGATCCGCGCAAGGGCTACCGGTTTTCCACTTACGCGTCATACTGGATAGAACAGTATGTGAGAAGATCCGTCGAGGAAAATTCAAAAACGATCCGCATCCCGCCGCACGCGTGGACCGCTCTCAGGAAGTGGCTCAGGCAGTGGGACACCATGCATGGAAAGCTCGGCCGCGATCCCACGCTGGCCGAGATGGCCCACAAGATGCAGTGGACGGCGAATCAGGTGCGCACGGCCATCAACGCCTCGGAAATAGTCACCGGCCTTTCCTCCATGGAAACCCCGCTGACCGACGAGAACGCCGACACCGTCGGGGACCTGCTGCAGGACAACGACTCGGGCACGCCCGAAAGCCTTATTTCCATACTGCGCCTGCATGACGAGCTTAAAGACGCGCTGGTGGAAATAGGCGAGCGTGAGCGCATGATAATAGAACTGCGCTACGGTCTCGTCGGCCAGACGCCGATGACCCTGAACGATATAGGCAGAAAACTCGACCTTTCCCGCGAAAGAGTGCGCCAGATTGAGGAGCGCGCGCTGCTGAGGCTGCGCCGCGTGGCGGCCAGAATGGGTCTCATAGAGATGGGCCGGCGCCCCGACCACACGAATCTCCAGCCCGGCTGGAACCAGCCCAAGCTGAGGACCGATCTGCTGGGCGACGCCATCCCTTCAAAACCTTACGTGCCCCGGAAACAAAACCCGGGCGGAAAGAGAAAGGCTAAAGGATGAAGGCTAAAGGCTAAAGAACAGAGGGGAAGGAAAGGGAAAAAAATAATTTTAAGGGCGGCATAAAATGAGCGAAACGCAAAACATCTCCATGATTGAAAACATAAAATCAATAATACGCGACGTGCCGGATTTCCCCAAAAAGGGCATAATCTTCAAGGATATAACGCCGCTTCTGGCAAGCCCGGAAACGTTCAGGGAAACAATAAGGCTTATAGCCGGCAAATATAAGGGCCGCGGCATCACCAAGGTCCTGGGCATAGAAGCCAGGGGTTTCATACTGGCCGCGCCTATAGCCGTAGAACTGGGCGCGGGCCTTATACCGGTGCGCAAAAAGGGCAAGCTCCCCTATAAGACCGTTTCGGCCGCTTACGCCCTTGAATACGGCGAAGACACTCTCCAGATACACGAGGACGCGCTCAAGAACGGCGAGAAGGTCCTGATAGTGGACGATGTGCTGGCCACCGGCGGCACAGCCTCTGCCGTATGCCGGCTCGTGGAACAACTGGGCGGGAAAGTGGAATCCATAGCCATACTCATAGAACTTGAGTTTCTGAAAGGCCGCGACAAACTTTCCGGCTATGAGCTGTTCTCTTTGATAAAGTATTAACAGCAGCGTATAGAGGACAGGGGTTAGCGTATAGTAACCGGATAAACGGTGTTATTGCGGCCCCCTATTCGCTCGCCTCTATACGCTATAGTTTCCGCCCTCGTAGTTCAACGGATAGAACGGGAGTTTCCTAAACTCTAGATAGAGGTTCGATTCCTCTCGAGGGCGCCAGATTTAGAAAGGATAAAGGACGAAGGCTAAAGGCTAAAGGGAAGACAGATTCCCGCAGCTTCCGTCCTTCAGCCTTTAGCCTTAATCCTTCAGCCTTGGAGTTCATATGCCTGATTCAACATGGCTACACAGCGGTACGACCGAGGCCCCTAAAAAGCTGGACCTGGCGTTCGCCTGGATAAAAGGTCACCGCGAAACCGTCATCGGCTCGCTGGTTATACTCTGCGGCATAGCGATATTTTCCTTATGGTTCTTCTTCCACTATTCGGACCTGCGCGAAGCGGCCTGGAAAAACCTTTTTATCGCCCAGCAGGTCGGCTATATGGGCAATTTCGGCGAAGCCGCAAAACAGCTGGACGCTATCGAGACAAATTACCAGAACACAAGCGCGTACGGATTTGCGATGATGACAAAAGGAGACTTCCTCTTCAAGCAGAATAAATTCAAGGAAGCGGCCGATGAATACGCCGTGGTCGCCAAGCAAGGATCGAAGAATCTGCTCCCTTTCGCCGTTTACAACCTTGGCAAAGCCAGGGAAGCGGCCTCGGACCTGGCCGGCGCCCAGGAGCAATATAAGGATTTTTTGGCCAAATACCCGGACCATTTCATGGCGCCGGAAGCGCACTTCTCTCTTGCGCGCACTTACGAACTTACCCGGAACCAGGCGGAAACCCAAAAAACCTACGAAAAAATAGTACTCCTTTATCCGGAAACCGCCTGGGCGGCAGCGGCCAAGGCCAAGCTGACTCCTGAAGTTAAGAAGTGAGGGAAGTCTAAAAGGGAAGTTTAAAGTGGAGAGTCTAAAGTCTAAAATAAACACAGCGGTATTTCTGCACTCTACGCTTTAGACTCTAGCCTTTCGACTTTCGATTCCAGACTTTCGACTTTAGACTCTAGACTTTCGACTTTCGACTTTAGACTCACCACTACTGGTGACATATAACTGAATAATTGCTGTCATATAACCCCCTAAAAATTTTTGCTTGACACTTCCGCAACCTTTTTGTAATATTATTCTAGCTCTGTAAGAGGAGCCCTCCGGAAAGCACTACTTGTACGGGGGGTCCGCAAAACCCAAAGGGGGGCGCGGAGCGCCGATTTACAT
>JAHJSU010000147.1 GCA_018829985.1 Elusimicrobiota bacterium | reverse complement strand
CCCGGGGGGCTGGCCGCTTTTGGGCTACACCTTCGTGGCATTACGCTAAAGTACGTGTAGTACGTGTCGCTTCATGCCACTTCGGCGTAGCCCAAAATCGGCCAGTCAAATGTAAAGCTATTTGCGGGACGCTACACTAGCTTGCGCGCAGCCCCGCCTCGCAGCCGTAAATCAGACCGACGCAGAAATCGGCGCCCGAAGTATGCCCGTTTCTGAGGGCGGCCCGGGCCGCCCGGGCCAGCTTATTCTGCTCATCCAGGGCCAGCATTGTTAAAAGTTTTTTTATCTTCTCGTTGACCAGGCCGTCATAAGCGCACATCAGGAAAGTATTGGAGATCAGGTTCTCCGTCGAAGCGTTCTTATACACTTCCTCTATAGCCTCCGAGACGTCGGAGTCCAGGTTAAGCTCCGCAAAGCCCAGGCCGGTCAGGTAGCCGCTTAAGAAATCGTCGCCGGAAGGGGTAAGGCCGAAACCGAGCCCCTTCAGCACCCGCGCCCCTTTAGCGTAAGAACCGGCTTCCAGCAGCGATACGGCTTTTTTCACGCGCTCAAGCATATTGCGCTCAAAAATCCTGGTGAAGGCTTTTTCCGCCCGGGGTTCGAACAGGAACCGCAGGCTTTTGCGTGGGGCGTTTCTGACCAGGAAATTTTTAAGGAAAGCCAGGTTTTCCCACAAGGTGCCCGGGACTATTTCCAGTTTCGGCAGCGAAGAATCGTACGCCTTTTCAGGGTCGCAGGCCAGCCGGTTCTCGTCTATGTAGAGGTAGAACCTGGTGGTCTTCAGGCGCTTCGCGCCGGGCGGCAGCTGCTTCAGCACAACATTAAACGGCCCGTTGCCGGTTTTGCGGTTTACGAGCGATATCACAAAACTGCGGCCGCGGAAATTAAGCGCGTTTTCAAAGGCTGAGTGCAGATCGAACGTTCCCAGCGGGATGGAGTCGCCGTAAGAGATTAAATCCATAGTTAGTGTAGAGTGTAGAGTGTAGAGTGTAGAGTGTAGAGTAATTTCTCTACACTATCCACTCTCCACCATTTATTATCGACCAATTATCACATCCAATCCATTTTCCTGCGTTCTTTCAGGAACGGAAATCTCGCGCGCGTCCTGGCGACAAGGTCTTTGTCGACGCCCGTTTCGGAAAGGAATACGCCTTCAGCGGCGCCGGCGTCCAGGACCGGTTTGCCCAGCGGGTCGAAACACATCGAGTTGCCGGAGTATTCCACTTTACCCTCAAACCCCAGACGGTTAACGCCGACGCAGTAGGCCTGGTTTTCCACGGCGCGGGCGCGCAAAAGCGTCATCCAGTGTTCGGCCCGGCGCATCGGCCAGACCGCGATGACCAGGTAAATATCGGTTTTTTCGGCCTGGTTCCAGAAAAGGTATGGGAACCGCAGGTCAAAACAAACGACCGGCGTAACCTTAAAACCCTCAAGCTCAAAAAATTCCTGCTTTGAACCCGCTTTGTAATATTTATCCTCGCCGCCGAAGGCGTAAAGATGTATTTTGGAATACGCGTTTATCCTGTCGCCGTGGCGGTTAACGGTTATCAGCTTGTTGAAGCCGCCTTCCACGCCGCCGTAGGAAATATTGATATTGCGTTTTTGGGCAAGATCGCGGAAGAAATTCCTGTCAGCGTCGTTTAACTCGGAGATGGCGGTGTTCATGGTAAAGCCCGACAGCGTCATCTCCGGGAATATCAGCCAGTCTATTTCCCCGTGCCGGGGACAATTTCCAAGCAGCCGTTCTATCTTTGCCTTGTTGGCTTCCTTGTCTTCCCACTTGATATCGTACTGACATAAGGCTGGTTTCATGATGGTACGGCCTCCTGTTATAGCGTATAGAGAAGAGCGTATAGGGGCTAGGGTTGGAATTAGCGATAGATTTCTTCTTTCCTATACGCTAACCCCTATTCTCTAGACGCTATTTTAGACTGCGTATAGGGGCTGGACAGTTACGAGAAGACAGCGACTTATCCATTGAATAGAGCATTTTTTGCAATTCATGGATAAGGCCCATTATTGAATCACTTTCGTCCGGCACTCGCACATAGCCAAGTTCTTTGGAAATTTCCAGAAAAGTTTCCAACTCTGCCAATGAACCTATGGCAATATGGATAAACTGAATATATTCCCTAGTGTGCTTCCTGCTCCAGCCTTCAGCTATATTCGCAGGGACCGAAGTCGCCGCTCTCCGCATTTGGCTGATTATGCCGAACTTTTCTTCAGGAGGGAATGCCGCTGTAAGAGAATATGTCTCTTTAGCTAAAAGTATCCCCTTTTGCCACACAATTAACTCTCTAAAACAATGTACCTTCTCAGTCATAACCATCTCCTAGCCCCTAACCTCTAGCCCCTCGCCTCTATACGCTTCCCTATTACCGCCAGCGCCACCTTCTCTTTTGTGATCGGCATGGATTTGATGCGCACGCCCAGCGCGTCCTCAAGGGCGTTGGCGATCAGCGGGGCCGCCGGGATCATGGTATGTTCGCCCACGCCGCGCGCGCCGTAAGGACCGTCCGGCTGGGGCACTTCCACAATGATCGGCACGGTCCGGTCAATGGCGTCCATGGCGGTCGGGATCTTGTAGTCGGAGAAATTGGCGTTCAGCAGCCTGCCTTTTTCGTCAAAACGCATATCCTCGTACAGGACGGTGGCGAAGCCCTGCAGCATGCCGCCCACTATCTGGCCTTTGACCAGGTCCGGGTTTATGGCTTTGCCGCAGTCCACGGCCAAAGCGGCTTTGAGTATCTTCATTTTGCCGGTCTCTTTGTCCACCTCAAGCGCCACGCCGGCCGAGCCGGTGGTATAGTGGACGTTGGGATGGCCGCCCTGGCCGGTTTCCGGGTCGCCCATGGCCGAAGCGAACTCCGGCATGAACATTCCGACGCCCATTATCGGGCCGCCTTTAAACGTATAATCCCCGGCCTGTATGCCGTTTATGACGAAATCCCTGAACGGCAGCTTAAAATCCGGCCTGGTGCGGCATCTGACCTTTTCGCCCTCAAGGTAGAGAGCCGGGCGGTCAATGCAATGCACGCGCTGGACAAGGTTGAATATTTTCTCCCGCGCGTCGATAGCCGCGCGCTTTACCGCGTTTCCGCAGCCCCAGGTTACGTGCGAACCCACCGTCTGCCATTCGTAGGGGTTGCGGTCCGTGTCGGGCGTTTCCACGCGTATCTTTGAAACGGGCACGGTCAGGACTTCTGAGGCTATCTGGGCCATGACGGTCAGCAATCCCTGGCCTATTTCCATGCCCGAGATCAATATGTTCAAACTGCCGTCCTCGTTGAATTTAAGGAACGCGCTTGAACTAGCGTTAGGCGGCATGGCGGGCGATTTCCAGAAGCAGACCAGGCTCTTGCCTATGGCTTTATTGGGATCTTTGGATCTTTCCTTTACTCCCCATTTTATTTCTTTTTCGACTTTTTCAATGGCCTGGGTAATACCGTTCGGGTTCATGTGCGCGCCGTAAGGCAGGGTGTCTCCTTCCTTTATGGCGTTCTTCTTCCTGAATTTAACCGGGTCCATTTTTAACTCCCGGGCGATGCGCGTGACATGCGATTCCAGGCCGAACAGAAACTCGGAGTAGCCGAAGCCGCGGTAAGGCCCGCCGGGGGGGAGGTTGGTGTAAATGCACATGGAGTCGATACTTAAGTTATCCACCTTGTATGGGCCGCTGGCGGACAAGCCCGCCGCGTTGACAACGTTGGCCCCGTATTCTACGTAGGCGCCGGCGTCCCAGTACATTTTAAAGTCCAGCGCGGTGATCACCCCGTCTTTTTTTACGCCCATCTTTATTTTGGCGACGACGCCCTGGCGCTGGTAGGTGTTGTAGAATTCCTGCGCCCTGTTCCAGAGCACTTTGACCGGCCGGCCTTTTACGGCCAGTGCCAGCACCGCACCCAGTATCTCCATGCTGACGCCCGCTTTGCCGCCGAAGCCGCCGCCTATGTAGGTGCTGATGACCCGCACGTCTTTATGGGTAATGCCGAACTGTTCCAGGGCCTGCGCGAACAGGTGGCGCTGCGTGAACGGGGACTGCGAGGCGGTCCACATGGTGAGCCGGCCCGCCTCGTCGTAAAGGCCGATGCTCGCGTGCGGTTCTATGGCGCAATGGGCGTAGCGGGGGACGTAATAGGTGTCTTCGAGGACAAGGTCGGCGTCCTTAAAGCCTTTTTTAAGGTCGCCTTTGCGCATTTTGCGCCAATGGGCGATGTTGGTGTCTTTTTTCGGGAAGAACCACGGGACATGTTTATAGGAGGAGAGGTTGGGGTGGATTAGTTCGGATTTTTTTTCAAGGGCTTTTAAGGGATCAAATACGGGGGTGAGTTCTTCGTATTCGACTTTCACCAGCGCTGCGCCGCGCAGCGCTACCTTGGGATCCGAGGCGATTACGGCCGCGACCTGTTCGCCTACGAACCGGACGGTGTTTTTGGCGAAGACGTAGCGGTCGGTCATGTAGAGTCCGAACCTGAACGGGAAATCTTTGGCGCTGACGACTTTGACCACGCCGGGTTCTTTGAGGGCGCGGGAGGCGTCCAGTGATTTTATGCGCGCGTGGGCGTAAGGGCTTTCGACGATGGCGGCGTACAGGAGCGCGGGGCCGAATTCCAGGTCGTCGGTAAATTTGGCCGCGCCGGTGATCTTCTCCCACCCGTCCACCCGCTGGACGCTGTGCCCCACAACCTTCAAATCGTCCCGAGTCTTCGCCTTCATCGCCGTTTTCGGTTTAGTCATCACTTTGTCAAGTTCCATATTCACCTCTCAATAAAATGTTGTTGCACAACATTTTATCCAACCCGTCCGCTCCCTCAAACTCCATCCTGCCCCAAGGTTTTCAAATAACTGCCGATGTAACCGGCGAATTTTCTAAAATCGTCCAGACGGCTCTGCAAAACCTGATACACCATTTTCAAATCCACCTCGACATATTCATGGACCAGAATGTTTCTGAAACCGGCCATATCGCGTATGGACCCGGCAAAATCAGGAGGTATTATGTTTCTTTCGCCGAGCCTGTCAATAATGTCGGCATAGTCCTCAATTCTGTTTTCGCCTATAGCGGCAAGAATATGATTTCCGGTATCAATGACCACCTGTATCGCTATTTGAAGCCCATGTTCTATAGCCCAGGTTTTCTGCAAAGACGCCGACACCTCTTCAAACGAAAATGCCTTCAACCGCTCCAGTTCCGCAAGATAACGCCCCAATTCCGCCAATTTTGCGGAGACGATTTCCTTATCCACCATATAAACCTCCCTCCCGGTTTGCCCGGCGGGGCGCAGCCGTCATCAGTCTTTTAAAATCGCAGTATTCGGCTATCGTCCTCACCTGAAACTTTATCCGCTCCCGCTCCGCGCCGGAATAAACGAGCCGCCCCCGGCAAATCGCCCTGTGCCTTAAAAGACAAGGCGCGTTGTTCAGCACAACCAAATCTATGTTGTCCGTTTTAAGCAATTTCAAAAGATCCGTCAGAATTTTCGCCTTATAGCCGTAAGGGTAAGTCTCAGGGGAAATTGCATCATCCACGAGTATTGCGACATCAATGTCGCTCAATCCGTTTTCCACGCCCCGCGTCCTTGAGCCGAAAATATATCCGGCTTTTATCTCCGGCCTGGAGGAAAAATAGCGGGCGAGTCTGCCTTCAATTTCTTTTATATCCATTTGTTCAACGCCTGGGTAACTGCTCAGGTTTCCCCTTTTCATAAAGGGGGATTGAGGGGGATTTTCTAATAGAGTCTAAAGTCATAAGTAAAAACCACTAATTTTCGGCAGACCTGCGCTTATATTTTTGTCCTTAACTTCAGCTTTAGGGCCAGGCGTGGGGTTGCCCGTTCCGCCGCGTAGGAAACCCTCCCGTGGTTTCCCTCCAAACCTGCTGGTTTGGAGCCTCCCATCCGCTATGCGGCTCCAGAGCAACCCCACGCCTGGCCCTTGGTCGCGCTGGCTGAAACAGTCTGAAACAGTCTTGACAAGTTCATCCCATGCTTCACAGTATTGTTCTCGAAAATCATTAGCAGCATCTCTCAAAGATTTTAGTTCAACCTCGTTTATCTGCGGCCAAATTTGCATAAATGATTCACTAGAGTTCCATGTTAGATAAACCTGTCCAAAATATCCTCGGCTGGTTAATTCACCTCTCACTTCAGTAAGAACCTCGACAATTTCCTCCCTAGTACTTTCCGAAAATAGTGGGTCACAGGCAACCATAACTAAAATTCCTGGACCTAATTCACTATGTATTTTTGAATAAGATTCCTTATCAAACTTCTTCTGAAGAGTTCTCAGCAAAGCATTTACAATTTGCGAGTCTGGATAAACCATTTGCCTTGTATGGCAATGATTCGCATCATAATCCTCTTTAGCCTCGTCAGGACTTCTATAAGCATCACAATGTTCCACCCACTTCTTTGAACTGCCATCGGAAACGATAGCATCTGGCGACTCCGGAGTTTCAATAATTACATAATGAGATCCATAAGCCTCATTATAATACTTCAAAAAAGCAGTTATTACAGCTTTTTCGTGGCCTTTCTTAATTTCTTGTCTATCCATTTCTACACCTTATATATAGTTTAAAAATTACTATTACCAACGCAACTCTTTGAGTCGAAGTTTAAATCACACAACTGCCTAATTGGGACCCATTGAACCTCCAAAGCGAGCTTTAATTTTCCCAATTCTTGTTTTTATTTTTAGGCCCTCATGGCGAGTTGGATTTAATTTTATCGCCATTTCATAATCATTTAGCGCTTTTCTATACTTCAGGCTGGCCCCGTCTGCATTTCCGAGAGTAGAATAGAATTTGCCAAACGCATCATACTGAATTCCCCGCAGGACATACAACTCCGAATCATTTGGTTTTATTTCAATTGCACTACTTACATCAGCAATGGCCATATCTAGGTCTCCGTTTTTAAAATCCCCTTTTTGAACGTAGGCCCAACTACGACGAGTGAGCGTGTCCGTATTTTTAGGATCAAACAGCAAGGCAGAACTAAAATCTTCTATCGCCTTAACATAATCTTTCATCGCGCCATAATATAAAGCCCCACGCGAGACAAATATTTCAGAATACCCAGGGTAGACTCCTGGCCCATCCCGCGGAATCTTTATTCGGGCAATCGCATTTGTTAAGTCAATTATGGCCAGGCCATATTCACCTTTATTACTATACGCCCCTGCTCGCTGTGTATAATACTCGTCATTTGAAGGACTTATTTCTATCGCCTGAGTAAAGTCCTTAATTGCCTTGTCCAATTCTCCACTTAACGCGTAAGCATCTCCACGAACACAGTAAGCATCTTCACGAGCACTGTAGAACGATATATTATTAGTAATTTTTAACGCAGCATTGGCATCCTCAATCGCCTTACTGTATTCTCCTCTATCAACGTAAACACGCGCGCGAGTTGAATACGCAGTCGCATGTTTTGGGTCAATTTTTAACACCTTATTGTAATCTTCAAGCGCCTTGTCATAGTTGCCTTTTTCACGATACGCACTCCCACGATTTAAATAAGCGTATTTTGCTACAGGATCTAATTCTATGACCGTATTAAAATCTTTAATGGCATTGTCATTATCTTTCCTGGCAAAATAAGCGGCTCCACGATTAATATACGCCGATTTGAATGTGGGATTTAAGGCTATTGCCTTATTTAAATCCTCAATACATTCGTTACTCATACCCTTGAAGAAATAAGCCATTCCACGCCCTAAATACGCTTTAGAAGATAGTGGCGACAATTCCAACACTTTACTAAAATCCTTTGCGGATTTTTCATATTCTTGTTTTTGACTGTAAGCAAATCCCCGGTTAAGATAGGCGTCCGCATATGCTGGGTTGAGTGAGACTGAAACCCCAAAATCAGCAATGGCTTTATCATATTCCTCTAAATCGTAATTTGTCACTCCTCTTTGATAAAACGTTTCCGCATCTTTTGGATTTTTTTCAATACTTTTTGTCTCTTTAATAAGAAGCTGCTTATATTGGTCAAGCCAGTCTTTTTTTATCTCGCTGGAAATCGCGGAAATTACCGTGCCAGAGCCAACTGCGACAATGCGAGCATTTAACTCCAATTTCCCATCAGGCATTTCCGTAAGGGTTCCAACAATTACCGACTCTGCTCCTACCATTTTCCCAATATCTTGTGTTGAATTTATATCAATAAGGCCTGTTTGCCCAAGTTTTAACTCCTGAAGGACTTTTTCCAACTCCTTTCTCTCCACGACTGTAAACTTTTTAAGTTTTACCAGCTCTGTTGTTATTCTCTCGGAAATAACTATCCCATCTCTCGAATCCCTTCCATCAGAATACGAAAACCCGACCACAGCAATGCTACTTTGGGGATTTTCGATATTTCGAATCAAATCCGTGACAATTTTTTTATATTCCCCACCTGCAAAACCCGATGATGTTATTAAAAGCAGCCCAACGACAATACCAATTTGTTTAAGTTTCATGCTGACCTTTGTTTTTCACACTAATCTTTATGGAATTGGCTTCAGTACTCCATCTATTAAAAATAGCTGTGGGATGAAGTGTCTAACTTCTTTTTCCAATTTCTCTACAAATTTTTTTAAAGGTGGCTCATCAAAAAGAACCGGGGCGATAATCTTCCTAATCCAACTATCATAGAAGTAAGCATAGTCTATCGCTAAGTCGAAAATCGGTACTGTGTCGGAAAAAGTCAACTCGCGATGTGCGACATATTTATTCCTAAATGCATCTATTGTTTTCCAATATTCATACAAATTCTCAATCTTAAGTTTTGTTGTCTCAAGAAGTCCTTGCCTAAAGCCACTCTTCAGTTTCTCGCATTCTTCAATCGAAAGGTGTCTCCAATGCGTTGGGTTACAAGAATCAGAACCAAAAACCATACACCACAATATAGTTGCCTGCAAAATATGTGCATTAATTGTGTATGCCCAAAAAACAGATTTGGACTCATACTGTTTATAAACTCGGTTTAATTCGCGATAGTACACAATATGAAATAAAAAATCCTTAACTATCGGAAACTGTTTTTCAAAAACCTCAGATTTATATTTCATTTTTAGGTTTTATGGCATACTGTTGATTTTCTTACCTCCAATTCTTTACTAACACCTCATACACTTAAAGAAACAGGCGGATTTTTATTACTTTATAAAGAACAAAGGGTGACGGGCGAGGGGGAATTCCCTGGGCGCTCCCTTTAGGGAAAAAGGTACCTGCTACCTTTTTACAATTTCGTCCTTTCCGGTTTTCAAATCATTACCCGCTTTCATCAGCCAAAGTTTAATGATCTCGTTTGTCATAACTGGACCCCGTTTTTGAGAGCGTAATGGGTTATAAATCCCACATTGTCACATTCCCGCGCCACGCTGGCTTCGGATTTTATTATCAAATCAGCGGAAATACGGTTAAGCGCAAGTTTGCGCTGTATCTGTGTGGATATTTTTGCCTTTCTTGAGAAAGGCAGTTCTTCCGGTATGCAGACCAAAAAATCCCAGTCGCTGTCGTTGCCGGTTTTGCCGTCGGCCTGGCTGCCGAAAAGAATTATTTTGCCGGCCGTAATACCGCTGGCAGCCAGTTCGGTCCGAATAACATTCACCGCAAACTGTTTAATTTCCGGCGCAGTCATATATATCCTTGCCTATAATGGCTAAACTTTTCTCCGAACCTTTCTCCGAACTTTCAGGGTAGTTTTGGGGTAGTTTTAGGGTAGTTTTGGGGTCAGTTTTGGGGTTAGTTTTGGGGTTAGTCTTAGGGGTATGATTTTCCACCACCCATTTATTGGCAAAAGCAACCATCTCCCGGTCCAGGCTGGACAGGGATTCTTTGAACTCTATTTTATAGCCCTCGCCTTCTTCCAAGAGCTGCCGGAATTCCAGTTTATTCATTTAAATCTCTTAACCTTGAGGTCGCAAATTTCGACCTCAAAAGGTGCCAGGCACCTTTTTACACACTCCCGGACGGCTTTATGGGGAAGCGGCCAAGCCGTTTCCGTCGGCGAAGAACTCGCCACGCACACAGTGCGTGGCTCAGACATTCTTCGCCGCCGCTTAATGATAGCGGTTCGCTCCAACGGCTTGGCCGAAAGCCTT
>JAHJSU010000146.1 GCA_018829985.1 Elusimicrobiota bacterium | reverse complement strand
TCTACAGCCGCACTTTGCTTCTGTAGTGGCAAAGCTTGCTTTGCCTTTTACGCAGAGCAAGCTCTGCAACTACGCAGATACGTGAAAGAGACATGGGTTCACCGAATATTACCTCGTAAAGTGCGGCTGTAGAACTACTTAGGTTGTTTAGGCTGTAGGCAGTCAGACTATAGGTAAGAAACGAAACACAACAAACTAACAGCCTAACAGCCTACAGCCTTCAGCGCTAACCATACAACTACACTCTACCACACTCCTTCAAGTTTTGCAATGGCCTGTTGGTTACACTCCCGTAAGGGCAGCGCGCCGCCGTTTTTATTTCAGCAGCATATCCCCGATACTCTTCACCGACGGGTCCAGTTTGGCGGCCTTCTTCGCGTAGACCTGCACATCGTCATTCTTGCCCAGTTTAACCGAAACGCGGGCAAGGTTTAGCCAGATATTGGCGTCGTAAGGGTCGGCTTTGGCCGCTTTGTGGTAATAATCCTTGGCCTCGTCGTACTTTTTCCGCTTTAAGCTCAAATTCCCCATATTGTTCAAAGCCGCGGCGTTCACGGGCTCTTTTTTAAGCACTTTGCCGAAATAATCCTCGGCGCTGCTGTCGTTGTCATACTGGGCCTCAAGTATCCCGAGATTTGTATTGGCGTCAATATCGTCCGGGTTGTTCAGCGGTATCTGGCCGTAGTATTTTTTGAAATAATCATAGCGGGTCTTGCGCATGGCCTCTATGGCGCCCGTCACCCGCTTGTTGAACGCGGCCTTGTCCAGGCTGGGCTCAAATTCCGAGTCCGGCAGCGTGACGGGTTCGAATTCCTGCAGGGCAGCGTCGACTTCCACGATTTTTACTTCTCCGGCGGAACGCTTGTAGAGATCAGCCTGGTGCTTTACGGAATCATAGAAATTTTGGCCGGTCATGGTGCCCTCGACGCCCACCCACCAGGTTTCTTTGTATTTTATCAGGTACTCCTCCGGAATGCCCACGTTCCTGGCGTCGGCCGCCCCGGTATTGAACATAAGAGCTATATGGCCGGGATAGTCCAGGATCGCCGCGTCCAGGCCGTCGGCCTTGAACAGCGAGGCGTAGAGCGCCGTCAGGTCGTCGCAGTCGCCGCTCTTGAGCTTGATGGTGTTCCGCGGGAACTGCACGGTATCCAGCGTTAACTCAGCCTCGCCCGTGGATTTCTTAAGAGAGAACGGGTTCACCGGGTCCGCCTGGTAATTTATGCCCAGCTCGCCCAGCCCCTCCCAGATCATCAGCGCTTCCACGACTTTATCATTGAGGAAGTCCGCTTTATCCATGAACTTGGTCTTATCGCCCAGCATGGCCGCTTTCAGAGCCTTGATCGGCGTATCGCCCGCCGTGATAAAATTGGCCAGGCGGGACGCCTTATCCCAGATGATGGCATTTTTGGAAAGCACCTTTATCGGTTTGTTCAGCGTGACGGTCCTCTCAGCCCCGTCCTGATAATAGGTCAGGGTGAGCTGGCACTGTATG
Source organism: Elusimicrobiota bacterium (assembly GCA_018829985.1). Classification (GTDB taxonomy): domain Bacteria; phylum Elusimicrobiota; class Elusimicrobia; order Elusimicrobiales; family UBA9959; genus JAHJSU01. The sequence continues at coordinate 12,124 of JAHJSU010000146.1, read as the reverse complement.
GGGGTATCCTCGTTGATGGTGAGTATCTTGTTGTTCAGGGTGGCTTTAATGTCCACATTCTCCCTGGATTGGGGCTTGATCTCGGCCACGATGCTGTCCGAAGGGAAATCCATGAAATCCTTAAGGAAAACGGAGAGCTTCACGTTGCTGAAAGCGCTGTCGGTGTTGTTCCTGACGGCAATCCTGCCTATCGGATTTTTCATGTAATACTTGTAGTTGGCGGAGAAAATATAATTCAGTTCCACCGGCAGTATCTCCATCGGGGCGACGTTCGTTGAGCCCGGGCCGGATTCTTCGCCGACGCCGACAGACGCCGACACTCCCACCGACGCTTTCGCCGACGCGGCCCTCTTGCTTTTGGGGCCTTCGAAATAAACGGCCAGCGGCGCAGATTTGGCGCCTATATCGTCCGTCACTGATACGCCGGCGACGGAGTAATAATAGGTGGTATCGGGGGTCAGGGAGGCATCCGAATACTGCGGCTTGTCGACCGAACCCAGCTTTTTAAACTCCCCGGTTTCGGAGGCGGCGCGGAAAACCGCGTAGTTCTTGACCCACGGAGTTTTAATGGGATACCAGGCCAGCTTTACCATGGCCGCGCCGGCCGAAGTGGCGGGATCCATCAACGGCGCCTCCGGCTTATAGGAAAGCTCGAAAGCCAGAATCTTGGCGCCCTCGTAATCGGCTATATACAGCTTATTGTCGGCTATGGCCAGATACTGCGGGCCCTTAAGCTCGCGCTCGCCCAGGCCCTTGGCGAAAAAGCTTGAGATGAACTTACCCTGGGCGTCAAAGATCTTGACATTGAAATCGCCGCGGTCCAGGATATAGAAATAGGTCTTGGAGTCATAAGCCAGGGTGACCGGCTCCTTCAGATTGCCGGAATCGTCCCAGATGCGCAGGAATTTACCGCTGCCGTCGGTGACTATCACTTTCTTCAGCTTGGAGTCAAGGATATAGAGATTGCTATCATTGTCCACGCACACGTCCACCGGGTTCTGCAGCGCGACATTGCCTACCTGCGGACCCACGGCGAAAAGGAAAATGCCGTCATCATTGAAAGCCTGCACCCTTTTATTTCTGGAATCCGCCGTGTAAATCCTGCCTTTCGCGTTCACCGTTATGCCGGCCGGCTTTTTAAAATTCCCCTCGTTGGAGCCGCCCTCGCCGAACATGTTGGCGTAGGCGCCTTCCGCGTTAAATATCTGCACCCGGTTATTGCCGGTGTCCGAGATATAGAGGCGTCCTTTGGGACCTATCGCAAAACCTTTGGGGTTTTTAACCTGGCCCTGCTTGTTGCCGTACCTGATAAGCGTCGTTTTTTTGCCTGCGCCGTCCAGAAGCGCCACTTCCCTGGCCTGCGGCAGATCGGCGATAATGCTGAGGTCAGGCTTGACCGTGAAGATGTCGCTCTTATAGGAATATTTTTTAACCGGGCCTTTGAGGTTAAAGCGGCCGAGCGGCTGGGCTTCGGCAAGCGGTGCGGGTTTTTTGCTTTCTATAGATATCAGCGTCACCTTTTTATTGCCTTCATCGGCCAGGCACATGACGCCTTTGCCTTTTATGTCGATATCCACAAGTTTCGCGAACGCGGTCCGGCTTTTGCCTTTGGTGCCGAATATGCCGAGCACCTCGCCGGTCGCGGCGACTTCGCGCACCTTGCCTTCCCTGGCCGTTATGACGTAAAGCACGCCGTAATCGTCAACGGCCAGGCTGTCGTTGGGCAGGTTATACTCTTTTATCACTTTGCCGGTCCGATCGTATTTGACTATAAGGGACTTGCCCGGGTCCGACACATATACGTAACCGGCGTTATCCAGCACGATCTTGCCGGGTTTGAGCTTGGAGGCGCCGTCGGCTTTTAAAGCCTCGAAATTGTAAAGGAAGATGCCGTCGGAATTGAACACCTCTATCCTGGACCGGCCGGTGTTTGAAACATACACCCTGTCATCCGGCCCGTAAGCCAGGCCGCGCGGGCCGGACAGCTGACCGGGCAGGGACCCGCCGCCCGAGAAAGCCCAAAGCAGGGCGCCTTCGGCGTCCAGCACGACTACGCGCGAATTGCCGGTGTCGGCTACATAGATCCTGGAATTGCCCACGGCCAGCGCGGCGGGCTTTCTTAAGGGCGCCGAACTTCTTTTAAGCAGTTTCCCCTCGGAATCGAAGATCAGAACGGCGTTGGACTTGGCGTCGGCGACAATGATCTTCGCGCCCATGGCCGCCACGGCTGAAATTCTGTTGAAAGCCGGACTGATTATCTGGCCCTTGAAATCTATTTTGTCGTACGCATGCGCGCTGAGCGGGAACGCAAATAAAATCGTCGAAAGCAGAATTTTCTTCATCGGAGCCTCCTAATAGTACCGGTAACCGGTGGCCGGTATCCGGTAACCGGTACTGGTCACCGGTTACCTATGCGGTACCGGTTACTGCTGTTACCGCCGGCACACCTTCTATTATATTTAAAATCCACGGAAAGTCAAATAAAAATCTTTAATCGGACTCTAAACACTCTCAAAAACTCGCCCGACCGGCTGCGCGGTATTAGAAACCCTAAACCGGGGTTTAGATTTTCTACTTTCCCCCCGCTCCGGTTAATTTATAAAATATTGTAAAGGATTATAATTACTCAGGTTCCAAGTTCACAGTTCAGCGGTTCAACGGTTGAAACCCAGAGAACACAAGAAGATCGTGGGGGGAAATAACCTTAAACCTTGAACCCTGAACCTAATAATCTGAGCAGTTATAAAGGATTAAGGAACTTATACTATGAACATAAATTTTATCAAAAGGTTTGTCTTTACCTCAATAGGCAGGAAGGCGGTTATGGCCGCCACCGGCCTCATGCTGGGGGGGTTTATGCTGTTCCACCTGGCGGAAAACCTCCTTCTCTTCAAAGGCGAGGCGGCCTATAACACCTGGGTGGATCTCCTGCTCTCAAACCCTGCAATACCTCTGCTGGAACTGGGCCTGGCGGCGGTATTTCTGACGCATATCTTCTTCGGCGCGTGGGTGCAAATCGAAGACTGGCTCAACGCCCCCAGGGGTTATGAAGCCCGAAAATGGCAGGGCGGCAGGACCATAGGTTCGGCCACAATGCTTTATACCGCGATTTTAATCCTGGCGTATCTTATCTATCACATGCTGACCTTCCGCTTCGTGGACCACTCCATGGGTTTCTACCAGATGGTGACCTCGGCCTTCAGGAACGGGCTTTTCACGGCCATATACATCGGCGGGGCGGTCGCGCTTGTGATCCACCTGACCCACGGTTTGCAGAGCGCCTTCCAGACGCTGGGCGTGAACCATCCCAAATACACGCCTTTCATTAAAACAGGCGGCTGGGTCGTGGCGCTGCTGATGGTCGGTTTTGCGATGATCTCGCTGTATTACCTGCTGGAGCTTGACCTTAAATGCGCCGACTCCGTCTACCAGGTGACGATACAGTAATGATTAAGCGCTAGGCGGCTGGACAGCTAGACGGCTAGACAGCCAAGTGGAATAAAGTAATTTAAAAATCTGGCGGCCCAGCAGCCTAGCCGCCTAGCTGACTAGCTACACAGGAGAACATATGATTCTGGACGCAAAAATCCCCGCGGGACCTGTAGAGAAAAAATGGGACAGCCATAAGTTCAACCTTAAACTGGTAAACCCCAACAATAGAAGGAAGTTTGACATCATCGTCATCGGCTCCGGGCTCGCCGGCGCCTCGGCGGCGGCCTCCCTGGGCGAACTGGGCTTTAACGTCAAAGTGTTCACTTTGCACGATTCCCCCCGCCGGGCACATTCCATAGCGGCGCAGGGCGGCATAAACGCGGCAAAGAACTACACCAATGACGGGGACTCCGTCTGGAGGCTGTTCCATGACACCGTCAAAGGCGGCGATTACCGCGCCAGGGAAGCGAACGTCTACAGACTGGCCCAGATCTCGAATCAGATAATAGACCACTGCGTGGCTTTGGGCGTGCCGTTCGCCAGGGAATACGGCGGGCTGCTTTCCACCAGGTCGTTCGGCGGGGCGCAGCTGTGCCGCACTTTTTACGCCAGGGGCCAGACGGGGCAGCAGCTCCTTCTGGGCGCCTACTCGGCCATGATGCGCCAGGTGGCGGCCGGAACGGTTCTCATCCGCAACCGCCGGGAGATGGTGGATATTGTAATAAAGAACGGCAAGGCCAGGGGTATAACAGCCAGGAACCTGGTGACCGGCGAGCTTGAGGCCTACTCGGGCCACGCGGTGCTCTTGTGCACCGGCGGCTACGCGAACGTATTCTATCTTTCCACCAACGCGGCCGACTGCAACGTCTCCGCCGTGTGGGCGGCTTATAAAAAAGGGGCGGGTTTCGCGAACCCCTGCTTCACGCAGATACATCCCACCTGCATACCGCGCTCCGGCGAGCACCAGTCCAAACTGACGCTGATGAGCGAGTCTTTAAGGAACGACGGGCGGATCTGGGTGCCCAAAACAAAGGGCGACAAAAGGCCGGCAAACGACATCCCGGAGGAAGAACGGGATTATTTCCTTGAGCGGCGCTATCCCGCTTTCGGGAACCTGGTGCCCAGGGACATAGCCTCCCGCGCGGCCAAGACGGCGGTGGACGAGGGCCGGGGAGTCGGACCCTCCGGCCAGTCCGTCTATCTGGATTTCAGGGATTCGATAAACAGGAAAGGGGAAAGCAAAATAAGGGAAGAGTACGGCAACCTCTTCGACATGTATTACCAGATAACGGACGAGAACGGCTACCGGACGCCCATGAGGATCTATCCCGCCCCCCACTATACCATGGGCGGGCTGTGGGTGGACTACAATCTGATGACCACCATCCCCGGCTTGTTCGCGCTGGGCGAAGCGAATTTCTCGGACCACGGCGCCAACCGGCTGGGCGCCTCCGCGCTGATGCAGGGCCTGGCGGACGGCTTTTTCATCGCCCCCGCGACCGTCGCCGGCTATCTGGGCGGCGCAAAATTCGAGGAGGCGGCCGTCGGCGCGCCTGAATTCGCCGATTCAAAGAACCAGGTACAGGCAAAAATAAACAGGCTTCTGGGCGTCAAGGGAAAAAAGACGCCCGGCGAACTGCACCGGCAGCTTGGCAACGTGATGTGGAACGAGTGCGGCCTGGGCCGCAACGGGCAGAACCTCAGGAAGGCGCTGAAAAAGATACCCGAGATACGCGAAGAGTTCTGGAACAACGTCACCGTTTACGGCGCCGACAAAGACTTCAACCAGACCCTGGAAAAAGCGATGAAAGTGGCGGACTTCCTGGAATTCGGCGAACTTCTGATCAGGGATGCCCTTGAGAGAAAGGAGTCCTGCGGCGGGCATTACAGGGAGGAATCCGCCACCGCGGAGGGCGAAGCCAAGCGCGACGACGCCGATTTCTCCCACGTAAGCGTCTGGGCTTATGCCGGCGAGGGCAAAGAAGCGGCGCTGCATAAAGAGCCGCTGGCCTTTGAGCATATCAAGCCGGCGGAGCGCAGCTACAAGTAGGGTAGAGACGGGAAGGTGGGGAGTAATCAGTAAACGGTAATCGGTAACCAGTAACCGATTATTCTGTTTCTCTTCACCGGTTACCGGTCACTGATTACTGATTACCGCTGTTTAGGAGGCTTTATCATGAATAATAATTTTAACGTTACCATCAGGGTGTGGCGGCAGGACGGGCCCGAAGAGCCGGGCAGGATGAAGGAATACAAGGTCAAAGACGTTTCGCCCGACATGTCTTTTCTGGAGATGCTGGACATCCTGAACGAAGACCTGCTGAAGAAGAATGAGAAGCCCATAGCCTTTGAGAGCGACTGCCGCGAAGGCATCTGCGGCTGCTGCGGGCTTGTGGTCAACGGGGACGTGCACGGCCCGGACGACCACTCCACCGTCTGCCAGCTTCACATGCGCAGATTCAAGGACGGCGATGTCATCACCGTCGAACCCTGGCGGCTCAGGTCTTTTCCGATAATAAAGGACCTGGTCGTGGACCGCACGGCGTTTGAGCGCATCATGGCGGCCGGCGGCTATGTCTCCGTCAACACCGGCGCGGCGCCCGACGCCAATTCCGTTCCGGTGAACAAAGAGGACGCGGAGGAGGCCATGGACTCGGCCGCCTGCATAGGCTGCGGGGCCTGCGTGGCGGCCTGCCCCAACGGCGCCGCGATGCTTTTCACGGGCGCGAAGATCTCACAGCTCGCCCTTCTGCCGCAGGGCGCGCCGGAGCGCCAGCAGCGCGCGCTTTGCATGCTGGAGGCGATGGACCGGGAAGGCTTCGGCAACTGCTCCAACGAATATGAGTGCGAGGCGGTCTGCCCGAAGGACGTGAAGGTCTCCAATATCGCCCGGCTTAACCGCGAATTTCTGCTGGCCAACCTGTTCGGCAAGGCCGAAACCAAGTAGAGGGGTTCGGGACAGGCATGGGGTTGCCCTTCCGCCGCGTAGGAAACCCTCCCGTGGTTTCCCCCCAATCAGAATTGGGGCCCCCCATCCGCTATGCGGCTACAGAGCAACCCCATGCCTGTCCCTCCAAAGAACGATATGAAAAGCCTGTCGTTTCGTCTTTTTATTAATAAAACATATTCCCGCCCTTATCGTAGATACAGCAATAATTACCCGCCCGGCGGAAAGTTGATCTGAAACCTGTTTTTTGAAAAGTAAAAGAGTTAAAATGAGAATAAGTTGTAGCCCGTATAGATTCTCACAAATGTGCTGGAGAATGAAATAACAACAATGAAACTTTTTAAAAAAACAAAAGACAATATTTTCCATTCGATATCAAAAAAACATTTTGGTTCAGATAACCTTGAGAAAACGCTTGAAGATTGGTTGGAAGCAAACCCACATTTATTGGGGAATGATATCCTACTAATTGGCAGACAAGTCAGGACCGACCACGGGATTATTGATTTACTGGCCCTGGACTCAAAGGGCAACATAGTGGTTATCGAGTTGAAAAGAGGACGGGCCCCTAGGGAGGTTGTAGGCCAGCTTAATAGTTACCTAACAATTGCCGCTAGTTGGCCCGAGTCTGAACTTATTCGCAATGCCAACTTTATTCCATACAGCCGCAAAACCAACAATCTCATAAAAAAGTTTGAAGAGCATTTTAAATGTTCAGATGTTCCTGAATTCAACTCCAGGCAAATAGGCGTAGTGGTAGCCGAAGAGTTTGAATCCGATTTTGTTCCGCAAATTGGCGGGCTCCGTTTTGAGTGCCATGTGCTTCAGTTTTCAAATTTTGTCGATCAAGCGGGAGAAGAATATTTGTTTATCAACACTCTGCACGACTCCGATACTGAAGGCGATCTGGAAAAAAATGGGGATGACAAACCTAAAGAGACTGAACATCCACAAGTTCCGGAAGAAATAAGAACGAGATTTTACAAGTTGGCGGATGCGGTCCATGACTTAGTGAAAAATGAATTTTGTACTGATTCGGATGGTTGGAGAGTCCATAAAAGCACAAGCTTTGTGCAGGCAGTATTTTCCTGTTGGAAAACAGGCTATGAAGGGATAAGTCTGTACTACGAGCCGGAAACTGGCAAGCAATATCTCGCCACAAACTGCCTACCCAAGCATAATCGCATCCTCTCGGCGAGGCTTAAAGAAAACAAGGAGGAAATAGAGGCCGCATTAGGCAAAGATATTCGCTGGGAGATAAGTGACTGGGAAAGTCTTTATGAGTATATAAGTGATGACCCGGTGGAAATAGCCGAACGAATTAAAGCCTACGTCCGAACTTTGAAGCCCTATCTGGATAAAGCCCTCCCTCAAAAGAGCTCCACTAAAAGTTTTGAAGACCCTAAAACTGAAAAGATATCAAGAGAAAACCTTATATTACCAATTCTTCGTGTCTTAGTTGAGCATAAAGGAAAAGTCTCAAGAAAGCAAATTAAAGAGGAACTCCATAAAAGATTTACCCGAATATTTGAACAACCCTGGTACAAAAGAGAATCGGGTCAATTTCAACATAAATGGCAGCATGAAATTGAATGGGCAAATACAAATGCCACAAAAGAAAGATTATTAAAAATCGCTTCACGTGGTGTACTTGAAATAACGGATAAAGGGCAAAAGTATTACGAAGAGAACAAGTGACAGACTGTGAAATTGGAACAGTAAAAAAGAAAAGGGTGTTTTTGATATTGAATGGTTTAATCGGGTTGTATGATTAAGGTCGGTGATACTACTGGGCGGGTAAATATAGATGTATCTAAATTTTGGGTGGTATTGTTATATAAAAAGTCGGCGGCGGATTTTATACTTTGCAGTGAGGGCCGGGCGTGGGGTTGCCCTGTAGCCGCATAGCGGATGGGAGGCTCCAACCCTCAATCCGGGTTGGAGGGAAACCACGGGAGAGTGGACTGGGCTGACGAAGGTTTACTACGGACACTGTATCCGTTTCCTACATGGCGGAACGGGCGCCCCATGACTGGCCCTCTCCCCGAACAAACGAGTCTTGAATTTTGGGTTTTGGCTTTTATAAGTGTCAACGGTGATATGGAGTTTTAGAATCGGCAAGGGGTTAACTAAAAGTTATAATATCCACATCTGCGGAACGGGAGAAACTATGATTACTTATGTAAAAGGCAACCTTTTTAAGTCACCGGCAAAAGTCCTGGTTAATACTGTAAATACCGAGGGCGTCATGGGAAAGGGCGTTGCCAAGGAGTTTAAGGCAATTTACCCGGAAATGTTTGAAAAGTATCGGCATTTTTGCGAAACGGGACAGTTTAAGGTCGGGAAATTGTGGCTATATAAAACTCCGAACAAGTGGATTCTGAATTTTCCGACAAAGACAACCTGGCGTCGGCCTTCTGAAATGACCTATGTTGAAGCCGGGTTGAAAAACTTTGCTGAGAACTATGCCAAACATGGTATTACCAGTATTACTTTCCCCCCCCTGGGCTGCGGAAATGGAGAATTGAGTTGGGAAGACCAAGTCCGTCCGCTTATGGAAAAATATCTAAAGCTAATCCCAATAGACATTTTTATCCATTTATACATGCCTGAAATTTCAAAGCCGGAGCATAAGGACGTGGAAGAGATGAAAAAGTGGCTTCGCTCTGAGCCGCAGAATCTTCCGTTCAGTGAAGTTTGGCACGATCTTGCAGAAATTGTTGGGAAAGGATTAAAAATTGAAGCGATAGGCAAAAAAACAGAATCCATGGTGAGTCTTACAAAGGATGAACAGGGTGATGAAAGTATTTCAATTAATGGGCACATTATAACGAAAGAAGCGTTGATGGAGGCGTGGGCTCTTTTGAGAACATATGGTTTTGTTTCTGTGGGAAATATGCCCGGGGAATTGTCCGCTGTTTCAGTTGACATCCTTTCTTTGTTGAGCCGGCTTGAATATTGCCCCCCGATTCATCTATCTTCAAAGTATGATGATATCAACAACGAGGATTCTTTAGGTGTGCAGTTGCGGCCAAAAACCAATCCCAAATTCTCACGCGCTGAGCAAAAAGAAACCATACAAGTCCAATGACCCCAAGTATTAAACCCGATGCCGACAAAATTGTCGCGCACATACAAAGTCTTAAAAAACAGCCTTGGCTGGAAAAACGTCAGCAATGGTGGCCTGATTATTTATTCCATTTTACAGACATCACGAATGCCGTAAATATACTTAAAAGCGAAGCCATCTTGTCCCGAAACGCCCTTGAACGGGCAGGCAGAGACTTTTGTGACGGGGCGAGCCAAAGCGTCATAGACCGTACGGATTTGGAAAAGAAAGACAATGTGCGTTTATATTTCCGCCCCAGGACCCCAACCCTTCACGCCAATGAGGGCTTTCGCCCTGTAGGCGCGCCTGATAAACCGCATTGCCCGGTGCCGATATTTTTCCTGTTTGATTCAAGGGCTATATTGGAGAGAGCGGAGACCGAGTTTAGCGACGGAAATATTGCAAAAAAACACCAGGTAAAGATCGGGGAGACCTATTCTTTCTTTAAACAAATCCCATTTGAGAAAGTTTATCACGATAGATTCTTTTCTGCCGAAGAACGGGATGATATAGTTTTTCACCGGCACGCTGAGGTCCTGGTCCCTGAGAAGCTTGGGTTGGAATATTTAAAATTTATCCGGCGCCGATCTGAGGCGGAGTATGAGACTTTGCGGGATTTGCTGCCGGAGAAGGTTTTGGCAAAATGGGGCAACAGAATTTCAGCCGTAAACAAAGATGCTATTTTTTTCTCTAAGTGGACACACGTTTTGAAAGCAGAGATATCAAAAAAAGCGATAAAAGTTTACTTCAATCCAGACAGCCAAACCCCTTCCCCTTTTTCCGTTGAGATCCAAATTTGCGAACTCGAAAGCGGCAAAACCTATTCTTGGAATGCAAAAGGATTACGGCTTAATGAGGATTTGAGTTTTAACTTTACACAAGAATTAGACGATTATCAAGTACAGCTTTACATTGATGAGCATATTGCATATTCCAATTCCTGCATAAGCGAAACTGAAGAGCCGTTTTAGGAATTGGCGAGCCAAAAACAGATAGATTTTATAATTTGCAGTGAGGGCCGGGCGTGGGGTTGCTCTGTAGCCGCGGATGGGGCGCCACGCCTCGGGGGGAAACCGCCCGCTATTTCAGCGGGCGTCCGCCTAAGGCGGACGGTTTCCTACGCGGCGGAATGGGCAACCCTATGACTGGCCCTCTTCCCGGAACGCGCGGGGAATTTGACGGCGACTTTTAAGGGCTGGCGAGGAAACTTATTATGGAAATAAAAAGGTTTACGGATAAAAACAGGCGGACCTGGTTTTACGGGAAGGGCACTGCCGAAGAAGTGGACCGGTTGAACATCGAGAAAGATTTTGATGCCGCGCTGAAGGTGCTGCAATCCATCAGAAAGACCCATAATTATCTGTTCGGCCGGCACGAATCGCCTATTATGGATAGGAGGGTTTATGGAAAACGAGAGAACACGGGAAGATGATTATAAAGAGTTCGCCGATTTGCTGAATAAGCACGGCGTAGCTTACCTTATTGTGGGCGCTTACGCCGTGATTTATCACACCGGCATTGCGCGCGATACCAAAGATATTAATTTCTGGATCCGACCGACAGCGGAAAACGCGGGGAAATGCGCGGAAGCTATCAGGGAATTCTGCGGGCTGGAGTTAAAAAAAGAGGACCTGCTGGAAGACAAAATATTCTTTATCGGCCGGGAACCGCACCGGCTTGATATTTTCAATTCGCAAGGCACGCTTGATTTTGAAAAAGCCTGGGAGAAAAAAGATGATGGAAAATTCCTGAAGGTGAACGTTCATTATATATCCCGTGAGGACCTTGCGAGCGTAAAGCAGCGCTTTAACCGGGAGCAGGACCGAAAAGATTTAGCGCGGCTAAACCGGAAACCGGGTAAAGATCCGGTAAATGAGGAACCTTATGACAGACAATAAACTTAAATTCAAATACCAGGAAATGTTCGAGCTTAAAAAGACGGGGGTTAAATACCGCAATCTTACCAAAGACCATGTTAAAGTCGTAAAGGCGGGCGGCAGGGAAATACTTGAAATAGAGCCTGAGGCGCTGACGAAGCTCGCGCGTGAAGCCGTCAGGGACGTCTCTTTCCTGCTCCGCAGCGCCCATCAGCGGCAGGTCGCGGCGATATTCAGCGACCCCGAAGCCTCCGAGAGCGACAAATTCATCGCTTTCTGCATGCTTGAAAACGCCGCCATCTCCGCGCGGTTCGAACTCCCCTTCTGCCAGGACACCGGCACGGCTACGGTCATCGCCAAAAAAGGGGAGCAGATCTGGACCCGTTCCGACGACAGCGCGCTTATTTCCAAAGGCGTCTGGGAGGCTTACACCACCGAGAACCTCCGCTACTCTCAGACCGTACCCCTCGACATGTACGAGGAAAAGAATTCGGGCGACAACCTGCCCGCGCAAATAGACATCTACGCGAAAAAAGGCATGAACTATGAGTTCCTATTCGTCGCCAAGGGCGGCGGCTCGGCCAACAAAACCATGCTTTATCAGGAGACCAAGGCGACGCTTACCCCGGAAAAACTCAAAGCCTTCCTGGCGGAGAAAATGAAGTCGCTGGGTACCGCTGCCTGCCCCCCTTACCACATAGCTTTCGTTATAGGCGGCACCTCGGCCGAGATGTGCCTTAAGACGGTAAAACTCGCCTC
>JAHJSU010000145.1 GCA_018829985.1 Elusimicrobiota bacterium | reverse complement strand
TTCTACAGCCGCACTTTACGAGGTAATATTCGGTGAACCCATGTCTCTTTCACGTATCTGCGTAGTTGCAGAGCTTGCTCTGCGTAAAAGGCAAAGCAAGCTTTGCCACTACAGAAGCAAAGTGCGGCTGTAGAACTACTATCTACTACTGACTATCTACCACCTACTGCCTACTTTCTTTTATATAATCTGAGTTATGGTAAAAACGGCGGTCCTTTTAATCGCGAGTTATCTGATGGGCGGCATTCCCACAGGTTATCTTATAGGCCGGTTCAAAGGCATAGACATCAGAAAATACGGCTCGGGCAATCCCGGCACGGCAAATGTCTACAGGATCCTGGGCGCCGGCCCCGGCATCCTTACCTTCGCCACGGATTTCCTCAAGGGCTTCGCGCCGACCATGGCGGCGATGCACTATTTTTATATAGAAGGATCCATGGACTTTAGTAAGGGACACTGGTGGATACCCGTGGCCGCCGGCGGACTGGCAATTGCCGGACATATCTGGACTGTCTTTCTGGGTTTCAAGGGCGGCAAGGGCGTAGCCACCGCGGCCGGCGTTTTCATGGCGCTCCTTCCCTGGCCCACGGTCGGAGCTTTCATTATTTTCGGCCTGGCGGTGTCCGTCACGCACCATATTTCGGTCGGTTCCATGTCCGCTTCGGTCGTTCTGCCGCTCTTATGCTTCATCCTTAATAAGCGCGCCGGACAAGAACCGTTCACTATCATGGCTGTCGTAGTCTGCGCCATTATTTTTTATACCCATATCCCGAATATCAGGCGCATTCTGGAAGGCAGCGAGCTTTCTTATAAACATAAAAAAACCGGTGATGAAAAGAAGACCTGAAGTTCGGCGCGGGCGCCGGGCTTCAGGAGAAAACGCCGGATCGCAACAGGAAAATTATGGAAAAAGACGAAGAACCGAGGGGCGGCAAAGAACTTGAAGTAAAGATATACTCCATCGCCACCAGCCTGACGGAATCCATTATATTTTTGGACGAGACCGGCGGGTCGCGGATAATACCCATCTGGATAGGCCCCATGGAGGCGCAGGCCATAGCCATCAGGCTGTCGGGCTACCCGTCCCCGAGGCCCATGACTCACGATCTCTTTTTTTCGCTTTTAAAAACCCTCGGATTAAGGGTGGAAAAAGTGAAGATCACCGACATCGTGGACAACACTTATTATTCTTTCATCTACGTAACGGACAAGGAAGGCAAAAAAAGATTTGAAGTGGATTCCCGCCCGTCCGACGCCGTCGCCCTGGCGGTGCGTTTCGGCTGCCCCATCTACATCAGCGAGAAGGTTTTTGAAAAGACGCAGGTTCTTTCAAAACCCATCACGGAAGGCGAAGTCGAAAAATTCAAGCAGGAACTTAAAAACCTTAAACCCAACGATATCATAAGCCAGCTGCTTGACTCCCGCCAGCTCCGGAACCCGGGCCGGCCCCGGGACAAGAACGCCACGGACAGCCGGGAAGAAGAGGAGGAGGAAGACGATGAACAGGCTTGAGATAATCCGCGAGATCTCAAAACATCTCACCACGGAAAAAGACGCCAAGACCGCCGTCTTAAAAACTTTCGAACTGATGGCCGGCGCTTTGCGCAGCAATGAGAAAGTGGTCATCTCCAATTTCGGCACTTTCAGAGTAAAGGAACGCCTGCCCAGGCCGGCCAGAAATCCCAGGACCAATCAGCGGGTGATGGTGGGCCCCAGGAAAAGCATAAGATTCAAGCCGTCAAAAAAACTGACGAGCGGGATATAGGAGACAGGGGCTGGCGTCTGGGGGCGAGGGGCCAGGGCAAAAAAGATGTATTAATATTCCTCGTCCCTAGTCCCTATCCCCTAGCCCCTGACGTTAAAATGTCTGAAAAGACCTATTTCACCATAAGCGAGATCTCAAAAAAAACCCGGGTGCCGGAGCATACCATCAGGTACTGGGAAGCTAAATTCAAACTTCTGCGCCCTTTACGGCTTTCAAGCGGCCACCGCCGCTACACCGCCGGTGACTTTGAAATAATAAGCGAAGTAAAAGACCTGGTACTGATGAAAGGCTACACTTTGGCCGGCGCTAAAAAGATCATCTATTCCACTAAAAAAAACAAGCCGCAGCAAACCCCCGCGCAGCCGTCCGACGATACGCTCCAGCTCCTTGAAGACATTAAAAAAGAGCTCCAGCAGGTAATAAAGGACTGCTGACGGCCGCGCCGGAATTAAGGTTTTTTTAAATAACCCCGAAATCGGCGTTTTCCGGGGCGTGCCCCGCACTATGAGGGGCTTTGATTTGTTGCGCGGGACTTTAGTATTATATTCATGAAGTTATTTTTACCCCTCAGTAACACCCGCTGTGACTGCCTCATAGTGCGGGGCGTGGCTCAATGGTAGAGCGTTCGCTTGGGGTGCGAAAGATTCCGGGTTCAATTCCCGGCGCCCCGATATAAGGCTTAAGGCTAAAGGATAAAGGATAAAGGCTAAAGGCTAAGGGACGGAAAAATATCTTCGTTTTCCATCGTCTTCTCCTTAATCCTTTAGCCTTCATCCTTTATCCTTCCGAAAATTGCCGTGGATGGTTTTATCCATGCTTTTGTCAAGTAAAGAATAACTTTAATTGCAATTTTCGGATTAATCCATGGACCCAAAAAAAGCCGGCTATCCAATCAGGGTGGGGTTGTTATACGGCCTTAAGCCCTCAGGCCATTACAGCGCCGCCCAGGCGCTGGCCGATTTTTTCCCGTCCTCCATCATAGAACCCGTTTTCATAAATCTTTCCGAAGTCTCGCCTAATCTCGGCGCTTTTGTGGCCAAGACCTATCTGGAGATGCTGAACAAAACTCCCGCCATCTGGGACTATGTTTATGACAACGACTTTATAGCCTTCGCGGCCAAGAGCGTAAAAGCCGCGATCTTTCCTTACTTTTCAAAAAAACTTGCCGGCGTCCTGCACAAAAAGAACATCCAGGCAGCGGTTTCCACCCACGCGCTTTCCGCCATGCTTTTAGCCAAAAATGAAAAAGGCTTGAGGAATATTCCTCTGTTCGCGGTCCTGACCGATTTTTACGCCCATTCCTACTGGCCGGCCAGGGGCGTGGAGCTTTACTTCTCTCCCGACAGGATCGCCGAAGCGGGACTTAAAGCAAACGGCGTGGAGCAGGCAAGAATAATCCGGACCGGCATACCGGTAAGGAAGGAGTTTCTGATACAGGCCGACGCCGGACAGAAACGAAAAGCGCTGGGCCTCGCTCCGAATCTTTTCACGGTGCTTATTTCCGGCGGCAGCAAGGGGCTGGGCGATATACTGATGTCGGTGGAGACCCTTAAAAAATTTTCCGGAAAGCTCCAGGTGCTAGTCCTGTGCGGCGACAACCGGAAACTTTTCAACAAGCTTGAGAAATCCCCGCCTTACCGGAAAAACATCAGGCTGATACATTTTGTGGACTCACCAGCGGATTACTACATGGCCTCGGACCTTATCATAGGCAAGCCGGGGGGGGTAACGATAGCCGAAACCATGGCGCTCGCCAAGCCGATGCTCATCTTCGCCCCTTTGCCGGGTCAGGAGGAGCGCAACACCAGTTTCCTTGTTAAGAATAAACTGGCTGATTTCGCAAAAGACCGCGTACAGCTTGAAAGCGTGATACGGAAATATCTCCAGAACCCTTCGGCCCTTACGCTGTTAAAGAACAATATTTCCGCCCTGGCCAGGCCGTACGCGGCCAGGGATATCGCGGCCCAGATAATAGAGCGGCTGCTGCCGGCCTGACACGAAAATTGCCTAAAAGTCAATTTTCGGGATGAGGGATGAAGGATGAGGCAAAAGCAGATTTGATTCCTGCGCGATTTTATTTTGCACCGAAACGGCTGAAAAGTGTATAATTTCAGTAAGCTCCCGAAAGGGGCGCGGTTCACTATAAACGGCAGTTTTAATCGGGGCGTGGCTCAGCTGGCTAGAGCGCTCGGTTCGGGTCCGAGAGATCGCTGGTTCAAATCCAGTCGCCCCGATTTTCTATTTATTCCGCCGCATAATACGGAAATCATCCGTCCGCCGTATATCCCATACCTTCACCCATTGAACAGTCCGCCGCCTGCCGGCAGGCAGGCGCAAGGGCGGGCAATTTCCGGAAGGCTAAAAGATACTGCAAAAAGCGTCGGGAACATGAAAGTTTTTTCCGCCCTTCAGCCTTCAGCCTTTAGCCTTCCCGAAAAATTAAATTGAATTTTTCGGGCTGATATTGCCTTGTCAAGCCGGCGCCTTGTTTAATATAATTCCTTTTAGTATTATTTGGATATACGGTCGTTTTTATGCGTGTTTTTTTTAAAATATCCGGGCTGGTGCAGGGCATAGGCTACAGGTGGTTCGTAAGAGATACCGCCGCCAAACACCGCGTGACGGGCTGGGTCGGCAACTTCCGCGACGGCACGGTAGAAGGGCAGGCGCAGGGCGATAAAAAAGCGCTTGATGGATTTCTTCTGGAACTCAAAAACTCCCACCCCCGGGCTGAAGTGACCGGGACCGCAATAAGGGAATTGGAAGATATAAAAGGAGAAACCGGGTTTACCATAGAATTCTCAGAATTGAGATAACCACTTCTACAGCCGCACTTTACGAGGTAATATTCGGTGAACCCATGTCTCTTTCACGTATCTGCGTAGTTGCAGAGCTTGCTCTGCGTAAAAGGCAAAGCAAGCTTTGCCACTACAGAAGCAAAGTGCGGCTGTAGAACTA
>JAHJSU010000015.1 GCA_018829985.1 Elusimicrobiota bacterium | reverse complement strand
TGTCCCAAGAGTTTCATTATCATGCTAATAGTATAGTTACAATTTGTAACTTTGTCAAGAGGGGGGAGCCGAATTGGATGTTTCAGCCGTTCGCCTTCTACGCATAAAAGCGAACTTCCCCCTTCAATCCTGTAACGCTCCCGTCGGGCTACCTCTTACACATTGCGCCCACAGTTCGCATATTTTGTAATATACGAACTATGGCTATATACCAATACAAGCGCGAACCCCTCACCAACGAGAACGCTGACCGTCTCACCAACGCCTGCCGCAGCGGCATCGAGAAAGTAGTCATCTCAACCCTGCTCGATACCGGCCTCCGTGTTTCGGAGCTGGCTGGCCTTACTAAAGAAAACATTCTCTGGCAGGACCGCCGGCTCCTGGTCTACGGCAAGGGCGGCCCGTTCGGCAAAAAGACAAAACGCCGCATAGTTCCACTCACAGAGCGCGCCTTCACAATCCTCTCTAATTACTTTTCACTTAACGACACCTTCGGCTACACCGCCCGCGGCATACAGAAGATCGTCCGCCGCGTTTCAAACCGCGCCGGCATCTCCCAGAAAGTTTCCCCTCATGTGCTTCGCCATACCTTTGCCGCTGCCTGCGTCAAGAAAGGCCTCAGTACCCGCTACCTCCAAATGTTTTTGGGCCACGACCATCTTTCGACCACGGAAATTTACTTAAACGTCTCGCCGGAAGACGCCTGCTCGGAATTTAAAAAACGCTTTTAGCTTCTATTAACTTCTGGGCGAATTAAAAAATAATGCGACACCGGGCCATAATGTGGTATAGTGGGTAAGTATGAACATATTACTTTGCAACGGCAAAGGCGGCACAGGGAAAACCACGCTGACAGTGCTGCTCGCGCACGCGCTGGCCGAAGCCGGCAAGAAAGTTGCAGTCCTCGACCGCGATCCCCAGGGAACCGCCACAAAGTGGCTTAACGGGTGTGAAAGTAAGAAAGTAACACTTTACGACCACACGTCGAAACATGACGCGGTTTTTATAGACACGCCGCCGCGCCTGGATACGTTGAAAGCGGCGCTGGCATCCTGCTCTGTGGCTGTTATCGTATGTTCCCCTTCGCCCGCAGATATTTGGACCACCCGGGATACTGTTGAGGCAATCCGGCCGCACTTGCCCGGCAAGGCGCGCCTGCGGATTTTATTCAACGGCGTCCTCACAAACACTGTTCTGGCCCGGGAACTTCCGGACATAGCCAAGCGCATAGGAGTAAAAGCGTTCTCAACCACAATCTCGCGCAGACAATGCTATCAGCACGCAGCTTTGCTCGGCTGGCAGGCTCTTGACTTGGCGGCGCGGGAAGAAATGTTTAAGGCAGCGCTGGAAATCGTAACAGAGTAATAGAGTAAGAAATTCAGAAAGTAGGAAAATATGACTAAACATAAAACCTTGCAGGACCGGCTCGCCCGGTCCCTGGACCAGATGAACAAGAACGAAGCAAAAACCCCGAAATCCGCACAGGCAGCCTTACCGCAGCTGAATAATCGTAAGTGTAAAAAGCTTTGCATATCGCTTTTTCAAACCGACCTGGCGAAGTTGGACGACATACGCACTTTTATGAAAACGACCGGCCAGTGGATAACACCTTCCCAGGCTATAAAGCTGGCTCTCCGGACCGCGCCGCATTCAACAGATCTTGTGGAAGCAATGGCCGCAATCCAGGCAGAAGATGGGCGGACTAAATGAAAGAAATAACTAAACACCATGAATTCCTTAAGCAGTTTAAGGAGAAATCCGACTTAATGGATTACATCTACACTCATACCCCGGAAAAAGAAAAACGTCCGTATGGTGTCCCTGGATTCTGTTGCGGCTGGTGTGCCAGGCCTATAACCGACGGCGTAACGGTTGGAGATACTTGTTACCATCTCTGCACTAGGTGCTTTGAACTAGGCATGGCCTGGGATAAAGAAAACGATGATAAAGTGTTAAAAATCTTGTGATAAAAAGTTATCAACAGGCCCGGCCTGGCCGGAAAATAAGGTCATAAAAGGTATGGGATATGGGTGAAAAACCATCTAAAAGGTATGGGATATGGGTGAAAAAGGTATGGGATATGGGTGAAATCGCTCTCAATGAAAAACAGGGCCTTAGAATCGGTTAGAATATAACGATTAGAATCGTTAAACGATTTTTCGCAAAAACCCTGTTGATAACTATCCGAAAGGACATAAAATG
>JAHJSU010000144.1 GCA_018829985.1 Elusimicrobiota bacterium | reverse complement strand
GTCCTCACCCGCCATCCCCGGGAAACGAGCTTTCTGGATCAAAAGACTGGAGCATTAATCTTTCAAATCCAGGAAATAAAAGGAGGCCCCTACGTGGCTGTTTGAAAACGTGAAATAGAGGATTCACCCGGGTTAAGGGGATGAAAGCCGGCGATTTATGCGGAAATTTTTTAATAAGGAAACGCTGCCGGGATTTATAGCCGCCGGCATGGCGGCTCTGAGCGTTTGCGCCGCGGCCCTGATCGCCTTTTACCCGCCCCCCGTGACTTTTGCCAGGCTTATCCCGGTCAATAATCCCTGGGTCCGGGACGGCATGTTCGCGGACCCCGTCGGCAGCGGCGTTCAGTGCGGCCTCTGCCCGTTCAAATGCTTTCTGCCAGAGGGCGCGCGCGGCCGCTGCAAGGTAAGGATAAACTATGGCGGGCGCATAAAAACGCTTGTTTACGGAAAACCGGCCTCGGTCCACCTTGACCCGATAGAAAAAAAACCCGTCTATCATATGCTGCCGGGCAGTCTGGTTTACTCGCTGGCCTCGCCGGGCTGTAACCTGCGGTGCAAGGGCTGCCAGAACTGGGAGATCTCGCAGATCTACCCGGAACAGGCCGCAAAGACCGCCCTGGTGCCGGAAAGCCTGACGCTTAAAGTCGAAGGCCCCACGGGCCGCATTTATGGCGAGCTGAAGCAGAAAGAAGCAGCCACGCTCGAGCCCCGGGAGATAGTCGCCTACGCCCTGGCAACCCGCGCCCGGTCCATAGCCTAGACCTATTCCGAGCCCGTGGTTTTTTATGAATACATGTACGACACCGCGCGCCTTGCCAGGGCCAAAGGCCTCAAGAACATTATGGTCAGCGCCGGTTACATCAACCGGGAGCCGCTTGAAGAGCTGCTTAAATACATGGACGTGGTAAAAATAGACCTGAAAGGATTTGACGAGAGCTTCTACAAAGACTATGTGGGCGGCCGGCTGGAATATGTCAAGGAAACGCTTCTGACCTTGAAAAAAAGCGGTGTTTTTTTTGAAGTCGTCAATCTTGTGGTGCCGGGCCTGAACGACGATAAAGAAAGCCTGAAAAGCCTGATAGCCTGGATCAGGAAAGAACTGGGCCCGGATGTGCCGCTTTTTTTTCAAGATTCTCGCCTAATTATCAGATGACCAATATCGGCGCCACGCCGGCGGAGACGCTCACCTGGGCCAGAGAGGAAGCTCTCAGGCAGGGCCTGCATTATGTTTACGTCGGGAATGTTCCGGGCCACCCCGGAGAAAGCACCTATTGCCCCAAATGCGGCAAAGTCCTGGTCAGGCGCTACGGCTACGCGATACTTGAAAACCAATTGACCCCGACCGGCGGCAAATGTCCCTACGACGGCGCCAGAATTCCCGGAATATGGAATTAGGGATATACAAAAACACATGACCGCCTTTTTTATCTTGGGCTTTTTTTCACTGACAGTGCAGGTTCTTATCCTTAAGGAGCTTTCCGGGCTTTTGGCCGCCCATGAAATTGCGCTGGGCCTCGGTATTTCCGCCTGGCTTTTATGGACGGCGGCCGGGATCGCGTCAGCCTCAGGGCGCCGGCGATTGAAGAACATCCTGCTCGGGCCCGGCGGACAGCTAAAGGCGTACGGCCTGCTGGCGTTTGGCGCGGCCTTAAATTTTATTCTGATAAAGAAGACCGGGATGTTCTTAAAAGCCGGGCTTATGCCCGGCTTGTTTGAACTTTTGATTTTAAGCGCGCTGCTCACGCTGCCTGCCGCCCTGGCCAACGGCATATGTATTTTTCAGGGCCTGTTCAAAAACACGCTGTCCTTTTACTGGGCCGAAACGCTTGGCGCGGCGGCAGGCGGGCTTTTCACGCTCTTTTACGCCCAACGCTTTCCGAACGCAGACCCCGTTATCATAACCGGGGTTCTCGCTTTAGCCCTTATTATTTCGGCGCATGACGCGCGCGCACTGGGTTTTAAAAAAATACTGTTCGCAACGGCGGCGGGCGTTCTGTTTTTTTCAGCCGCGCGGATGAACCCGCCCTTCGCGCTGCCGGGATTTTTCTCCGGCGCCGGGATATTTCAAAGAACCACCGGCTCAAGGCTGGCGCTGATAGCCGGAACTTCGCAGCAGACATTCATCGAAGACGGCGCCATACTCGCGCAGTTCCCGGACCCCGAGACCCAGGAAAAGCGCGCCCAGCCGGCCCTGCTGGCGCATAAAAAGCCGGACAGCGTATTATTCCTCGGGGCAGGCGGTTTTTTTCTGGCGGGCGAAGCGCGAAAACACTCGCCGAAAGAAATTACTATCGCCGAAGCCGACCGTTTCAAAACGGCGTTTATTCTTAAGCATACCGGGGTCTCCGCCCAGGGGTTAAAAATAATAAATTCAGACGCGCGGGACGCGCTTAAGGCAAATTTAAACGCTTACGATCTGATATTTCAGACCGTGCCCGAGCCGCTGAACGCCAATGCAAACAGGTCCTTCACCCTTGAATTTTTCCGCGCGAGCCGCGCGGCCTTAAAACCCGGCGGGATACTGGCCTTCAGCCTGCCTTTCTCCGAAAACTACCTGCCGCCGGTCAGGGCTTATTTCGCCGCCTCCATACTTGCTACCGCCGGAGCGGTTTTTAAATATGTGGAATGCGTGCCCGGCGGGGTTTTGACCGTTCTGGCTTTCGATTCGCCTATAGACCTGAGCGTTGAAACGCTCAGAAAACGCTATCTCTCAAGAAAAATAAAAAACACGCATGTCGTCCCGGAAAGTCTGCCGTTCCTGCTTGACCCCTATCGGAAGCAGTGGGCGCTGGCCATGCTTAAAAAGATAAAGCCCCCCCCGCTTAACACAGACCTGAACCCGTCGGCTTATTTCTATTTATGGAAACTATGGCTGTCCATGTTCGTTTCGCCTAAGGCGCTTACCGGGCTGTGCGCCGTAGGTATCCTGTCAGCCCTGCTTTTTACCCGCCTGCTCAAGCCTAGAGCGTTATTGAAGGACAAGCCCGCCGCCGGCGTATTTCTTACGGGATTCTGGGCGATGGGTTTTGAGGTCGTCATCCTGCTGATGTTCCAGACCGCGAGCGGGCAGCTGAACTGGAAACTCGGGCTGCTTTTCGCCGGCTTCATGGCGGGAGCTGCGGCGGGCGCCTTTCTCTTTAAACGGATAAAAAACAGGTACAGCCTTGCCGCCTTGCCGGGTTTGGCGCTGGCGCTTTCGGCAGGACTCTACCGGGCCGCGCCGGGGCTTGCGGAGCTCAAGCCGGACGCGCTTTTCGCGCTGTTCATGAGCATGCTCTTTGCCGGAGGGTTCGTGATGGGCGGCTATTTCGCCGCCGCCGTGCCGCATTCCGCGGAGAACCCCGAAAGGCTTTATGCCGCCGACCTGCTGGGCGCGGCCTTGGGCGCATTCGCGTTCTCCGGCGCGCTTATCCCGCTTTGCGGCATGCAGAACGCGCTTCTGGCGGCCATAGGCGTGCTTATCCCTTGCTTTTTCTTCTGGAAAACCGCTCCATGACCCGCAAAATTAGCCCGTTATTAATTAATATGGGGTTCAAACATCGTGCGAATTCGGTTGCCCCTACAAAACTCCGGCAGCTATTGAAAACTCAGCCAAATCCGCAGTTTTACCTTATACGTTCTGAATGAAAGGGGGAGGGGAAGATATCTTTACCATATCACCATCAGGTTTTTGCGGTTAAGCCTGTTGCCCGCAAGGCGGATACTTGCCATGGGGGAAGCTTATCGTGGACTGATTATATAATCGCTTGCCGGCTGAAGACTATAACCGGAAAAAAGCAATTCCTGGAATTTTGGTAACTACCCAGCTTAACCGCAAAGAACGCAAAGCAAACGCAAAGAACACAAAGTGAATGTGAACGAGATAAATAGGTTGCAATCTTTGCGTTCTTTGCGTAAATCCTCTGTGCCCTTTGCGGTTATTCTGAATATTTCATGAGCTTAGTCTGTGAATCTGCGGAGTTTTATCTTTGTTGCTGAGTAGTTACGAATTTTGCATAAAATATTATTGGGGTAAGAAACCCCGGAAATATTCATTGGCTTTTACTTTTGGGGGAGAGGGGGGATGACCAGGCCCCTCTGGCGCTCCCGCACTTCGCTAATGGCCGCCCGTCGATTTGTTTCGCTAATATAAAACTCGGCCGGACTGGAAAAGCCGAAATCCTGAAAATGGTCCAAAATTCCCCGGTTTAATTATGAATTACATAATCTTTGATCTGGAAGCCGCCTGCCGGGAGCACCGCGTCCCCATGGACGATATGGAGATAATTGAAATCGGCGCGGTGCGCCTGGGCCCGGAGTTGATCCCCTGCGATGAATTCTCTTTTTTTGTCCGGCCCGTATTAAATACACAGCTCAGCGATTTCTGCAAAAACCTGACCGGCATCCGCCAAGAGCAGGTGGATAAAGCCGAAGATTTTAAGGCTGTCTTTCCCCAGTTCCTCGCGTGGATAGGCCCCGGCCCGGTCACCCTCTGTTCCTGGGGGAATTACGACATTAAACAGATAACCATAGACTGCGCCCGGCACGGCCTCCCGTTCCCGGAAAGCTTCAAGAATCACATAAACCTGAAGACTCTTTTTGCCGGGCGTTTCAGCGTAAAACCCTGCGGCATGCGCAAAGCCCTGGAAAAACTGGGCCTGCCGCTGGACGGCGCCCACCACCGCGGCATAGACGACGCCCGCAACATAGCCAAAATCGCGCAGATTCTGTTAAAGTCTTAATAAAAAAAATCTCCATGAATAACTCCAGGAACGAATGGATGCCTGTTGAGCGTCATACGCGGCCGGATTTTTCCTGCGGCCGTAAACCCCGCACTTTTTCTGAACCGGGCCAAAGTGCGGGATAAAATCATATAATCTAACAAATGCCGGAAACTGCGGCGCAAAGCGGTTCCTAAAGGGGGAGCAGTGAAAAAATATATT
>JAHJSU010000014.1 GCA_018829985.1 Elusimicrobiota bacterium | reverse complement strand
TACTGAGGCTTTTGACGCCCCGCTTAGCCTTTGGATTTCCACACGCTGGCCGGGGCCTGCTACCGGGTGCTCCGACGCTTGTCCGGACGGGACTTTCACCCGCAAGCGCAATGCAGTTTGTTCAGGACGCACCATATTATAATAATATCATTTAGCGGCCCCGGAGCTTAAATTTCTCTATGAAAAACATGCATTTTTTGCTAAAATATAGGTATTCAATGCTGGTAAACGAATCCGCACGAAAGAGGAAATTACTCGACAATTTTCAAAGCGCGACTGAAAGGATAGCGGCCGCCTGCCTTAAAAGCGGCAGGGACGCTTCGGCGGTGGAACTTTTAGCCGTCACAAAATACGCGGACCCGCTTGAAGCCGGATACCTGATAGAGAGCGGAAAAATAAAGACGGCGGGGGAAAACAAGGTTCAGGACGCGGACGCCAAATGGGTGAGCGGGGAACTTGCCAGGGCGAGAAAAGCGGTCAGCCTTCATTTTATAGGCCGTCTTCAAAGCAATAAAGCCGCGCGCGCGGTGGAAATGTTCGACTGGATAGATTCCGTGGACAGCCTTAAGCTGGCCGATCGCATAAACCGGCACGCCGGGCTCAAAGGCAAAAAGATGCCGGTCCTTATCCAGTTAAAGCTGACGGATTGCGACACCCAGGGCGGCATAAGTCCGGAACACGCGGCGGGACTGCTTGCGGAAATGCGCAAACTCCCTTTTTTATGCCCTTCCGGCTATATGGCTATAGCGCCGGAGGCCGGCGACCCGGAAACGCTCAGGCCGCTGTTCGCCCAAGTAAAACGGCTGTTTGACCGGGATTTCCGGGGCGCGGTCAACGAATACGGCTTCAGAAATTATCTTTCGCTCGGCATGAGCCATGATTTTGAAATAGCCGTTCAGGAAGGTTCCAGCCTGCCCAGGATAGGCAGCCTGTTATTTACGCGCAGATGAACACAGCTGAAAAAACGCAAGATTAACACAGATGCATGTATCTGCATTAATCTGCGCTAATCTGTGTTTTATGGAGGGTAAATGATCGTCAAAGTGCGGGTTATACCTAATTGCGATGATAACGAAGTGGTTTCAAGAATAGGCAGCGTGCTGCGCGTGAAGATCTGCGCGGCCTCGGCGGACCTGCAGATAAACACCATGCTCCGGGATTACCTTTCGGAATTTTTCGAAGTGCCCCTTAAAATGGTCAATATCATACGCGGCGCCAAAGGCAGGGAAAAGACCGTGGAAATAACCGGCAAGACCGAAGAACAGCTTAAAAATCTGCTGGACTCGATACCGTAACAGCAGCGTCTAGCGTATAGGGGCGAGCGTATAGGGGCGAGCGTATAGGGGCGAGCGTATAGGGGCGAGCGTATAGGGGCGAGCGTATAGGGGCGAGCGTATAGGAACAGTCTAGCCCTGGTCTCTAGCCCCTAGTCTCTAGCCCCTCGCCCCTAGTCTCTAGCCCCTCGCCCCTAGTCTCTAGCCCCTAGCCCCTGTTTATGATCCCTCCCCGCCTCATCTACAAACCGGGCAGCTTAAAAATACTCGACCAGCGGCTCCTGCCGCACAAAACCGCTTATCTTAAGGTCGGGAACGCCAAAGAAACGGCAAAAGCCATAAAGGATATGGTCTTGAGAGGCGCCCCGCTTATAGGCTGCGCCGCGGCATGGGGACTTCCGCTGGAGCTGACGTTCAAAAGGCCGGCTTCCTGGGCCTCCGTCAGGGCTATCCTGGCCGAAGCCGTCAGGACCATAAAAGCCGCGCGCCCGACGGCGCTGGCCCTTTTTTACGCGGCCGACCGCATGGCCGCAAAGGCCGAAACTTACCTGGCCCGGCAGGGAGCTTTTTCGGCGAAAAAATATAAAAGGCTCACGGCCCTGCTTGAAAAAGAAGCCGGGGCCATAACCGGGGAAGACCGCCTCGCCTGCGCGGCGATGGGAAAACTCGGCGCCGGGCTTCTTAAAAAAAACTCCATAGTTCTCACGCATTGCAACGCGGGGGCCCTCGCCACCATGGGCATAGGCACGGCCGTGGGCGTCATCACAAAGGCGCATAAAACGGGAAAAATAAAATACGCCTACTCTTGCGAGACCAGGCCCTACCTGCAGGGCGCCAGACTCACCATCTGGGAACTGCAAAAAGGCAAAGTCCCCTCGGCGCTTATCACGGATAATATGGCCGCCCACCTTATGAAAACCGCCGGTATCAACGCGGTGATAGTGGGAGCCGACCGGATAGCCGCCAACGGAGATACGGCCAATAAAATAGGCACCTACGCCCTGGCGGTGCTTGCCGGATACCATAAAATACCTTTTTATGTGATAGCCCCGACCCCGACCATCGACCCGGCGCTGCGCGCCGGGGAAAAAATAAAAATAGAAGAGCGTTCCTCCAAAGAAGTGACTTTTATAAACGGCCGGCTTATCGCTCCCCGGGGGGTGAAAGCCAGGCACCCGGGCTTCGACGTGACGCCCGCCGGCCTCATCACCGCCATAGTAACCGAGAAAGGCGTGATAAAACCGGTAACCGGGGCGAACATTTTAAAGAACTTAAAAAAGACATTATAATTTTTTTCGTAATCACTTTGTAACACGCGATTGGTATCATTAATACATATGATCGAACCCGTTTCACGCTATTTTGCCTATACCAAAAAGAGCATTAAAGGCCCTTTTTATCCCAAAGACATCGCCCAGCTGCCCGGCTTCGGCAGAAACACCCTGGTCTGCACCGAAACCACCCTGGGCCAGTGGAGAGAGGCCTATCTTGAAAAGGCTTTTGAGCTCTATCTCGGAAGCCTGGCGCAGGACCCGCAGAAACCCAGGCTCCCGCTCACTCACGCGTCCGCGGAAGATACCGCCGTGCGGTCTTTGCTTGAAAAAGCCATTTTAAAGAATTCCCAGCTTGAAACCGAAGTAAAAAGCATGAAGCGGGAATACGCGCACGAGAAAAATAAATTTGAAGAAGAGGGCAAAAAAAAAGGCCTGGAAATAAAAGCCCTGGCCGAAAGGCTTAAAAGGACCTCGGAGGCTCAGAGCCTGCAGGGCGAGCATCCTTCCTGGGAACAGCTTTACAAGACGATTAAAAAAAGGACCGGCGAAAAACTTTTCGAAGCCACCCAGGAGCTGTCCGAAAAAAAGGAAGAGATCTTAAGGCTCAGAAGCCAGATGCAGAACATGGTGGACAACTATGAAGACTCCAAGCGCAGGCTTCAGGAGGCCGCCAGGAAGGAAACGGCGGATGCGGACGCGCAATTCAAGGAACTGCGTTCAGAGGCCGAAGAACAGGAAATGGTCATAAAGACCCTGACCGAAAACATCCAGTCCACTTTAAACAAGAACGAAGAGTTCCAGAGCATCATGCTGGACGAGAGAAAAGACCACGAGGAACAGAACAAAAAATTCTGCGAAGAGATAGGAACGCTCAGGGCGGATATTAAATGGAAGCAGCAGGAACTTGACCGCCTGAAAACCGACCTCTTCGACGCTTTCAACAAAATGAAGGAATTGGAGTCCCTGGACGGACTCAGGATGAAAAAGCAGGAGGAACTCTACGGCGCCGTCCACGCCAAGATCAAGACTCTTTCCGGTTATTTTGAGAACCTTGAAGCGAAGCTCAAATATGCCTTTAAAAAAGCATAAACCCCGCACTTTGGCCCTTTTGAGAAAAAGTGCGGGGTAAATGCCGGGGTTCAGAATAGAGGTTTGCCGGGGACTCGCTCACGGCTCTTTTTTCTGGACTTTTTTTAATTGCTATAATAAACCTGTTATTTATTGATTTTTCACCTCCGGGAGCGAAACATAATTCAGCGAATAAGGAAAGCACATGGATATCACTTTTAAGCAATTGATTGTCGCGGGGGGACCGGTACTTTTCGGGCTTATGGCCCTTTCAATATATTCCATAGCGCTCATCTGGGAACGCTGGTCCACATACAAAAGGACTTTCAGGGGAATGGAAGATCTTTTACGCAGGGTCCATATCCATATCAAAGCCGGCGAAATGCGGCAGGTCGCGGAACTGTCCGCCAGGGTCAAAAGCCCCTGCGCCGATATCATCCATAAAGTCATGAGCCATTACGGCAGTCCCCTTGAAAAAAGAGAACTGGCCGAAAAGGCCATAGAATGGCACGCCTCCCATTTGCACAAAAGCCTCACGGCCATAGCGACTATAGCCAGCATCAGCCCCTTTATAGGCCTTTTCGGCACGGTTTTAGGCGTCATCAGGGCGTTCAGGGACCTGTCGATGTACGCGGGCGCCGGTCCGTCGGTGGTGGCCATGGGCATAGCGGAGGCGCTGGTCAACACTGCCGCCGGGCTTTTCGTGGCCGTACCGGCCATAGTGGCCTACAACTACTTCGTGCATAAGTCCAACGACTTTTCAACCGAGATGAACTGGGTGACGGAGCAGGTGATAGACAAGCTGGGGTCCAGGGAATTCACAAGCACGCTCTGACAACGGCCCGCCGGGCGGGACACGCGACAACGATATGCGCATACACAGCAGGAGCAAAGGCATCATAGCCGACATCAACATGATACCGCTGATAGACGTATCGCTGATATTGCTTATAATATTCATGGTCATCACGCCGTTCCTGGTCCAGTCCCAGATACAGGTCAACCTGCCCAAAGCCTCTTCAGCCGCGACGGGGAGCGGCGAGGACGTCATCACGGTGGAACTCGCGGCGAACGGCGCCGTGAAGGTGGGGGGCAAGCCTTTAAAATTTTCAAAGCTGGAACAGGAACTG
This sequence comes from Elusimicrobiota bacterium, assembly GCA_018829985.1. Lineage (GTDB taxonomy): Bacteria > Elusimicrobiota > Elusimicrobia > Elusimicrobiales > UBA9959 > JAHJSU01. Next base: position 652 of record JAHJSU010000014.1, on the reverse strand, counting down.
ACGCTCCGACTCGCGAAGGCCCACAAAAAGACCGTGCTGGTCCAGGCGGATAAGACCGTCAGTATAGAAAAAGTCGTCGCGGTCCTGGATATCGCGAAAAAGCTTGGGGCCGGCAAAGTAGGCGTCGGGGTGAGCCTGGCAGATAAATAGAACAGGAGTCGAGAGTGGAGAGTCTAAAGAAACAACTTACTAATCAGTCCATATTTGTTTAGACTATCGTGCCGTTATAATCCCTCTCCCCTTGAGGCCTGCCTGCCGGTAGGCAGGGAGAGGGCGGGGGTGAGGGGTATAAGACAGTCTGGTCAATTATGGACTCCTTAATAATATCTCTACACTTTAGACTCTAGACTTTAGACTGTTGGTTATGCGTCACTACCTCATTTACTCCACCTCGGTCCATTTTACGCTCCTGGCGGCGCTGCTGTTCCTGTCGAGGAATTCCTTTTCGCTGAACAAGCCGAAAGCCTATTATATCGATTTCATCGGGCCGCCGCGCATCGTCACCATGAATAAAACAAACACGCCGGCTGAGCGCGCGCAGAAACACAAAGCCAAACCGGCCCCAAAACCCCCCGAAGAACAGGAAGACACATTTAATCCCGCGGCCAAACCTCTGCCTAAGCCAAGCGTTCTGGACGGCGCCGGCAAACTT
>JAHJSU010000143.1 GCA_018829985.1 Elusimicrobiota bacterium | reverse complement strand
GGCGCCTTTTGCCGCGCCCCACTGGCTTCTGAGCCGGGTCACTTCGGTCAAAAGCCCGCTTTCGTGCTTGGCGTAGCCTTTTACGGTGCTGACCAGATTGGGTATCAAATCATATCTGCGCTGAAGCACGTTTTCCACCTGAGCCCAGGCTTCAGGCACGGCTTCGCTGCGGCTCACAAGCTTGTTATAGCCGGACACCGCCCATACGGCGGCAATCAAAATTACGCCCAGGATAATCCACACAACCTTGTTTTTCATTTTATCTCTCCTTTTTGCGCCGCCTGTTCATTGCAATGGATCCAGCCGTCAACAGCGTCAGTCACGGCTTCCACCGCTTTCAAATAGCGCTTGAAAATATCAACAGGCTCTTCGTCGCGCTTTTTGCCTTCCTTCAAATCCCATACTATAAGGAAAACTTCGCTGTCAAACTCAATCTTCCCGCGCAGCAGAGCCAGGACTTCAATTTTTTTGGCGGGCGGTTTTTCGCCCTGGAGCCTTAACGCGGCCTTGAATAGAACCAGGAAAGTGGAAAGCGAAGCCGCCAGCAGTTCCCGGACCTGTTTGGGCGCGCCTTTTGTTATTAAAAATCTCTCTCTGAGCGCGATAAGCTTTCCTTTCAGCTCATGCTCAAGCTCATAGTGGAGGTTTTCCGGCAGGATGTTTATGCCGGCCAGCGGGTCCGAACCGAAAAGGATTTTATGGTTTTCCTTTATGTCTATAAGCTCCATCGGAAAAACATCCGCGGACTGCCTTATCCGTTCCCAGGTGAAGAGCAACGGCGCCGGATTTCCGGTTTTTGTCCAGCGCGCCGATAAATCCGACAGCGACATTAAATCTTCGGCTTCCAGTTTATTCAAAACGACCAGGACGTTGTGATCGGAGCCGCGCACATTGTCGCCCGCGGCCGCGGAGCCGTATAAAAGCACGGAACGCAGATTGTCGCCGCAGATTTTTGTGAGTTCGTCGGTTAAAATTTCAGGTGTAAGTTTCATGTAACCTCCAAAAAATCACCAGCCTCTGGATGCTCCTCCTCCGCCGGAAAGTCCGCCTCCGAATCCGCCGGAGCCGCCCCCGAATCCGCCGCCGAAACCCCCGCGGCCTCCGCTGCTCAGCAGCAGCAGGAAAAACAGCGACGGGTGCTTGATAAAGATAACGATCAAAATTAAAAAGAAAATTATGTTGAAGAGCTTTCGTGTCAGCGAAGTTTTCTTCGGGATCGCTTTTGCGCCGGCCGCCGCTCCGGCGGATATTGTCACGCCCGCGTCTTTCGCGATAACCTGGGTGAGCGCCAGGGCGCCATTTATAACTCCCTGGGAATATTCGCCTCTCTTGAAATAGGGCAGCATGTAGGCATCTTGAATTTCCCCCGTCAACCCGTCGGGAAGGATCCCTTCCAGGCCGTAGCCCACCTCTATGCGCGATTTACGGTCTTCCAAAGCCACCAGCAGCAAAACGCCGCGGTCGGCCGGTTTTTTGCCTACGCCCCAGTGTTTAAAAAGTTCGGTGGCGTAGGTTCCAATATCTTTGCCGTTAAGGTTTTTAACAACCGCGACAGCTACCTGGGCATTCGCCTTTTTATCCAGGTCCGAGAGCGCCGCGCTTAAAGCCTGTTTGCTGCGCGCGTCCAGCGCGCCCGCATAATCGCTTACATAGCCGTCCGAGGCGGGATATCCGGCATAAACCGCGCAGGCTAAAAACGGCGCTAAAAATAAACTATAAAAAAGCCTTTTCATCAGTCTCCGGAGTTGAACGGAAAAATACACCATAATTTTGTAACTACTTAGGTGGCGAGGCGGCTAGACAGCTAGGCGGCTTTATGGAATTGGGGATTTACCTTCGGTCTTGCTCTCTGGCTGTCTAGCCGTCCAGCCGCCTAGCCGCCTAGCCGCCTCGCTACCCGAGCAGTTGTATAATTTTAGCAAATATGACGAGCCTTCTTATTATAGCAGAAACCAGCTTGCCAGCGACAGCAGCAGCCCCATGCTGGCCACGTCGGTGGCGGTGGTCAGGAAAATGCTGGAAGCCGTGGCCGGGTCCGCCCCCAGCCGCCGCAAAACTATAGGGACGATTGCCCCGAAAAGCCCGCTTACAATGCAGCTGCCCGTCATGGCCGCCACCACGATCAAGGCCAGCGGCACGGCCAGCCGGTTGTCCTGCGACCTGGCCAGGAAATACATGCCGCCGCCGGCCACCACGCCCACCAGCGCGCCGTTTAAGAGCCCGAGCAGGCTTTCTTTGATAAGCAGCTTGCGCGTGGAGCCCTTTTTAAGTTCGCGCAGCGTAATGCCGCGTATAGTGACAGCCAGCGCCTGGCAGCCGGTATTGCCCGACTGCCCCGCCAGCACCGGCAGGAAAGCCGCCAGTATAACCAGTTGGTCTATGGTTCCCTGGAAAAAACTTACCACCGCCCCGGCCACGAAGGCCGTAAACAGGTTAAGCTGCAGCCAGGGGTGGCGGTATTTAAAGCTGCGGCCCCAGGGGGTGGAAAGCTTCTCCTCCTTCTCTACGCCCACCATGCTGCCGGCCTACGCGCTTATCTCGATCGCCTGCGCCTCAAAAAGCCGCCCGCCGCGCACCGCCCCGATAAGCTCCCCGTCGGGGTTGGTGACCGGGTAAACCGGGAAATGCCGGTTGAGCACCTCGCGCATGGCGTCCATAAGCGGTTCGGCAGCTTTCAGGCTGAAGGGGTTTTTCAGCATTATTTCCGAAAGCGGTTTGGCGGGGCCGGCAAAAAGCAGGTCGCGCATTACCACAACGCCTACCAGTTTTTTCCGCGCGTCGGCCACATAAGCGTAGGTTATGAATTCCTTTTTTACCATGTCCCTCAGCGCGTCAATGGTTTCCCGCGCCGTGGTTTCCGGCGGGAAAACCGCCCAGGCGGGATCCATAAGCCGTCCCACGCTGCCCCTGGGGAAAGTCAGGTTAAGCTCCCACTGCGCGCGCACCTCCGCGGGCAGGGCCCCGGTGACGGCGGTTTTAGCCGGCGCAGGCAGCAGCGTCAGTATGTCGCCGGCGGCCTGTGCCCCCATCCGGCGCAGAGCGCCCATGGCCGCCGCCGGGTCGGCCTTCTCTAAAAGCTTGGCGGCCGCCGGCGAATCAAGGTGCTCCACCGCCTGCAAAAGCTCTTCCGGCGAAACCGGGGTTTCAACATTTATCATAAAAACCTCTATTGTATTTTAAACGTTTCAGCCGGGTTTCCTAGTTGTTCTTTAATCTGCGCTTAGCTCTGTCGATAAGGCGCCCGTCCGCGCGCCGCTTCATAACCCGCTTGTCCCGGGAAGCTTTCCGCGCCAAAAAGCGTTTGCGCAGTTCCCGGCGTTTTTCGGGGTCCAGGCGCTTCCAGCTTTTGCGCAGCAGCCCCAGGCGGACCCGGGCCGCTTTCAGCGCCTTTCTGTGCCGCAGGAGCCGGCGCATAGCCACCGGCTTGAACGTCCGCGCTCCCGCGCGCAGACGCACTTCGCTGCCTTTCCCCACCACTTCTTCGGCTACGGTTTTGCCGTCCTTGCCGAGGCTGGCCACGGACAGGCTGCCCTCGTCGAAAACGCCGGCGGTGGTCTCGTTGTTTTCCCGGTCGTGCTCCACGCCGAACTCGGTGCCGCGTATCGCGGCCACGGCGGCCGGGGTGCGCACCTGCAGGCGCGCTCCGCGCTTCAAAAGCTCCTTCTTGATCTTGGCCACCAGGGAGCCCATGCGCAGAAAAAAAGAGGAAGACGCGGAATCCAGCGAGGAAATTTCCACAACGGAGCCCGCGCCGAGCCGGATGACGCCGCCGCCGTCAAGGGTTATTTCAGCCGAAGAGGACTCGCCGGCGCGGACTTTGTCTTTGGCCGACAGGGGCATCTCTTCCTCGGCCTCCCGCCAGGAATCCGTTTCACCGGCCGCGAGCACGTCCACGGTCCCGGTGAGGGAACTGAGCCGGGCGTCGTAATCCTGGGCGCCGGCGGCGCTCAATTGAAACGCCAAAAGCGCCGCCGGCAGAATAGGAATGAAATTTTTCATCTTCATTTTAAATCTTTTCCTCCCTTTACCCAATCGCCGCTTCAAAGGATAGCATCATTGTAAACCGTCATTAGCCGCCTACCGTCGGCATCTTTTGCAGGTTCTATGTCTGTTTTGGTCAGGGCCCGGTGTTTTGCAGGCTCGCGTCCGCCAGGGAGCAAAAAGAGAAATCATTTTACCGGGTCAGGCGCTTTTAGCCTGGATGCCGGAGATCTTTGCCAGCATGGGATAATCCAGTATCTTTATGGCTTTGAGCTCCCTTTTAATTATCTTTCGTTTCTCAAGCTCCGCCAGGGTCCGGACCACGGTCTCAAGGGCGAGGCCTGTTATCTCGGCGATCTCGGTGCGCTTAAGGCCGTGAATGGCCGGCAGGGCGGTGTTCTTGGATCTGAACGAGATGGAGTTTATAAGCGTGAGCGCCACTTTTGATCTGGCCGGTTTATAGGCGGCGTCTTTGAGTTTAAACTGTATAATTCTTATCTCATTGGCTATTTTGTGAAGGAAAAGCGAATATGTTTTTGGATAGGAGTTTAGAAATTTTCCCAGGACTTTGGCGTCAATATAGGAAAGCATGGTGCTCCCCATGGACCTGCCGTTGCATAAGTAATCGCTCTGCGAAAAAAGCGCGATGTGGCCGAAGATCTCGCCCGGATGTCTTATCCAGGTTATCAATTGCTGGCCTTTGATGTCGGCGGTGAATACTTTGGCCCTGCCTTTGCAGACCACGAATATGCCGGCCGGCTTGTCGCATTCCGCGTAGATATCTTCTTCGGCGTTGAAGCGCCTGGTCAAACGGATCCCGTTCCAGACTTTTTGGGCGGCGGGTTCGAGCTGATGGAAAAAGCAGGATTCTTTGAAACGGCATTTAAAACAGTTGGGCGCTTCGCTCTTTAAAAAACCGGTCATATTTCCCCCCCCGACACTTCTTCCCCCGCTTACCGCGGTTAAGGAAGAAATACTATTATACAAAAAAATTGATAAAATAGCGGTAGCGGACAGGGGAGTCATAGCGGAGAAAGCGCGAACAGCGAAGGCGATAGCCGCGCCGCTCCCCGGCCCCTGCTTCGCCGCTGAACTATGTTCAAGGACATCAAATCCCTCGGCAAAGAGTCGGTCATCTACGGGTTTTCCACCATCGCGGCCCGGTTTTTGAATTTCCTGCTGATGCCGTTCTACACCCACTACCTCAGCCCCGGCGAATACGGCATAGGGGCGGCGGTTTTCTCCTATATCGCGTTCTTTAACATCCTTTATCATTACGGCATGGACCAGGCCTACATGCGCCATTTTGACGAAAAAGAGCGCTCTTTCCCGGCCGCTTTCGCCGGCGTGTTCTGGGTGTCGCTGGCGTTCACGCTGATCCTTGCGCTGAACGCTTCCCGGGCGGCGGTTCTGGCCGGCATAGGCGGCGTCAACGCCAGGCTGGTCGTGTACGCGGCCGTCATCCTTTTTATCGACGCGCTGAGCGCGGTCCCTTTCGCGGGGCTCCGTATGGAGCATAAGGCGCTCAGGTACTCTTTGATAAGGGTTTTAAGCATAGTGGTGAATATAACGCTGAACATTTTTTTTATAGCCCGCCTGGGGTTCGGGCTTGAAGGCATCTTCATGGCCAATGTCATTGCCTCGCTTTTCGCGCTGGCGGCCGTGCTGTATCCCTGCCGGCGGCTCCTGAGCCTGAAAGCGGAAAAAGAGGCGTTTAAAAAACTGCTCATTTTCGCCCTGCCGCTGGTGCCGGCGGGCCTCGGTTCCATGGCTGTGCAGGTGATAGACCGGCCCCTGCTGCTGAAGCTCGCCGACAGCTCCGCGGTGGGCGTCTACCAGGCCAATTACCGGCTGGGCATATTTATGATGCTGGTAGTCGGCATGTTCGACGCCGCCTGGCGCCCTTTTTTTATAGAAAGGGCGCAGAAAGAGAACGCCAAAGAAATCTTCGCGCGGGTCCTGACCTATTTCGTGTTCGGCGGGGCGTGGCTGGCCCTGGCGGTATCTTTCTTTATAAGCGACATAGCCAAGTTCACAGTCTTTTCAAAGCCCCTCATCCACCAGGCTTACTGGGGCGGGCTCGGCATAGTGCCTATCATACTCTGGGCCTATTTTTTTAACGGCATATACATAAATTTTCTGGCGCCGGTCATAATAGCCAAAAAGACCACCGCCATCATGAACGCCGCGGCCTGGGGCGCCGGCATAAGCATCATAGCCAATTTAGCGCTGATCCCGGAGTTCGGCATAACCGGGGCGGCCTGGGCGGCTTTTATCGCTTATTTCGTGATGGCGGCGGAGATCTATCCGGCCGGCCGGAAAGTATACGCCGTGCCTTACGAGTTCAGGCGGATAGGCGCGGTATTAGCCGTGTCGCTGCTGTTTTCCCTGCCTTTGTTTTGGCCCGGCGCCCTGCCGGGCGGGGCCTGGACGCTTTACCGCTTTTCAGCCCTGATAGCATATCCCTTCATATTCATCCTGTGCGGTTTTCTCTTTGACGACGAGAAAGCCGGCCTCCGCGATTATCTCGGGCTTAAGGGTAGGGTAGAGGGTAGAGGGTAGAGGGTTTAAGAGTTTCTTATCACAAGCATTGCTATCCCCGGGTATCCGTTGAGTCGCAATGTAAAAGGTTCACCTTTGTAGTTGCTGAAAAAGGGCGTCCGCCTAAGGCGGACGCCCTGTTATTTTTCCTGCTGGAGCTTGCCGAAGGCGGAAACGCCTATGGCGGTGGTCAGAAGGCAGAAGAGGGCTATCGCGCCCAGGTCCACCCATACCGGGAAGACGCCGTAGCCGAACATTATCACGCGCATCAGGTCCACGGCATAGGTCACCGGGTCGAAAAGGCTTACAAGTTTTATATACGGAGCGGCAGTCGCTATATCGAACAGCGCGCCGCTGAAGAAGAACATCGGCCAGGTCAAAAAACTCATCACCAGCCCGAACCCCTCCATGGACTTCATCCTCGCGCCTATCGTCAGGCCCAGGTTCGTTATCATGTAGGAAACCGGAACAGCCGCCGCCAGGCAAAGCAGTATTTTCCAGAAAGGCAGCGGCAGGACAAAAATCGCGCCGATCACCAGTAAAAGCGTCGTTTCCACTATCGCGCCCAGCATCCCGCCCAGCGCCTTGCCGAGGAACAGCGTCGTGCGCGAGATCGGGGCGGCCAGGACCTCTTTCAGAAAGTCCAGCCGCTTGTCCCAGATGATATAAAGCCCGTAGGTGATAGAGGTGAAAAGTATCACCATCACCATTATCCCCGGGAAGATAAACTGCTGATAACTCACGCCCGGCACGGGGCTTGAGCCGGCGAGGCCTTTCCCGACCACGAACAAAAACAGCAGCGGCGAGACGAGTATGGCGACAATGCGCTCTTTCTCCCTGAAAAATATCAGGGCTTCCCTGAGCAGTAAAGCGCAGATGGCGTTAAGGTTTATCATTGTTATCGTAACTGCTCACCCCCTCCCTTCCCTCCTCCGCCTAAGGCGGAAGGATTAGGGTGGGGGGCGCTTTCCAAAGTGTCTCCAACGCTTCTTTTATGAAAGCGAAATACAACCTATGCCAGATTCGTTGAGCTTGAACTCAATCTTTTATTCGTCCTCAACAACAGGACAAGGTAACTATTCGAGATCTGGCCCCTTAATCTTTACAACAGCCTCAACGT
>JAHJSU010000142.1 GCA_018829985.1 Elusimicrobiota bacterium | reverse complement strand
AGAAATCAGACAACAAACCGTTTGATCCATAAACTTTCTTTGTGCCTTGGTGTCTTAGTGGCTGAGTAATTACTAAAAATCAGCGTTATCAGCGTTCTATATTCTATTCCGCCATCTCATAGCGACCTGAGTAGTTACCTTCTTTTACTCTTATGCTTGACCTCAAACTGATCCGTTCCAATCCCGAAAAAGCCAGGGCCGGCATTAAAAACAGGGGCGGACGCTATTTGCCCGCGCTTGAAAAGATCCTGGAGCTGGACGGCGTCTACCGCGGGATGCTTGTCGAAACCGAAGCTATGCGCTTTAAAAGGAACGAGATCTCAAAGAAAATACAGGAATTTAAAACAGCCAAAAAAGAGGCCGAGGCGGCCTCTGTGATGGAAGAGGCCAATGCCGTAAAGGACGCCGTCAGATCAAAGGAGGAACGCCTGGCCGGCATAGAGAAAGAAATGAACAGCCTGCTGTTAGGCGTGCCCAACCTGCCGGACGAGAGCGTTCACAAAGGCCTGACGCCCGAAGAGAACAAGCTGGTCCATCAGGATCTCAGTCATAAGCGCGACTTCTCTTTTAAACCGTTTGACCATCACGCCATAGGAGAGAATCTGCATGTCCTGGATTTTGAGGCCGCCGCCAAGCTGTCCGGTTCGCGCTTCGCTCTTTTAAAGGGCCAGGGCGCGCGGCTTGAGCGCGCCCTCATACAGCTGATGCTGGACGTCCACACCTTGGAAAACGGCTACATCGAAATATTCCCGCCTTTTTTGGTCACGGCCGAAACCATGACCGGCACGGGGCAATTGCCGAAATTCGAAGAAGAACTTTACAAAATCGCGGGCGAGCCGCCGCTGTACCTTATTCCGACGGCGGAAGTGCCGCTGACCAATCTCTGCCGGGGCGAGACGCTCAAAGAAGAGACCCTGCCGCGCAAATACGCGGCTTATACCGCCTGCTTCAGACAGGAGGCCGGTTCTTACGGCAAGGATACCAGGGGGCTGATACGCAATCACCAGTTCAACAAGGTGGAACTGGTGTGGGTAACCAGGCCCGAAGATTCCATGGCCGCGCTCGAGCAGCTGCTCGCCGACGCCGAAAAAATACTCAAGATACTGAAGATACCATACCGGGTGCTTGAACTGTGCGCCGGCGATCTCGGATTTTGCTCGGCCAAGACCTACGACCTTGAAGTCTGGATGCCGGGCGAAGCGAAGTTCAGGGAGATCTCATCATGCTCCAACTGCACGGATTTCCAGGCCAGGCGCATAAACGCGCGCTTTAAACGCCCGGACGGCAAAAAGGCCGGGTTCGTGCACACGCTGAACGGCTCGGGGCTGGCCGTGGGGCGCGCCTTCGCGGCCATACTTGAAAATTACCAGCAGGAGGACGGTTCCGTAACGGTGCCGGAAGCGTTAAGGAAATATATGGGGGCGGATGAAATAAGGGGAAGTAGATAGTAGGTGGTAGGTAGTAGGCGGGGCAGCGGAAAGGGAAAGGGTTTTTATTTAGGAAAAGATATGGGCTTTATGTGTTTTAAAAGCGATATAAAACCGGGAACCTCTCCCGTCTGTTTCTCTTTGGCTCTTTCTTTCTGTCTTTCCCTATCTACTACCTACTACCTACTACCTACTGCCTCCTACGCCGGCGCGCCGAAATACGAGCCCCTGCCTGAAGAACTGCGGCTCCTGTCCAAAAAGGGCATAGACGGCATCTACGCCGTGGACCTGCCGGAGGCCAAAAAGCATTTTGAACTGGCGCTGAAGAAATACCCGGAACATCCCTACCCGCATTTCGGCATCGCGATGACCAAGTGGGCGGAGCTGGAATACCTGGAAGACGAATCGGCCCCTGAGATGGGCGAGGAATACGGAAAGCTGACCGACAGGGCCATAGACGTGGCGCTCGCCTGGATAAAGAAGCACCCGGGCGACGCTAACGCGTACATGTGCCTGGGCGGCATGTACGGTCTGCGGGCGCGTCTGGCGGTCATGCAGCACCGCTGGATAACGGCGTATTTTGACGGCAGAAAGGCCCTTTCCAACACCCGCAGATCACTGAAGCTGGACCCGGAACTTTACGATTCCTACCTCGGCCTGGGCATGTACGAGTATTATGCCGGCACGCTTTCGGGCGTAATAAAGATACTGGCCAGGCTTTTCCTGAGAGGGGACGCCGATAAGGGCATGGAGTACATGAAGCTCTGCAGGGAAAAAGGCTATTTTAACTCCCTGGCCGCGGAACTTATGCTGATAGAGATCTATACCCAGCCGGGCGGCCGGTTCCACGACTCGGCCACCGCTGTGAAGTGGTCCGCCGGGCTGCGCAAGCGCTATCCGGTCCATCCCCAGATGCATTTCGTGCAGATAGTCTCGCTGTTCGAGGACAGGCAGTACGCCGAATCCAGGAAGGAAGCGCTGGAATACCTGAAGCGCCTCCAGGAAGGGATGCCGGCATACCGGAAAAATTTCCTGCCGCGCATCCTGACCGCCGTAGGCGCCACCTACCAGGTGGAGAAAAATTATGACGAGGCCTTGAAATATTTCCGGCAGGCCGCGGACACGCTGAAGGAAGACCCCGCGGCGTCCCCCGCGCGCTGGGCGGTCTGGGCGCTGGTCAAGACGGGAAATATCTGGGACCTGAAGGGCGACCGCGCGAAGGCGGTGGAGCTTTACAAGAAAGCCAAAACCTACAAGGACGAATGGGGCTTCTGGGAATATATAGACCACTATCTCAAGAAATCGTTCAGCGAACGGAACCTGCCCGGCGCGCTGCCGCCGCCGTAAACTTTGAGCCGCAGGCTCAAACTTCAGTAACCGGTAACCAGTATCCAGTAACCGGTTACCGATTACCGAATACCGGTTACTAACGGATATGGACCTAGCTACAATAATCTTCCTTATTCTTGGCGTCGTCTGCTGGGGCATGGGCGCTTTTTTTGATAAGATGACGCTGAAGTACATGGACCCCGCGTCCGCGTTCTACCTGAGGACGCTTGTCATGCTCGCGCTGTTCATTCCCTTCCTTGCCTGGAAATATTTTCCCACGCGGCAGGCGCTTCTGAATGCCAACAAGTTCGCCCTGGTTTTTGTCCTCTCAGGCGCTGTCGTGACGATGTGCGGGGTTTTCTTTTATCTCAAGGCCATGAGCGGCGGCGAAGCCTCCAGGATCGTGCCCTTAAGTTCCACCTATCCGTTCGTCACGTTCCTGATGGTTTATTTTTTTCTGGGCGAGAGCTTCACTCTCAATAAACTGCTCGGCACGCTGCTGATCTCCGGCGGCATATATTTCATCTCCAAGTAACAACCGCTAAACGGCTGGGCCGCTAGGCAGCTGGGCGGCTTTTTAAGGTGTTCTGCATTTTAGCTGTCCAGCCGTCCAGCCGCCCAGCAGACTTATGACCAACAGTGAATTCGAGAAGCTTGCGGACGCGGCCTTGAAGGGCCTGCCGCCTTTTTTCCGCGAGAAGCTCAGCAATATCGTGGTAACGGTGCGGGCCGCGCCCGCGCCGGCGCAGGTCCGCAGGTTCGGGCGGGGGCTGATGGGCCTGTACGAGGGGGTGCCGCTTTTAAACAGGGGGACGGGCTACAGCGGTATGATGCCGGACAAGATAACGCTTTTCAGGAAGAACATTGAGGCGGTCGGCGGGAACGAGGCGGGGATAATGGGGGAGGTGCGGCACGTGGTGATGCACGAGATAGCCCACCATTTCGGCACAACCGACGCCGAACTCCGCCGGAAAGGCCTTTACTGATTCCAACGCGGGACCGGCGGAATGGGCAACCCTATGCCTGTCCCGTTCCCCCCGGCCCCCGCTAAGCGCCCCCGCCGACAGGCCCCGAGCATGAGGAATTCCTATTCCTTCTCTTTCGGGGTGTCGCCGGGTTTGTCTTTTTTTATGCGGCGGATGCGGATGCCGTCTTTGTCTATGTGGATCTCTTTGCCGGCCTTGATTACGTGTATCTCGCCGCCGCTTATCTTTACTTTCTTTCCGGTTTCGTCCTCGATATCCACATCCTGCATCATGCCGGACTTGGCCATAGCGTTCATTATCATCCCCGAAAGCCCGCCCATTCCCTTAATGACCGTCTCATCGGCCTTTTCAGGTTCCTTTTTTGCCCCGGTTTTTTCCTCGCGTGAGGAACCGGAGCCGGGCCCGGGTTTGGGGTCGGCGGGTTCCTTCGCAGACGCGGCTTCGCCGGTAAAATCCGCCTCGACGGCGCTTTTCGGCTGAACCGGATCTTCCTTCAGCACCTTATAAACCTTGATCTTGTCCGAGATGCCCTTGAACTGCCGGTAGCCTATCTCGCTGGAGGGTACCTCGGTCTTGTTCATGGAAAGATATACCGATTCGGTGAAGAACACCTCCCCGGCCTCCGCTATCCCCTCTATCCGGGAAGTGATATTCACCGCGTCGCCGAAAATATCGCCGTTCTCCGAAATGGAAACCTCGCCGGCGTTTATGGCTATGCGGATGTCTATGCGGTCGTCCTGCTCCCTGCCTTTGTTGAAGGCGGCGAGAGCCTCCTGGATGGAAATGCCGCAAAGCACCGCATCAGTAGAGCTCTCGAAAGTGACCAGGAACGCGTCGCCTATGGTCTTGATCAATTTCCCGTTGTATTTCCCGATAACCGGCAGAACGAGCTCGTTGTGCCTGGTTAAAAGCTCTTTTATCTGGACGCGCGATTTCCTTGAAGTCTTGTCGGTAAAACCTTTTATGTCGGTAAGCATCACGGCGAGATTTCTGGCTTTCATTTTAGTTCTCCTTTTGCCGAAACGATGATTCCCCGGCGCAGGTAGCCTGCGGCTCCGGTTATTTTTACGTTCACAAATTCCCCGGCCTTCAGCGCGGGAGGGACTCCCACGCTGCCATAGGCCGTAGGCCGTAGGCCATAAGGTTTTTTAGTTTTTCTGCCTATGGCTTCCGGCTTATGGCTTATGGCATCCGTTATCACTTCCACCTTCCCGTCTATCTCCGGCGCGTCGCGGTATGTGCGGCCGGAAACCGGGGAATCCAGCAGTACCCTGACGGTCGCGCCCGCCAGCGCCTTATTCTTCTTGTCCACCACCCGGCTCTGTACGCTTACCAGCCCGCTCAGCCGGGCGGCTTTAACCTTGTCCGGCGTCTGCCCCGGCAATTCCGCGGCCGGGGTTCCCGGCTCACGGGAATACTCGAAAACGGCGACATTGTCGAAGCCGGCGTCCGCGACGAAGCGGCGGAGCTCCCCGAAATCTTTTCCGGTCTCGCCGGGGAAACCCACGATGAAGCTGGTCCTGAGCGCGAGGTCCGGCACGGTTTTGCGTATTTCGGCCAGCTTATTGCGTATCGACTTCCCGGTTGAGCGCCGGTTCATCATTCTTAATATGTTGTCCGAGATGTGCTGGAGCGGCATATCCAGGTAATGGCAGAGCTTTTCCTCGTCCCTGATAAGGCGCAGCAGCTCCGGAGAAAGCCTGTCGGGATAGACGTACATAAGCCTCAGCCATTTTATCGGGCCTATTTTCACAAGTTCTTTCAACAGCTTATAAAGTTCAGGCCGGCCGTAAAGGTCCGTGCCGTAAAAAGTGGTGTCCTGCGCTATAAGCGAGATCTCGCGCGCTCCGGAGCGGGCCAGGTTTTCGGCTTCCTTTATCACTTCCTTCAGCGGCTTTGACCGGAAACGGCCCCTTATCATCGGTATGGCGCAATAGGAACAGCGGTTGTCGCAGCCGTCGGCTATTTTCAGATAGGCGCTGTGCGGGGCCGTAAGCCTTAGTTTCAGTTTCGGCGAAGACAGCGGGGCGGCCGGCGGTATGATAACGCGCTCTCCGCCGTTCAGCGCCAGGCAGACGCTTTCCAGGGCGTTTATGCCGACCACGGCGTCTATCTGCGGGAATTTTTTCAGGATGGCGGCCCGCTCGCGCTCCACCAGGCAGCCGGTGACCGCTATTTTTGAGAGTTTTCCCCGCTCTTTAAGAGAGATGAAACGTTTAATTTCTTTTTCCGATTCTTTTACGGCGGAGCTCAGGAAAGCGCAGGTGTTTATAAGCGCGATATCAGCCTCTGATTCGTCGGCGGTCAGTTCAAACCCGGCCGCGGCGAACTGCCCGGCCATAACTTCCGCGTCGGTCAGGTTCTTCGGGCAGCCGAGGCTGACGATGAAGAGTTTGGGCATAGGGACTATAGAGGATAGGGGTTAGAGATTAGAGGTTAGGGCAGGAGTTCCTTATTTCGGCGCCCTCACCCCTGTTCTCTAACCGCTAGCCCCTGCTGTATTAGTGTTTTTCCAGGCGCTTGATCAGCCAGTACGTAGCGAGGCCCAGCAGGAGCATTACCGACAGAAAACCCGGGAAGGCAAGACGCGGGTTCGTAATCCCCGTAACCGCGCAAAGTTCGGACATGCCGCCCACGCCGGCGAAGAAGCTCGGGACCGCCACGGCTATGACCACGGCGGTAAGATTCTTCATCAGGACGTTCAGGTTGTTGCTCACTATGGAAGCGCGCGCGTCCATCAGGCCGGCCAGAATGCTGGAGTAGATCTCCGCCTGGCGGGCGCACTGGTTGTTTTCTATTATTATGTCGTCCAGAAACTCCCTGCTTCGCGGGGAGAAACTTATTTTTTCCGCGTTATGCTTCAGCCGGTCTATGGCGTAGTTGTTGGAATTGACGGCGTTCAGGTAATAAACAAGGCTTTTCTCGAGCGTAAAGAGATTGAGCAGATACCTGTTCTCCATGGAGGCGTTTATCTTGGCTTCTATCTCGTCGGCTATCATGTTTATAATCTTGAGGTGCTCCATGAAATGGAAGATGGCGTTGTAAATGAGCTTCAGGAAGATTTCCCTTATGCCTGTCACATGCTTGAAATATTTCCCGGAAAAAAGGTTCAGTTCCTCCGAGACGGCCACTATCAGCTTATCTTTGAAAAGAAAAAGCCCCATGGAGGAAACTTTGAACAGGAAGTGGTCCTTAGAGGAATAATTTTTTGGTCTTTTGAAAATAAGCTCAACATGGTCCGGTTCCAGTTCCATGCGCGCCGGCTCCTCCGGGTCGAAGGCCGAAGCGAAATTATGCTCGTCCAGGTTGAAGTTCTGGACCAGCCAGCTTTTTTCGTCTTCGGTCGGGCTGGTCACCACCCAGACGACGGGGTTTTCCACTTCGGTGGGGACCAGCTGGTTGTTCTCGATCCGGTATCTTTTTATCATGAGCGTGTCCAGGATTTTCCCGCCAAACAGTCCGGCGGGTCCGCCTTCGGCGGAAAAGTCATTTCTTTCCGGCTTTGACTTTCGGCTTTAACTTCGCCGCCGCGGTCCCGCCTATGTGTGAAAGATTTTCCACCACGCAAACCCCGGCTTTTTTAAGGGCTTTCACTTTTGAGGCGTGGGTGCCGGAATTTCCCTCCACTATGGCGCCGGCGTGTCCCATGCGCCGTCCGGGAGGGGCGGTCTTGCCGGCCACAAAGGCGAAGACGGGCTTTGTCATGTGTTCGCTGATGAAGCGGGCCGCGTCTTCCTCGGCCGAACCGCCTATTTCGCCTATCATGACGACCGCGCGCGTCTCCCTGTCTTCTTTGAAGAGTTTCAGCGTGTCTACGAAATTCATGCCCTGCACCGGGTCGCCGCCTATGCCGATCACGGTGGACTGGCCGAGGCCGGAATTCGTAAGCTGCCAGACCGCCTCGTAGGTAAGGGTGCCGGACCTGGAGACCACGCCTATGCCGCCTTTTTTATGGATGTAGCCCGGCATGATGCCCGCTTTACATTCGCCCGGGGTTATAACGCCGGGACAGTTGGGCCCCACCAGCGTTACGGGGCAGCCTTCCGATGCCAGTCGTTTAAGGTGCTTTTTTACGCGCACCATGTCCAGCACCGGTATGCCTTCCGTGATGCAGATGATGACTTTTATGCCGGCGTACGCGGCCTCCAATATTGAATCGGCCGCGAACGGCGGCGGAACGAATATAAGGGAGGTGTCGGCGCCGGTCGTTTTGACGGCGTATGCGGCGGTGTCAAAGACCGGCACTTCCAGGTGTCTGTCCCCGCCTTTGCCCGGGGTGACGCCCGCCACTATCCTGGAGCCGTAATCCATGCACTGCTGGGCGTGGAAAGAACCCTGGGCGCCGGTCAGGCCGTGGACGATTATTTTGGAATCTTTGTTCAGAAGTATGGACATAATTTTGTTTCCTTTCAACTTAATAATGTGAATTTTCAGGGTATAGCGTATAGGGGATAGGGGTTAGGGTAAAGAGTTCCCTCTTTCTGCGCCCTCGCCCCTCTCCCCTCGCCCCTCTCCCCTTGCTACTGCCGCCACCGCTTTCTGCGCCGCTTCCCAGAGGGAATCGGCGGTATCCAGTTTTATGCCGGAATCTTTAAGGATGGCTTTGCCTTCTTTGACATTCGTGCCTTCAAGGCGGATGACCAGCGGCACGTTAAGCTTCAGTTTTTTTGTGGCTTCAACAATCCCGGCGGCGATATTGTCGCATTTCA
Source organism: Elusimicrobiota bacterium (assembly GCA_018829985.1). GTDB lineage: Bacteria > Elusimicrobiota > Elusimicrobia > Elusimicrobiales > UBA9959 > JAHJSU01. The sequence goes on along the minus strand of JAHJSU010000142.1, from coordinate 5,546 downwards.
TTATACCGCCGAAAATATTGACCAGGATGGCTTTGACTTTAGCGTCTTTAAGTATGATCTGGAAGGCCTTGGTCACCTGTTCCACATTGGCGCCGCCGCCCACATCAAGGAAATTGGCCGCGTTGCCGCCGGCAAGCTTCACCGTATCCAAAGTGGCCATGGCCAGTCCCGCGCCGTTTACCATGCAGCCTATATTGCCGTCCAGACCTATGTAATTGATGCCTATTTCTTTGGCCTCTTTTTCTATTTCGGAGGTCTCGTGGTCCGGCTTGGCGGCCAGGTCCTTATGCCTGAATAAAGCGTTGTCGTCGGTTACGATCTTGGCGTCAATGGCCAGCAGCCGCCCGTCCTTCGTTATGACCAGCGGGTTTATTTCCACAAGGCTCGCGTCAACCTCCATGAAGATGCGGGTGATGGTTTTTGCCAGTTCCGTAAAATCGCGTAGATTTTTCTTCGGTATCTTAAGCGCGAAAGCCAGTTCCCGGGCCTGGAAATCCATCAGTCCGGCCAGCGGGTCCACCGGGGTCCTGACGATAAGCTCCGGTTTTGTGCGCGCCAGCTCTTCTATGGACACGCCTCCTTGGGCCGAGGCGATTATGACCGGCGCGGCTTCCTTTCTGTCCAGGACCACTGAAAGGTATATCTCGCGCTCTATTTCGCAGGCGCTTTCCACCAGCACCTCTTCGACGGTAAGGGCGGTCCCGCTGGTCTGGTGCGTGACTATTTTCATGCCCAGCATGTTCTTGATATGGGTATAAGCCTCGTCCCTTGTTTTGGCGATCTTAACGCCGCCCGCCTTGCCCCTGCCGCCGGCCAGCACCTGGGCTTTTACCACCCAGGGGCCGCAATCGCCAAGCTTCACGCTTTCGGCGCTGTCGCCTATCCTGACCACCCCGAATCTTTTAAGGAGCGGTATATTATATTTTTCAAAGATATCCTTACCTTCATATTCGAGCAGTTTCATGAAGCCTCCAGAAAAACGTAAAAAGCCGGGCCGCTGGACGGCTAGGCAGCTAGACAGCTAGACAGCTCAACTGCTAGACAGCTAGACGGCTAGACGGCTCTATAACTAAGATGCAAAACTCCTTAAAAAGCTGTCCAGCCATTTAAAAAGCCGTCCAGCCGCCAAGCTGCCTCGCGGTCCAGCCGTCTCGCTGCCCGGCCGTTTCGCCGTCCAGCCGTCTATATAATTTGTAGTATAAATTTGAGTGCCAAGTCTAGTTTTTTCAGCAATCTAGTCTGACGACGCTCCCAAAAAAGTGTGAAATGAATAAATCCCTGTCCAGGAAAGAAGTCAGGATAAGCGAATTAAATTCCGTTATCATACGCTTCGCCGCAGGGCTTGACTGCACGTTCGCCGCCCGCGGCCTGGACACGGATATGCCGCTCACAAGCCGGATACTCGAGCGGGCCGCCTAATTCCCGGCGCTGCCGGGTGCCGAAAGTCCCGGAAAAAAGGTCTGAAAAGCTGCGCGATGCTGGGTCTTAGGCCTCTACCCGTGTCATCAACCGTTTGTTATGATATTCATGCGAACTATCCCCGTTTTGATATATGGCTCGTGGAGGCATAATGCTTAACAAAATATTCCTGGCGCTGGCGGCTGTTTCGTTTCCCTTTTCTTTGGCTTTCGCGCAGATAGAGCTTGGCTCGTTCGACGGCGCAAACCCGATAACCTTTACCGGAACGGAAAGCGCCCGGCCTGCCGTGATTCCCCTGCCGGCCGCGCCGGCCAAAGCGCCGGGCGCTATAACGGTCCTCAAAACCATGCCGATACTGGACCTTATGGCCGAGCGGACGCTCTCTTCCAAGGAGCTGACGCTGGGCACTACCGTTTTCCTGGCCGCCGTGGCGCTGGATGACAACTGGGAGGTCTATTTCCAGATAAGGCGGAAAGATTCGTCAGCCAATCCGGGCGTGTGGAAAGAGACGGCGCTGAAAGACGGCGTGACCTATAAATTCGGCGGCGGCGAGCTTGAAATAATGGAAAAAGACGGTTTCATCGGCGTGACCGGAGCGGGCGGGGAAAGCGTCCAGACTTCCATGGCCGAGCTTTTTGAGCTTCTTTACGCCAATTCAGGCAAAATGACTTTTGACGGGCTGGTGACCTATGCCGTCATCCGCAACCTGACCCCGCTGACCTGCAATGAAGGCACGATCACGCTGCGGCTGGGGTCTGACGGGCTTTATTATTATTCGCTCACCCCCGACGCGCAGGTGACGGGCTATCCGCGCTGGCTGCTGGCGATCAACGGCGTGCTCTACGGCCTGAGAACGACCGACACCGACCTGGTCTTCGTATCCAAGGTCATCCCCCAAGGCGTCAAGACGCATATCCAGAAAGAAAAATCTTTCAAGTTTTGATCCGCTAATCAAACCATTGGCCGGGGAGGCGTGATTTTGCCGCTCGCGCTCCCGGCCGGCTTTATGGGGAAGCGGCCAAGCTGTTTCCGCCAGCGAAGAACTCGCCACGCACACAGTGCGTGGCTCAAACAATCTTCGCCGCCGCCTAATGGTAGCGGTTCGCTCCAACAGCTTGGCCGAAAGCCTCAAGGTCGCGCGCCAGCAAAATCACGCCTCCCCGGCGGCTTACAGCCCTTCTTCCTTATATATATGTGTTCCCGCCCAATTTTCGATACATCCGATTAACCCGCCCAGAGGTAAACAGACACCCTTACTTTTTCAACAAACCAGAGTGTTTTGCCGCTGACTCTTTAGACACCTTTTTTGTATTATAGCCTTTGGTGCGTGTATTAGATGGAGGCGAGGCGGATAATAAGATTACTATATCGTTAGGAGGGTGTTGTGACAGGAAAAAATTATTTCATTCTGGGGTGTAAACTTTTTGGGGTTTATTGTCTGGTCCTTGCAGTTCCGGGGTTATTAAATATCGTCCCGGCTATTATGCAGATTAATCGTCTGGGTGCTTATGGACAGGGAATCGTTCCTATGCTTGTTTTAGGGCAAATTGGGCCTTTAATATACCTTATAGCCGGAATTTATCTGGTAATTCGAGGAGAAGCCTTTTATAGGTTTTCATATCCGGAGGGGAATGGAGGCATTAATGCGACAGAAGAGAAAGTTCTTCTCTATTTGAAAATGTTGGGGATATATTTGGTGGTGGAATATGTCTCTGACTTTTTGAAAGCTCTCTCCGGAATTGGATATGCTATGGTTGTTCCTGTATATATGGGCCAGGGAATAGAGAAACAGTTTATGCTTTATTCTAATCTTGCATCAAGCTTGTGGGGAATTTTAGTCGGTATTTATCTGGCAAGAGATGGCCGCTATGTCGCCAAACTTGCGTTTAAAAGTCTAGCTTATAAATCCTAAGAGATTGGAAATAAAAAATAACCTGATTTTTTTTGATAAGGTTGGCTGCGACGTTGGGGGCGGGGATGGCTGTATCTTGAAGGGCGGGACATATTATAAAAAGAGCGAAAAGTGGATCGATTAGCTGCCGGGGTGGCGGCGGAAATAGTTGGAGGGGTGACGGAGAGGGCAAATCCCCTTTGCGCTCCATTTTAGGGTTTAAGCCCGGGGTCTGGAGCGTATTTCTATCATTGGAAACGGCGAGGACGTATGTTCAAGCCGGACCGCTATGTCGGGCCGGCGCGTTCCGCAGCCGGCGGAAGATCCCGGGCTTTTTCCCCGTAAACCCGGTCCCGGAGCGCAAAGGGGATTTGCCCTCTCCGGCAGGACCCCGGACCCGGCGCCTCGCTGGATCAGCTTATGGTCTACCTTAACTGCCTCACCCAGGCGCTGAACAATCTGAGGAAGTGAGCCGCCGCCGGCTCCAAAAATAAACGGGACGGCTTATAAAGCCGTCCCGTTTTTGCCGTTTCGGGGGACAGTGCGTTCATTTCCCGGGAGACCGGTATACTGTTCCCCGATCGCGGATCACCGGCCGCGCGGGCCGTGCGGTTTCTTTGCTGGGGCGGGTACCCGCTTTTTCGGCCCTTTATTTTCCCGTATTTCCTCTCTCTGTTCTTTTATTTTTCCCTGCCTTTGCTCTTTATTCGCGGCTATCTTTGCCGTGCAGCCGGCGGAAAGTTCCTTTTCGTGCTCCTTCAGGCATTGTATCAGGCGGCCCTCGCCCTGCTTGACGTCCTTGCAGAACTTGTCAAGGTCGGCCTGGCAGGCTTTCTTCAATTCGCCCGCTTTTTCCTTAAGTTCGTCGCTTTCAGCCTTGCATTCGGCCGAAAGGTCGGGTTCGTGCGCCTTAAGACAGTAAATGATGCGCCCTTCGCCGGGCTTGACGTCCTTGCAGAATTTCTCAATATCCGGGCCGCAGGGGCTGTTTTTTTTGAATTCTTCCGTTTTCTCGGCTATTTTGGCCCTGCATTCGGCCGAGAGTTCGGCCTCGTGCTCCTTCATGCATTTTATCTTGCGGCCCTCGCCGGGCTCGACGGCTTTGCAGAACTTTTCCATATCGGCCATGCAGGGATGCCCTTTCATGAAAGCTTCTTTTTCCTCGGCTATTTTCTTTGAGCAGGTTTTGGAGAGTTCGGCGTTATGTTCTTTAAGGCACTTCGCCAGCCGTCCCTCGCCGGGCTGGATGTCCTTGCAGAACTTGTCCAAATCCGCCTGGCAGGCTTCCTTCAATTCGTCCGCTTTTTTCTTAAGTTCGTCGCCTTTCGCCTTGCATCCGGCCGAAAGTTCGGCCTCGTGCTCCTTGAGACATTTTATGATGCGCCCTTCGCCGGGCTGAACGTCCTTGCAGAATTTCTCTTTGTCGGCCTTGCAGGGGTTTTCCTCGGCCTTCGCGGCCGTGCCCAGCACGGCGCAGGCGAGCAGCGCCGCGCACGCCGTTAATATTTTGTCCTTCCAGTTCATATATTTTTCTCCTTTATCGCTTTCCGTGTTTCTCTCCCGGCTTTTATTATATAAAAATATTCCTTATAGAAACCCGGATTTCAGTTAACGCGATACTATAGGAGTTTCCCTTTTTGCAGCGGAGAATAAACCGCCAAGGACACAAAGTATAAAACGGAAAGGAAAGACAATATCAACTTTGTGACCTTTGTGGTTAATTTGAAAAAAGTCCGCCCGAATGTCGCTGCTTTAAAAATAATTTAAAAATAACTGTTGCATTTTTTTGGAACAATAACTATAATCAATAATGTCAGTTAATGACAGCAGTAAAAAAAACTAGGAGAATATAGAATGGCAAAGAAGAAAGCTGCGAAGAAAAAAGTTGCGAAAAAAGGCAAAAGGAAATAAATCCGCCTTAGTAGAAGTGCAAGAGATTGTGAGCGAAGGCCCTTTGAAAAAAGGGCTTTCGCTTTTGTGCGCGCGGCACGCGCGCACGCCTGGGAAGGACGGCGGGTGAAGATACCCCCCGCCGCTTGCCCGCCAAACAGTCCGGCCCTCCCCCGCCAAACAACCGGCGGGTCCGCCGAAGCTGTGTGGCGGAAAACAGCCGGCGGGCAAGCGGGTCCGCCGAGTAGTGTGGCGGAAAACAACCGGCGGGCAAACGGGCAAGCGGGGCCCCGCCAATACTGCCCGGCGGGCGCAGCGCCTCCGGCGGAAACTGCAATTTTCGGGT
>JAHJSU010000141.1 GCA_018829985.1 Elusimicrobiota bacterium | reverse complement strand
TGGCCGCAAAATGTAACTACAGGCCTGTCTTGTCTCGCGCAAAGCCGCAAAGCTCGCAAAGAAAAGCGGGCATGCATCTGTTTTTTTGCGCCTTTGCGCCTTTGCGTGAGGAACATTGAAATTCCTGAGCATTAAATTAGTTAAGGAGCTCTCATATGCCGCGTGAACACTCGGCCGGCGGTATCATTTTTGAGAACGGCCAGGTATTCCTGATATTGGTAAAGAACCTGGAGGGAAAGCAGGTCTGGACCTTCCCTAAGGGCCATATCGAGCCGGGCGAGACGGCCGAAGCGGCGGCCGTCAGGGAAGTGTCGGAGGAAACGGGCTTTGACTGCGAGATAGTCAGCGAGCTGTATAAGGCGGAGTATTCGTTCGTCAGGAACGGCGTATTGACGGATAAGGACGTGCGCTGGTTCATGGTCAGGCGCGCGGGCGGCGACGGGATGCCGAAAACGCCGGACGAGATTATGGACCTGAAATGGTGTTTGCTTGAGGAGGCTGAACAATGCCTGAGCTACCTGAGCGACCTGGATATACTTGAACTCCTCAAAAGCTACGAAGTCAGCAAATATGTGTAACTGCTCAGGCGGCTAGGCGGCTAGGCTGCTGGACAGCTGGGCTGCCAGAAAAATATTTCTTGTTTCTTCCTCTGCGAAGCTGCCTCGCCGTCTAGCCGCCTAGCTGCTGCTTAATTGCATAGATTAACGATAGTATTGCGGAGCTGCGATCCCTTAACCTCGCGCTTGCGCCACTTAAATGGCTTTGCTTGTTTGGCATAAGCCGCAATGAATGCCTCGATGGCTTGTCTCAACTCGGTCGTGCTCGTACTGCTAAGCCCGCGCAAGGCTTTCCTGGACAAAATGCCAAACTGCGGATTTCGGTCAAAGTTGCCACCCGTTTCGGGTGAAAATTGCCACCGTATCGGAGCAAAGTTGCCACCTATCGGAGCGTAGCGACGCTGGATACCGTTTTAGTTTGGTTTATAGCCGTAATGGCTGTCAAACCTCCCGTCATTTTTTAGCCGTTATCGCTTGCTGAAAAAAGTCATCACCGGCCTTGTGGGCATGTGGGCGACGCGCCGTTGAGGCTGGCTCTTGGACTGAACGTCGTTTGGGGAGTCCGAAAACGGCGTTAACACATACGATCGTCAACGAATAGCCCTTATTCTCTCCGTCACCGTTCGGACATTGATATTGGGGTCAGCCACCATTTCATATCTTCGGGCTCCCCGCCTTTCTTTGCGGTAGTCGGCTCAAGCCGAAGCTTTTAACTCCCGCTGCGGGTTACTGCTCTATATCTCCGGACCAGAGCTTTTCCAGGAATATCTTCCACGGCAGTATTGATATGCCGGCATGACCCATCTTTATGTCTGCCTAAAGCCCGACACCTTCAGCGGATAATCAACTTTTTCGTAAGCGCCGCGCAGCATATCGCGCTGTTCGCCGGCCGGAATTTCCTCAAAGTCCGCCGCCATTTAAGCGCTTTTCAGAGGCGAAATTGCCCGATATTTTTAAAAACCCTTCAAGGATTGCGTGAGCACGGCCGATAGCCGCCCCGGCGGAGCTTGGCCAGCGTGAGCGGCCGGGGCGGGTAACCGGGACTCGCCACCTCGATTATGGGACGCTGATGAGTGACATCCGCTTACCTGCTCGGACGGCGAATTAAACGCTGCAGTCGCTTGTTGATTACATTCAGGTCAAACGCCGCCGGGTCAAATGCCCCGCCTGCCCAGTCAATCATTTCTTTGTGTCGTTGGTGGTTTTTATAGCCGGCGCTTGCGAGAAAATCTTCATAACCGGGTATTCCGCCAGCGTCTTCCGGCGGACAGGCTCTGGCCCCGGCAACACATAAAGCAACCGGTTTATTATCTTCGAATGGCAGCGTAGCTTCAACCACGCAATAATGCTGCCAGCTGTCGCCGGGATCATACTCATAAACAAAGCACTGCCCTTTGTCGGTTATTACCTGCCCCAGCCGGAACTTAGAATCATTTTTTATATTAAACCCGCACTCCGGGTCAGGTTTGGCATAGAGCTGTTTGTTGATAATAAGCACATACGAATGGGCGTTATCCCAGCCCATAACTTCCTGAAGCACCCGATGAAAAGCGCGAAGCGTTATAGCGCTGCTGACCTGGATGCGACGCCAGATAGCCGGATGGCTGTCCCGCAGGGTTATCTTGATTTGGTAAAAAGCCGGATTCATAAAAACCTCCATATTTTTTATTTTACCAAAAAGACAGTTTGTATTTTCTCAAATGGTCCGGAACCCCGGCAGGAAGCCATGATATTCGTCAAAACAAAAAGGATGCTGGCTCCTTCAACTGGTCTTATGTCTGCCTAAAGTCCGCCGCCTTCAGGAGATAATCAACTTTTTCGTAAGCGTCGCGCTGCAGCATATCACGCTGTTCGCCGGCCGGAATTTCCTCAAAATCCGCCGCCATTTTGGGGCCTATGTGCTTTTCAGAGGCGAATTTGTCCGATATTTTGTAACTATTCAGGTCTTTGCCGGGAAATTGTAACTACTCAGCGGCAAGAAAACCACGGAGACACAGAGAACACAGAGAAAAAACTTCGTGCCCGCCAAACAGCCGGCGCTGTGCCCGCCGTGTTGTATTGGCGGGGGTCCGCCTGCGCCCGCCAAACAGTCCGGCGGGTCCGCCTTCGGCGGAGAAAACTCCGTGCTCTCTGTGCCTCTGTGGTGAGTCACCCTAAAAGAGGAAAAGGCAGTCATCGCGCTTTTGTGAAGTGCGATGATGGTAAATTCCGTTTGGTTATAGTTCCGCAAGGCAAGGATATCCCCAGAGGAACTTAAAAAAGCCCTTTGGCGGCGACAAGTGTTATTCTGCGTCCGCCGGTTTTTTATTTTTTTTGAACGCTTTGACGAGGAGCGCTATCAGGAAGGCGGCGACGGCCAGGCCGGCGACGCCGAAAACCGCTATTATAAGCAGTTGCTGCGGCGATGGAATGCTGGGGCCCTGGGCGCGCGCCCCGGCTTGAGCCGCGGAGACCGAAGAGGAGAGAAGCGCGGTAAGGATAAACGCTCCGCCGTTACCTGGCCATGCACTCAGCTTGTTTTTTATACGCTTCAACTTCATAATCTATATTATAATACCCCTTTTCCTTGTATTCTTTCCAGTAGTGGTAATAGAAGTCGACCACAAAGCTGTTCTTATACTGGTCGGTATGCACGAATTCGTGATACAAGATGCACTTCTGCTCTTTTTCGCTGAGCCTGTTGAATTGTTTCGCGTCCACTGTCACCACCAGCTGCGAGGCCGTCATGGCCGTGGCGGCCACCGGGCCGATGTTGTTTATGGCGCCCGCCAGCCCGCCTTTTGCGACCAGGCGGCCGGAATTCAGCTCCACCTGCATCGGAGGCTGGCTGCCGCCGAACGCCTGATAAACAGGGTCCGCGGCGGCCATCACGGTGAGGCTCGCGCCTGTCGTGAGGTTCCATGCGGCGTTAGCCGTCGCTTTGACGGGCGACAGGAGCGCGCCCACGACATTGCCCTTGGCGAGGTTCGTGACGAACCCGCCGACGCTGTCCTTGACGAAATTATAGGCCGTAAAGACCACGGTCCCTACGGCGGCTTTCACCGTGTTAACCACCGCGTTCCCGACATTCTTAACGCCCGCCCAGAGTTTGCCGAAGAATCCTTTTTTCTCCGGCGCGCCGGTTTTCAGGGTCGGCGGGGCCTTGGCGTCCTGCAGCAATTTAAGTTTCTGCTCTTCCGGGGATTTTCCGGCCGGTTTCATCGCTTTTGGCCCGAGCGAAAAGCCTTTGCCGGAAAGGTCCGCCGGCCGGTTTTTACCCGTGCCCGAGCCGTCGAAAAAATTGTCAAGGGCGCCGTAGTCGCCCTGTTTAACCTTGCCGGAGACGCCGGTAAGGCCCTTGCCGAGGCCGGTGGTATTGAATGTTTCAATTTTTTTCTGCTGCTTAACGCCATCTTCGCTGAATTTGGGCTTAAGCGCCTGGTAATCGTAAGCTTTTTTATATTGCGCGGCCTGCGAGATATTGTTCTCTTCAAGCCATTTGATATCGTCTCCGGTTAAAGCGTTATTCTTGCCGCGCTCCTGGATAGCTTTCAGCAGCCGGTGTTTTTCAGCCAGGAGTCCGCCCTCTTTTTTAAAGCAGATTTTTGCGTCCGCCACGTCTTCGGGGTCCATGTTCAGGAGAAGATTGGCGTCGAGCGGTCCGCCGGAGAGACGTTGGATGGATTTTTCCGCTTCCGCGCAGGCCCGTTTCGCCTCTGCGAGCAGGGTTTCCCGCTCGTCGGCCGCGAAGGTCGCCCAGGACGCCTTGTCAACTTCCTGCCTTTGTTCCAGATAGTTCCAGCATGCGCAGTCGTTCGAGCGCCATTGAATGTCCGCCGCGGCTTCCTGCGCCCCTAAACCCGCGTTTTGCGCGAAATAAAAGGAAAGCGCCAGAGCGGATATATATAATGTTTTCTTCGGCATTGTTAAAACCCTCCCCGGTTGCTGACCGCCGTGCCTATATAATATAAGGTAAAAACCGGGTTAAGTCAAGGGCAGCTGAAAGGGGGGCTCAGAAGATCAAAATTACGGCGGCGATGCCGAGAAGTCCCAGAAGCCCGATTATCAGCGTTTGTCTGGGCGCCGGAATCGAGGAAGACCGGGCTGTTTTCCCCGCAGGGGTGTTGAGGCCGTCCATTATTTGGGACGCGAGTTCCGAACACCTGTTTGAGTTTACCTGAAGGTAATACCACTTGCCGGCCAGAGTGAAGATCCCGAAAAACAATGTCCCGGCCTTTTCATTCTTGTGCCCGGCGGAGTTGTAGCGGCATTTTATCCCGCTTGAAAACGTCTTTTCCGCGGGCTCCGCCCGCTCCCATTCCGTTCCGCCGGCCGGCAGAGCTTTTTCTTCGGCCGCCTTGAATAACTCCCGGGTGTATTCCGGAGCTGAATCGGAGAACTTAAAGATAGTGACCGTTTCGCCGGCCGGGTTTTTTATATAGACGGCCGAGCCGGGTTTTTCGCCGAAGGCGTGCGAGAAGCCGTCGGGCATGGAAAAGGTGAAGGCGGCGTCGCCCGACAGCTGAACGGGCTGGGCGTTGAGCCGGGGCAAGATATTTATAAAGCAACCCAGGACCAATAGCGATGCTTTGCCAATCCTTGCGTCTGCCATGAACATATTCTACATAATTGTAACTGCCCAGGTCCCCGCATGTTTTTCCCCACCAAGCTTGGTGGGGCGGGATTGCTATCCCGCTATTAGTCGCATAGCAATGCGACCGCTACCATAATCATGGGGACCTGAGCAGTTACCATATTCATTCCTAAAGCAGAAGTTTATTGCTGGAGCGTATGCCTTTGGGCGCAGGCTCAAGACCGGACGGGTTTAAGAAAGCGTCCCAGAGCAGGAACTGGAGCCGCCTATTAAGCCTTGAACAGACCTCAAGGACGGAAAGCTTACGCTCTATTTCTCCCATCTTATCAAATAAGGCGCTTCCTGAACCGCCGGCGAACAGCGCGGCCCGGCTGTAATCGCCTGCCGCCACCCCTTCAAGCGCGGCCGCCATGCCGGCCGCTTCGCCGGCAAGTTCTTTTTTTAACCGCGCATACCCGGCGGCCGGGAAAAACCGGGCCAGCCATTCAAAAACGACCCTGTCCAGAACGCAGCTAAAGCCCGCCCCCTCAATACGGTTTTTAAGCCCGGCCAGGCGCATATAGGCTGAAAATTTGAAAGTCCAGAAATCGGCGGCTTTTTGGAGCTCATACAGCCGCCGGCCGGCGTTCTTAAGCCCTTCTCCGTCTTTTTCAAGGCCCGGGCCGATCTCTTCGAAGGCGCCCTGAAGTTCGAGCGCTTCTTTCCTCAGGACGTCCGCGCCCGGCGCCCCGGCCGGCAGGACCGCGCCCCTCGCGCGCAGGCGATTTCGGGCGCAAAGCGCCGTAAGCGCGGTCAGTTTTTTCCTCAAATCCAGGCGCAGTGTTTCCAGGTTTTTTGACTGCGCCCCGGTAATCTTGCGGCGCCCCTTAAGCTCCGAAAGCGCCACAATGAACCGCCTATAAAGCGCGAACGCTTCACCCGACAGTTTCAGGCTTTCCGTGAGGTCTTCCCCGTCGTTCCGGCGCGCAAGATCTTCTTTAAGCGCGTTTTTGAGGACTTCAACCAAGCCGCTTATAAATTTCGCCTCGCGCCCGGCGGTGGCGGGGTTTAATTTGTAATCCGCGTAATCAACCCCGGCCGCGCTGCCCGCGCCCCGGGGAGCGGGCCCGCTGCCCGGGCCCGCGCCGAATCGCGGGGCATAGTCCGAACCCTGGGCCTGGGGCCCCCCAAAAAGCCGCTTGGCTATCAGGCTGACCTCTTCGGAAGGGACCGTGCCGTCTTTGGCGACTTTGTTCACCGCCGCTATCATCTCCAGAAAACGCGGATTGAATTCCCACCATTCCTCATATATGATGCGCGGCGGGGCCGTGGAGTCCGCTCCGCGATTTTTGAGGTGGAAGTAAAGATTCGCCGCTTTGGTCCCGTTTTTCTGGATCCAGTCCAGCAGTTTCAGCCTGATATCGGCATAAGACTCTTTGCCGGTAACAGGTATAAGCCGGTTCTGAAAGTTTGCCTTTATTACGGCGTCGGCCAGCTCTCCCCTGAAAAAAAGGCTGGTGGAGAGCTTATCCTTTATCTTTTGAAATTCTTCGGCGTCCGCCCCGGCGGGCGGTAAGTCATAATTGTCCGCCGAACCGTTTGCCTCGATGGCGTCAAACTGCGGCAAAGCCGGCTCTTCCGCCCGCGAAAAAGCGCAGAATAGTGAAAGCGCCGACAGCGTGAAAATGGTTCGAATGCCCATATTGTCGGGAGTTGACAAGGCTGGGGAAGTTGACAAGTTTATAAGTTGACTGGTTGATAAGTACCGTAAGTCGGGAAAGTTGATAAGTTGACTGGTTGATAAGTTAGAAAGTAATTTACTCTATCAATTTATCAACTATCGTTTCTTACTTATCAACTTGCAGTTTTCCACTTATCAACTGTTGTTCCTTACTTATCAACTGCCGTTCCCACTCTATCAACTGTTTTTGCCTCATCCTTCATCCCTCATCCTTCATCCTTCCGTCCGCCTTACCTGCCTGCCGGTAGGCAGGGGCGGACGGACTTACGCCCAGGACCTGAACAGATAAAGCAGCTTGCTGGCCGCCTTTGAGAGAAACGGCCTTCTCTTCGCCTCGTCCAGGGTGACCAGCTTGGAATGGGCCAGGTCCTCCGTGAAAGCGCCGGCCAGCACCGCGCCGAAGCCCCGGTCAAAAACATTGATATTGAGCTCCAGGTTGTAATGCATGCTCCTGTGGTCCAGGTTATGGCTGCCGACGGACGCCCAGACACCGTCTATCACCGCGGTCTTGGCGTGCAGTATCTCGCCCTGCCATTCG
>JAHJSU010000140.1 GCA_018829985.1 Elusimicrobiota bacterium | reverse complement strand
CCGCAGGAAACGGCGGCCAGCGCCATAGAAACAGAAATCAGGCTTATCACCAGGGTCTTTGTTCGCATCATGTCTTATCCTCCATAATCCATCGTATCAGCATAATCTACAAAAAAAACAGCGCCAATACAAACAGTAAACAGCATACAGTAGACAGTAGGCAGGGCAGAGAAGCGGAAAAAATACAGCCCTGTATGCTGTATACTGTCTACTGCCTACTAGTCAAATCCACAGCCCTGCTGAAAAAAGCAGGCCGAAAACCGCGACGAATTTCGCGGTTTCCCCGACCAGTTCAAAGAATTTGTTTTTAGAGGCCATAGCGTCAAGTTTCAGCGCGAAAGGGAGAGATAACGCCGCGAACACCGGCGGCCAGACGCCGCCGTTTAACAACACGAGGGCGTAGGGGCAAAAAAGCAGGGTCCTGTATAAAATTTTCGACCTTTCCAGTCCAAGCGCGCCCGCCAGCGTTTTTATCCCGGAGTCATGGTCGGAGGAAATGTCCCGCATATTGTTGGCGTGGACTATGGCCGCGATCAAAAGCCCGATTGGCGCCGAAGCCCATAGGGCGGCGCTTAAAAATCTCCCGGTCTGGATAAACGCCGTGCCGGTGACTATCAAAGGGCCGAAGGCCAGAAAAATGCCGATATCCCCCAGCGCCCGGTATTTATAGTTCAAGTTCCCGGCGGTGTAAAACCATGCCAGGAAAAAACCGGCCGCGCCGACCGCGAGCAGCAGCGGCAGGCGGTTTTTAAAGGAAAGGAAAACGCCTATGACGGCCGCGGCCGCGAAAAAGCTTAAAGTGAGCTTAAGCACGGCCGGGGGCGAGATCATGTTATCCACTAAAGCCCTGTCGTCCGAGAAATCCGGTTTATCTATCCCGTTTTTAAAGTCAAAGTACGTGTTGGCGAGATTCGCGCCTGAATGGACGCTTAGCGCCGCCAGAAGGGTGAGCGCGAAATCAAGCCAGGAAAAAACGCCGGTCCTCGCGGCTAAAACGGAACCGATGATGACGGGTACTATAGAGGCCGGCCAGGAATAAGCCCGCAGGATAACGAATACTTTTCGCATAATAGTTCTCCGTTGTGTTCTTGCCGCCCTCAAACCCTTAGACCCTTAAACCCTTCCCCTTTTATTTCGTTCTTGAAGCGAGCGCGCAGAGGAAAGCTTTCAGGGCGAGGGCCTCCTCCCTGTGAGGGAGGCTCTCGAACGCGTCTTTCAAGCCTTGCGCCTTTTCAAAAGCCAGGGCCCTGGCCCGGGCGGTAAAGCCGTTTTCCTTTATTATGTCCGTTGCCTCAAGAGCGGGCGCCAGGTCCCGGATCTTTTGGTTTTTAATGGCCGACAGCCTTTCCCGTATGGGGGCCCGGAAACGGGCATCGTCCAGGGCCAGGATAAGCGGCAGGGTCGTCCTGCCGTCGATGAGATCCTTAAGGGCGTCCTTGCCCGTTTCGGAGGCCGCGCTCTCAATATCCAGCACGTCGTCTATCATCTGGAAAGTCAGGCCGGTAGTGACGCCTATGGTCCCGCAGGCGGCGTAAAGATGAGGTTTTTTTGCCATATGGCAGGCGCTTATCGCGCACCAGCGGAAAAGCGCGCCGGTCTTGAGCTCTATAACGCGCTCCGCCTCCGCGGCCGTGATATTTTTATGCCTTGAGTTTTCCTCCAGCAGAGCCCCTTCGCTCATGCTGCGCACCGTTTTGATCAGGTAGCCGGGCATCTCCGGGGCGATCTTCGCCGCGTATTCGAACGCGAGAGAAACAACGAGGTCGCCCACCAGGATGGCGATGTTCGTGCCCAGCCTTTCATTAAGGGTCAGCAGGCCTCTTCTAAAAGCGGCCTGGTCTATGCAGTCGTCATGCAGCAGGGAAGCGGTATGCACAAGCTCGGCCGCGGCCGAAATCTTCTCCGCCGTGTTCCTTTCAAGGCCCAGAGCGTCGCCCAGCAGCAGGGTGAAGCGCGATCTGACCGCTTTGCCCATAAAATTGAACGGGTTTTTCCGATGGTCGTAAACGGCTTTGTCCACGCCTTCAAAAAGCGAGTTGATCTCCCGGTTGATGCGCGAGAGGGATTCGTCCAAGCCGCGGGTTTTCAGCATATTTTGGCAACTGCCTAGGTGGATAGGCTGTAGGCAGTTAGACTATTAGGTAAGAATCCGGTTTAACTAACAGCCTAATAGCCTACAGTCTAAACAACCTGAATTGTTACATGTTTTGCAGGAATATTTGTAACTACTCAGGTTCTCCGTATTTTTCACGTATTTTTTGTAGTGGCAAAGCTTGCTTTGCCTTTTTGGGCAGAGTAAACTCTGCCACTACGACGACAGACCTGAGTAGTTACGAATATTTTAGCATTTATCCTGATTCCGTTGCCGTTGAAATTATATAATGGAAATAACGGCGGAAAACAGGTTGGCGGCTGGAGGATAGAACACCGAAGCGGTTTTGCTTTTTGTTCGCTGAATTGTGCTTCGCAATCCACCCTATACCCTATACCCTATACCCTATACCCTATGTTTATGCCGGCCCGACAAATTAAAAAAAAATTGAACGCCTGGCGCGCGAGGTATTTTCTTGCCGGGCTTTGCGGCGCGCTGCTTGAATGCGCGGGACTCGGCTTTTGGCTTGGCGCCGCGGCCATGGGCGCGGCGGTTTTTTTTGATTTATCCAGGGAACAAAGGCTTGTCTTTGCGGTTTTGGCCGGCCTTTATCTTGTTTTCAGGTTCTATAACGCATTTATCAGGTCTCTGCCTTCGTTCGGTCTCGAACGGTTTTCCGCGCTTGTTGAGAGCCGTCTGCCCGGCTTAAAAAGGCATTTGCGCGCCGCGCTCGATCTTTCCGCCGGCGGCTGTCCGCCGGGAGCCTCACGCGCCTTTATAGAGCGCCACCTTGAGAGCACGGCGGCCCTGCTTAGCTTTGAGAAACGGCCGGATTTCATATCCTTTGGCGCGGCGGCGACCAAAAAACGTCTGGTCACTTTTGCCACGGGGCTTTGCGCGGCCGGTGTTTTTGCGTGGGCCGCTCCGGAAGCTTTTTACGGGCTTTTACACCCCCTCTCCGCGGCGCCGCTTGAAAGCATAATGGATATCCGGCCTGGAAATGCCGGCCTGCTCCGGGGAAGCGCTTTTAAAATAGAGGCCGCCTTCAAAAACGGCGGCCAGGGGGGGCCGGAGCTTTTTCTGAAAAGTCCGGGCGGCGGCTGGGCCAGGGGTTTTATGCCGGCCGCGGGGCCCGGGCGGTTCGCGTATGAAGTGGAAAATCTTAGCGAGGACCTCCTTTACAGGTTCAGCTATAAAGGCCTGGAGAGCGCGGCATACCGCGTAAAGGCGCTGGACGCCCCGTCTTTAAAAGACCCGGTTTTTTCGGTCAGCCCGCCCGCCTATACCGGCGCCGCGAAGACGGAGTATCCTTATCTTCCGGCCGAAACGGAAGCGTTAAGGGGCAGTCTCGCGTCCGTTTCCGGGACCTGCGCTCAAAAGCTGGCGTCAGCCGCGCTTGTGTTCGCCGGGTCCGGGCTCACACAACAGCTCTCTCTTTCGGACGGCCGGCTGGGCGCCCGATTCGCTGTTTTTGACGACGTCAGTTATCGTCTTGAGCTTAAAACGGAGGGCGGCCTTTCCGCCGGAGGCGGGCAGGACTCCGGCGGCCGGACCCATCTCATCAAGGTCAAGGAAGACGAGCCCCCCCTTATAACGGTCCTTTCCCCGGTGTTCCCGCTTCTTGAGGCCGCGCCCCAGGAAGAAATAAAAGCCGTTTATGAAGCGCAGGACGATATAGGCCTGGCGGAGATAGGCCTTGAAAGAAAGGTGTTCCTGAACGGACGGGCCGATGCGGAACTTTCTTTTTCAAGGAGCATCAGGTCTTTTTCCGAGCCGGCCGTCCGCCGGTTCCCCGGCGAGACGGCTTTGGAGATATACGACCTGCCGGACGGGGCCAGGGCCGAGTTTTATCTCCGCGCCTGCGACCGGGCGCCCGGCGGGCTTTGTACCGGGAGCGGCCCCGTGAACATAAAGGTCGTGGATTTTGACGCCCGCCACGCCGCGGCCTACGCCGGATTTGAAGCGCTAAGGAAAGCCGCGGCCGGGCTGAAGCTGAAAGAGGACGAACTGGTGGAAAGGCTGAAAAACCCCGGCGGGACGTTTTCCGGCCCGGAAATGGACAGGCTTTCCGAAGCGTGGAAGGCCCTGGCGTCGGACGCCGGACGCCTGGGCCGGACCCTCGCCGGCGACCCCTATACCGCCGAAGGCGCGCTTGAGCGCTACGGCCTGGTGGAGCGCGAGCTGAAATACGGCGCTCGCGCCGCAGCTGAAAAAGCCGTGCCTGAAACCCTGGCAGGCCGCAACGCCGAAGCGTTAAAAGCTCATAAAGAGCTGTCCGGGGTGCTTGGCGCCGGCATCGGGGAATTGGAGGCCATGCTTCGTTCCGAGGGCGCAAGATCCGCGGCTTTCGGGTTTGAAAGCATGGCCCGGAACACGGAGGCCATGGCGGAAACTTTGGCCGGGGGCGGGCCTGGGAACGAAGGGGATTGGAAAAAGCTCGAAAGGACCCTCGCCAGGATCGCTTCCGAGCTGGCCCGCATAAACGCGCTGCTTAAAGACAGGCCCCCGCGGCCCGACGGAGGGAAGACTTTCGCCCTGCCCGCTCAAAGCGCGCTTGGAACGGCCGGCGAACTTTCGCGCGCCATAGCCCAAAGAGATGCCGGCAGGGCGGCGGCGCTCGCCTCAAAGCTTGCCGAGACCCTTTCGCGGATGCGCCGCGTTATGGAGGAATATTCGGATTATGAAACGGCCCAAAGCCGGGCCGGCGCCGAAAGTTCAAGGGTCAGCGAACTGGCCAACGCGTGGAAAGCCCTTTATGAAGCGCAAAGCGCGGAAGTGACGGCCAATAAAACCGTTGAGGAAAGGGTGTTTTTAAAGACCGAGAAAGCGAGGGCCGCCATGTTCGACGAACTTGCGGCGCTCCAGGACGGCCTGGTCCAAAGCCTCGCCGCTTATAAAACCGAAAACCCCGAAGCGTATTCCGCCGGGGTTGAAGCTTCGGCCCTGTTGAAGGCTAAGGATATTGAGGGCGCGCGCCGCAAGATGGAAAAAGCGGTTTTCGAGCTGAAAAAAAGCACCCCTCCGGTTTCGCCTGATTCGTCCTTCATCCTTCATCCTTCATCCTTCATCCCTCATCCCTCATCCCTCATCCCTCATCCCTCATCCTTCAGCCTTGCCCTTCTCATGGTTTCAAAGATCGGCTCCGATGCCGCCTTTCTTGAACCGGAGGACCTGGAACTTTTTGCGCCTGCCGCGAAAAGGCAGGACGAAATAGAGGCGAAAAGCGGCGGGCTTTACGCGCGGATAGACGGGGAATATTCAGGCGGGCTCGCGGCCAAACTGCTGGAAAGACTTGAAAAAGCCGGGGGGTATATGCGCAAGGCTTCGGGGGCGCTGACGGACGCAGAGATACGGCCGGCCGTGTCCTCGCAATTGAAGGCCCTTGAAGAACTGGAACTGGGCGGCGAAGATCTGGACGATATGATCCAAAGCCTTAAGAAAGCGCAGGCCGGCGGCGGCATAAAAGGCAGGCCTTCGGGGGTCTTTGCGCGTTCCGCCGACGGAATGAACGTCTCCCCGGTCAGGCTGCCCAAACCCGGGGACTATGTCCCGCCCGGGGACCTGCGCAGGAAAGTCATGGATTCTCTCCGTGAGCGCTATCCCGCCTCCCGCAAAGAGCTTATAGAGGAATACTTTAAGGGGATAACGAAATAAGGCAAGGCTAAAGGATGAAGGCTAAAGGATGAAGGTAAAAACACTGGAAAACAAGCCTATGGCCTACAAATGGCCAAAGAGATTATTCCGCCCTTTAGCCTTTATCCCTAATCCTTTATCCTTCCCGAAAATTGGCCGTCTGAAGGCCAATTTTCGGGTTGTATCCAAAGTCACATTGTTTCGTATTGACTTGCAACGTAACGATAGTTATAATTCTCTTAATGTCCGCAGCCCAGGGCTTTGTTTTCCCTGGGGTGTGGGGAAGTTGATAGAGTGGAAAACAGCAGTTGACAGAGTTCACAAAGTTGATAGAGTTCGGTCCCTTGCTTTATCAATTTATCGTAACTACTCAGGTCTGTCGTCGTAGTGGCAGAGTTTACTCTGCCCAAAAAGGCAAAGCAAGCTTTGCCACTACAAAAAATACGTGAAAAATACGGAGAACCTGAGTAGTTACAATTTATCAACTTATTAACTTACCAAGTTAGGAGCCTGACTTATGAGGTATTTAATATCTTTATTGCTGGTTTTTACATTTACGGGTTTTTCAGACGCCGCGTATCTTCAAAACCTGCGGGGCAGGGTCAACATTAAAAAAGCCGGCTCGGCGAACTGGGAAAGGCTTAGGGCCGCCAGGGCAACCCTCTCCGAAGGCGATCAGGTAAAAACCGCCAGGGCCTCAACAGTGGAGGTCTATATGGACGACGGCTCAAAAGTAAAACTTGCCCCGCTCTCGGCCTTCAAGATGAGTTCCGAGACAAAAGAGAGCGTGTCCATAGGCCTTTATTTCGGCAGGATCCGCTCCTGGGTCAGGAAATTTTCCAAAAGGTTCGAGGTAAAGACGCCCTCGGCCGTCTGCGCGGTGCGCGGCACCGATTTTGTAGTTTCGGCGGACGCGGAGGGAAATACCAAGGTGGAAGTCTATGACGGCAGCGTCTTGACGGGCGACTCGGCCGGGCATAGCGCTCTGATAAGGGCGGGGGAGTTCGTCGAGATACAGAAGGGCGGGGACGTCGGTCCACCGCAAAAAAATTCAAATCCGCCCTCTAATATGGATTCCTCGAACGGCGACGCCAGGGCGCTCGCCAGGCGCGAGATTTATAACGAAATTTCAAAAGAGGACGTGCTGGCCTCCGCCCAGGCTGAAATACAGTCGGCCGAATACCAGAACCGCAAAACGGCCATAGACGCTTTCGGCAACCGCGTGCGCATGGAGGAATATACCATCAGGCCCGCCGCCGACCAGTTTAAGTATGTGGTGCTTAACACCCGCGAAAACCGCTTTGACTTCGGCAAGATCCTGTTCACTTTTAACACTGCCCTGCCTGCGGACCTGTCGCTGGCCACCGCCAACATGATTTCTTCTCCCGGCTCCGCGGCGCCGCAGTGGCAGCTTATCGCCATGAACAGTGTCATGTCAAACACCCTGGACAAGGTTACCGAGGACGCCTCCGGCGGCAGCATGGTCTATAACGGGCTTTCCTCCGATCCCGCGTACCAGCTGGTTTTCGGGGATTACTCATTTTACGCGGCGGGGCCCGCCGAGGCCGACGACAACGGCGGCCTGGGGAAGTGGATCTGGACCAAGGCCAATTACAATGTGGCCACAGGGTATGTCGACCCTGCCGATGTTTCATACCTCGGCGGCTCCGGGTTGGTTTCCTCAGTCAGCGGCGACGTTTTTCATGGCGTCTCAAAAAACATTTTTAACGAAGGCACCTGGATACAGGCGGAGGATTTTGTGCTCTTTGACGATGGGAAAATACTTTCTTCCGGAGATTTCGGCTCCGGCCTGGGCGGGGGCGAGACCGTGGATCAGATAACCGACCGTCTTAACTTCGAGCGCGTCTATACCAGCTCCCTTTTCGGCGGGCGCACCATAGACGTGATGTTCTCGGCCAAGCTGCTGAAAGACGCCGGGCTGCTAAGGTTCTAACAGCAGGGTATAGGGTAGAGGGTTTAGGGGATAGGGTAGAGGGTGGGAAGTAATCAGTAACCGGTAATCGGTAACCAGTAGTGTAGTGGCAGAGTTTACTCTGCCGGACAAGCAAAGCAAGCTTTGCAACTACGAGGGCCGTAATAAACTGATTTTTCGGAGGAATAATGCGTGAGAATTCTGAAAACATGAAAAATATAAAAATCTCGTTTCTTAAAACTTTCGTGCTTTTTTTCTTTCTTACTCTGCCCTCTACGCTCTACCCTCTACCCTCTCTTTTTGCCGAAGTTAAGCTGACCCCGGTGGCCGACGTCTCGCTGCTGGGCGGCAAGTATTACCTTGACTCCGACGCCGCCACTTTCCAGGGCCGCTTTGACGCCTTCGTCTCGCCGGTTATAAAATTTTCAGACTCTCACGAGCTTGTGCCTGTGTATTCCGGCAATTATTCCGGCACGCAGGATATACAGGAACTTGCCGGCGGCGGCGTGCTTACCCGCCAGCGCCAGACGCATACTTTCTCGTTGAAACACGTCTATACCAGGGATTTTGACAAGTATAAGCCGCGCGTTTCATACTCAAAAGCGTTGATCAAGGAAACGAAAGACGAAACGTGGGGGAAGGGGCTTTTTGACTACGCCACTTTTTCCATGGGCTTTGAAGCCGAGCAGGAGCGGCCGCACGGCACCTTCACCGAATCCTACGATTATTACAAGGTGGCGTATCCCAATTACAGTACGCTGCTGTCGCAGTCGCAGTCCGTCTTTAACGACACCACCACCTTTAACGAGCTTTCCACCAACGCCGGCGAAAATCCCATGGACAATATCAGCCACCGCCTGGGTTTTACCTATGCCTGGTTCCCGGAGCCGCTCAATATGAAAGCCGGCTATGACTTCACCTACCGCGGCTACGGCGACCAGGCCGTTGCGGCCAGACCCGTCACCGGGCAGTCCCCCTTTAAGAGCGGCAAGCGCGCCGAAATAATGCAGAATTTCAGCCTTAAGGCAAACAGGGCGCTTAAGCCGCTTTACCTGAGCGTCGGCGCGCGCCTGGGCTGGTTGAGTTCCAACCAGGGGTCTTACGATTCCACCCGCAACGAGTATATGGAAGATTATTATAGTTATATGGAGATCGTTTTAAGCCCGGCCATGGGCCTGGTTTTAAAGAACGGCACACAGTTTAATTTCGGCCTGGACTGGCGCCGCCTCTGCTACCTGGGGCGTCTGAAGCAGGACGCCGCCGGAAATTACGGCAGTTCCGAGATAAACCAGACCTTCTGGCTTACCTCTATATCAGTGCGCTATCCCGTTTTCAACAGGTTCTTCGCGCGCGCGGCCTACAATTACCAGATCTCAGGCTCCAACATGCGTTACGAGGACAACTACAGGTACAACTACAGGGCCAACACTTACCTGATGGGGCTGGAGTGGGAGTTTTAGGGGAAAGTAGGTAGTAGGTGGTAGATAGTAGGCAGGAAGACAGGGGTTTTGTTTGCATATGGCCTTCCGCCAGGTTGTTCGGCGGGAAAGCCCTCGGCTTACGGCAGTTTTAAGGTCTATAACTCAGTTGTTTTTCAGGAGGACTTATGTTTAACGTTAAAAAAACCATTTTAAACCTGACGGCGCTGTTCGTGCTATGCGCGCCCGGCGCAAACGCGCAGACGCCTCCGTTTGGCCAGCAGCCGGTCCTGCTTAACGGCTCCACAGTTTACCTGACAAAAACCCCAATGGCCTGGCAGAACGACGAATGGAACATGGAGACCAACATCGCCAAAGACGCGGAGGGAAATATTTATATCGCGGGCACTTTTTACGGCGGTTCAGACACCGAGCTGTATGTAAAGAAAGTAAACCCGCTCACCGGCGCGGAAATCTGGACCAGCACTATTGCAAGTCCGGGCTATGATTACGGCCGCGGCGCGGCTGTGGACGGCGCGGGCAACCTTTATGTACTGGCCATGATGGATAATAAAATAGTTGTGGCCAGGTTAGCCGCCGACTCCGGCACTCCGACCTGGGGAAGTCCGGTCATTTATGATTCCGGCTTCGGCAATAGCGCTTACGACATAGTGGCCGACGGCTCCGGGGCCTACGTGGCCGGCGCCACCGGCAGTAAAATAGCGATAATAAAATTCCCGGCGGACGGAGTTTCCGCTATTAACGCGGTTAATTTTGGCGGCGGGGCCAACTACAGTTACAGCGCCGCTTACGGCATCGCTTTCTCTACCGGCTCGTCCGGGTCGCAGCTTATTGTGGCCGGCGCGATGGACGAGGGAAATGATTACGGCAATGAGATCTGGCTGGGCAAATTCAACAAGGCCGACCTTTCCCACGTATGGGCCAGCACCTATACCCCCGCAAACCACCAGTACTGGGGCTGCGACGAGGCTCATGCCGTCAAAACGGATGCCGCGGGCAATATTTACGTTGCCGGTTTCTACCAGAGCCAGGACAGCGGCCAGGACATCTGGCTGGGCAAATACGATCCGTCCGGCAACCTGATCTACGCCAAAACCAAAAACGGCCCCTCCAACGGCTATGACAAGGGTTTCGGCCTGGCGCTGGACCCCCAGGGGAATGTTTATGTGACAGGCAAACTTGAGGCCTACAGCCTTAACCAGCAGGACAACCTCTGGCTGGGCAAGTATTCTCCTTCCGGTTCCCTTTCCGAGGTTGCCGCGCACCTGGGCTCGGAACTCGGCTTTGACGTGGAGGTCAGCAGCTGGATGGTGTCGGTCGGCGGCGGCTTCCAGGAGCAGTACGGGCTTTTGACCGTTTCTCCGGAGCAGTTCGGCGAGCCGCAGCAGCTTTTTGCCGGCCCGGGCCAGTATACCGGCTCGGTTAATCTCTCCTGGGTTTTTGAAACCGCCGGGACTTTTGATTATAAAATACAGTATTCCACCTATGACGGCGTCGCGTTTAGCACGGCCAATGCGCAGGTGGTTTCGACGGGCGCGGTGGCTGCCGCCGGTGATACGCGGAACCACGCTGTTATGGGTCTGCCCACTATTGTAAACAACCTGGCCGGCGGCGTTGCCGGGCCGGTTTATTATTTCAATGTCTGGACCAGCGCCGACGGCGGCGCAACCTGGACCGCGCTTACAAATGTGGGCAAAACCGCGCCCAACGCGCCTTATAATTACTGGAAGGACAATACCCGCGGCCAGGACAGGTTCTGGGTGTTCAATAATTCCTACAGCCGGGCCTCTGCCATAGCCCGCGACGCCTCCGGCAATATTTACGCGGCCTACGGCTCGGACATGGGCGGTCTTGGCATAACCAGGTTCAACCAGTACGGCATGGCCGAGTGGACCAGCTTCTATAACCATTCAGCCTTCAACGGCCGCTTTACCGTCAGCCGCCTGAAGCTTGACATCTCGGGCAATATTTACGCCGCGGGCGCGGTTGAGAGCAATTATTCCGGCAGTACCGACGCCTGGATAGCCAGGTTTAACCCGCTGGGCGTGAAGATCTGGGACGAGGTGGTCCAGGGCGCGGCTTCGGAATCCGACGCCTTCTCGGCCATAGCTTTTGACGGCGCGGGCAAGGTGTACGCCGGCGGCGAAATAGCCGTCGGAGCCAGCGACGACGACGCGATGCTGCTGGTCAAATACGAACCTATGCCGATGGCGGCGCAGCAGTGGATCTCTTCTTATACCTACAAAGGCGCATCTCCTTCCGGCGCGCCCGCTTCCATCCGGGGCCTGGCTGTTGCGGCCGACAATATATACGCCGGCGGTTATTTTTCCTCTGTCATCAGCGGCACGGCTTATGACAGGAACGCCGCCATAGTGAAATTTAATATGGGCCTGAAGGTGCTT
>JAHJSU010000139.1 GCA_018829985.1 Elusimicrobiota bacterium | reverse complement strand
TTATGCCCGCCCCTCATTCCTGAGTTTATTGGTCAAAAAAAATATAGTTTTACAGGCATCATTTTCCATAAATAAAAAACCCACCGGACAGTGGGTTAAATTTTGCCGGCGCAAATTCTAGCGCATGAAAGTTTACCGGACTGATCCCGCCGGCTGGATACCCGGGTAGTCCATGCGCCATCTCTATGTAGTGATATTATTGCAGATTTTTCCATGTCCGTCAATGGCTTTACGGGTCGCGCATTATATCGTAAGTATTTTCCAAGCTCTCGTCATTCCTGTTCATCCCCTGCCGAATCCTGCCCCATGCGATACTTGATGTCGTAATTTACAATAAAGTCCATCTCCACAACGGATAAATTATAATGCGACGATAGAGTTTTATCTATTTCGTCAATAAGTGACTTGGTTTGATTTGGACGATATTGCTCATATGTCATTTTTCCTTCGCGAATTTCTTTCGTCTTTCCCAGCGCACTTAATTGGTTCTTAAATACTGAAATGGATTTTATTAGCGCAGCAGAAACATCTATTTTAAATTTGCCCAAATCTGCTTTGGTTAAATGCCGGCAGTCGGAATATTTTCGCCATAGCCAATAAAATAAACTTGAATTTATCGTTCCCGCAAGAATTACAGAAAGAGATTCGTTATCAACAAATTGCTCTCTATATTCGCTGGAATCTTGTGATTTAGTAAAAGCACGCAGCCAATATCCGCCTGTTCCACTACAGATTGAAAGCAATTTGCCATGAGGAAGAAAATAAGCCGTAATTGATTTTTTATGGGCTTGCAATTTGCTGAGGATCTCAAACTCAATTGCCTCCGAGAACTTCCCCCACAAGTCATCTTGGAAACCATCCCGCCCCGGAGCATATTTCAACAATTTAAAAAGATATGGCCTCGCGTCCTTTAACCAATGATGGAAACCTGCGGAATAGAATTGCGAACTAGTAGTTTTTCCTTTTCTAAAAACACAAATCGATAAAATTTGATGAACGCCATTAAATAAGCACGTAGGCCTATCAGCATAACTAGAATAATGAATATCTTTAGCGTTTTTTATGATGAAGTCTCTAAGTGTGCGCATTCTTGCAGTAGAGCATAAGGATATCGGAATAATCATCCCAAAATGCCCCGTGGATGTTAATAGTTTAGTCGAGGTTTCCATTACAAAAGCATATAGATTCCCACATTCTCCGGTTGAAAAGTTTAATATTTTGTAATCGAAATTAGATTGAGAGTATTCCACATATGGCGGATTACCGATGACAACATCAAAACCGCCGCTCGTCATGATGCCATAAAATTCCACAAACCAATGGAACGGTTTGTGAGATTGGAGCCAAGTGTCAAATTCTTTTTTCTTTGTGGGGTCTATTTTATATTGCCCAGCTAAATACTTATTCAGTTCATCGTCAATTTCCTTAAGCCGCAGATGCAATTCTTTTTTATCTTCAGAGGTGACATTGCCGCCATATTCAGTCTGCTGTTGCCGGAAACGCTTGAAAAGGCGTTCCACATCTTCGGCCTTTTTTCTTATCTTTTCAGCCGTTCCCTCAAAATCAAGACCGCTGGAAATAATAGCCTGGGCCTCTTCAAAAGTTGAAAAACCTACAAGTGTATTGCCGGACCGGATATTAAAATCTATATCCGGCAGGGGCTCAAGGCGGGAGGCATCTTCAACCTGAGCCACAAGTTTCAGGAAGAGTCGCAGTTTACATATTTCAACCGCCTCTTCCATGATGTCAACGCCGTAGAGATTTTTAAGGATTATGGATTTATAGATAAAATATTTTTCGCTGGAATGTTTATGTATATTTTCAAGTGTCAGCCTGAAATCCGGAAACTTGGCCGGACTTTCCGACGAGTTTATAAAATCCTGCATTTTAACAAGGCAGGCTTCATAAAGCGGCTCAAGGATATTCAACGCGGCAAAGAGGAAAGCCCCTGAGCCGCAGGTGGGGTCAAGCACAGAGACGTTTTCTATGGATTTCCAGAAAGCCCTTAAAAGTTCCGGCGAGGGGCAGTTCTCTATCACATCCTGGGCAAAAAGCTCAATGTCCAGGTTGTATGTGATAAAGTCGTTTATTGACTTTATCCCGCCATCCTGGATTTTCTTTTTTATCTCTTCGTAGCGCTGCCTTCTTGCCACCGTTTCCCGCCAAATCTCCGTGGGTAGGGCGTACCGACTATCAGCGTGCTTATTCCAATCCTCGCGCTTGGAAACATCATCAAGGCCGGCCGCGATATTCTGCGGCAGGGGAATGTTTACTCCTTTTTTAACAGAGTCGTAGAAATAGCGGTCGGGGTCGGATTTTACAAGGTTCCAAACCGGACCGCCGGAGTCAAAAGCGGGCCTATAGGCTTTTTGCGCGGAATCAAAAATAAACGGGATTATTGTATTGCGGCTTATATACCCGGTTATATCCTCTTTGGTATAGTACGCCCCCATCTGCTTCTGGTTTATGTACTTTTCAAAGATATAGCCCAGCACATCCGGATTTATTTCGTTGTCGGTGGTGACCGGCCTGTCATCAAGATGCCACTGATACTGTTCAAAAAAGCCGAACAGGTCCTTAAAAGCGGCATCTGGTATCTTAATTTTTTGGCCGTGCAGTTCTTCCAACTGGTTTTTGGCGAATATACCGCCGTTTAAATATGGAACATTGCCCAAAAGCTGCCTTGCAGCAGGGGGACGGTCGGCTTCTTTTTTAGCCAGGCCTTCAAAAAAAAGCGGGCAGAGAAAATCAGAGTAGAACTTATTTTTGCCGGTTTTCTCCAACTCTTTCAGTTTTTCGTCCAGATAATTTATGTTGCCGTCCAGAAAGCCTTTCTTTTGGATGAAGTAAATAAACATCAGCCGGTTTAAAATGACGGAAACATACCAGGGCTCAAGATTTTTATCAGGGATGCCTTCTATGAACTTGAGGAACTTATCATGATGTTTCTGGAAAAGGTCATAAAACTTACGGGTGACGCGCTCGGTGTCAAAACCAGCGGTGACGGCCTCAAGGACGCGGGTGATGTCCAGCTCTTCCTCCTCATCCAGAGAGAAGGCGAGGGGCTGAAGTTTTTGAAGCAGAATTTCACCCTGCTGGTTTTTATAGAAAATATTCTCCCTGCAGGCCACCCTGCCGTTGGAACGCTTTACCCATTGCCAGAATTGGGAGGACCTGGAGGCGTCCACAAATATGATGAGATGCTCGTGGGCTGTACGGGCAAGGCCGCTTTCTATCTTTCTGCGTATTGTGTAGTCCGGAACGCGGCCCTCTTTGCCAGGGGAACAGAGATAAACCGCGAAGCCGCGCTTCTGGGCCACAGGCGTAAGCTTAAAAGTTTCTTCCTGCACGGGGACTTCAAGGGCCTGCTGGTTGTGGTCCCAGCCCAGTTCGGTTATAAAAAGTTTTTCAAAATCAAAAGCCTCAATGTGCTTTTTTACCTGTTCTTTGTTGACGGCGCGGGCGCTAAGAGGCATTGGCTTCACCCTTAGCTGTTTCGGGGCGGATTCCCAAAGAGCAGATTATCTGCGGCTCCCTGGCGGCTTCCTCTTCGTCCAGCACGCAGAGCTTGCCTTCCGCGCGGAGATTCATCACGATCTGGGACAATTCAAAATTTGATATGCCGGACTTTAACTGCCTGTTCAGAATATCGCGCGCGAGGGACTTGAGGGGATGCTGATAAATATCATCCAGCGCTTTACGCAGCGATTCCTCGAAAAGCTCACCGGCTGTTTCCGGCAGATAATCTTTAAGCCTTATGTATGTCTTGCGGCGCGCGCCGTTTCTGGGGCCAAGATTGCCGCCTATTGATTTATCGCCTTCGGCTAAAATATTGTCAATGGCTTTCCGGACCAGTTCATGATGTTCCGGCATTTTGTCCAGCGCCGGGGTGTCCGGACGGCACGCGGAAATCTTTAGTATTTCGTATTGCGATTCTGTTATGCTGTTGCCGGTTTTGTCCACGAACGCCATGGCGTCATTATCATCCCCTGTCTTTGCGTAAACTATAACGCCTTCTTTGCTGTCTTTGGAAGCAAGGGGTTTTGTGGAATAAACAACATCCTGCATGGCCGGGATTATTTTTTCAAGCGGGGGGTCTTTTTCAACGGCGTTTTTCCAGATCTGATAAGCGTAAGAGGCAAGGTCAACCTCGCCTTCGGAATCGCCCTCAAGAATTTCTGATTTTTCATGGTAAAGGTCTATAACCGCACTGTTATTGGCGTCATCTTCAAAGAATCTTTCATCAGAACCCACAACTTCGCCGTTTTCCTGCAGGCGTCTGCGGACACGGTCTCTTAAATTGATTATCTTCTCCACCCCCTCGGCGGGGATGAAGGAATAGCAGAAAATGTTTTCCGCCATCTGGCCTATGCGGTCAACGCGGCCGGCGCGCTGAATGAGCTTGATTATAGCCCAGGGGAGATCATAATTTACAACAATAAAGGAGTCCTGCAGATTCTGGCCTTCGCTTAAGACATCTGTGGCAACTAAAACGCGAAGCTCGTCTTTAGGCGATACTTCCGCCCGCTTTTCATTACTGACAGGGCTGAAACGCCAGGCCGCGTCGGTCGGGTCAGTTGAGTTGCCGGTAACGCCTTCCAGCCGGGTGAGTCCATTGGCCTTAAGCGCTTTCTCCAGGTAGCGGACCGTATCGGCAAATTGGGTGAAAACAAGAATCTTTTCGCGCGGATGCTTTTCCGTTATAAGCTTTATCAATTCTAAAAGCTTCTGATCTTTGGCTCTGTCCCAATTGCCGCAGTCCTTGAGTATTTTGAGTAAGGCCTTGTTGTCATTTTCAATGTCGGCTTGTAAGTCCTTTATAAAATACCTGCTGTTTATCCAGTCAAACCGTTTCTGGTATTTGAGAGAATACTCTTTATATATCCTCCCGGCCTCTTCATGGAAAACTTTCTCTGCTTTGGCGCCTTCCTCTATCGGTATCAGCAGGTTTGCCTGTTCAGTGTCTTCATCATCGGCCGAGTCCAGGTCTCCCGCGTCCAGCGCGCCTATCGGCAGGGGTAAATTATTTTCAAAGGCATACAGATATATGAAATTGCGCAAAACATGCCGTTCCACCGATTGCAGGAAGGCTTGTCCGCTGCTTTCAAGGCGCTTAAACAGGCCGATCCTGCAAAAGCCTTTAAGCTGTTTGCCCGCGCGCGACAGGTTATTCAATAGTTTTTCATCCGATGGTTTTGGCGGCTCATGTGGAGTGGGCGCTATATAATTGCCAAGGCCGTACCGCGGCAGATTCAGCTCATTTACCGCGTTTACTACGGAATCAGAGAACAGCCTGGCATACTGATCCGTTTTTGACTTGGGGTCCACACTGAATTTGAGGGTTTTAGGCTTTCTGTTGGGGAAATAAAAGCGGCTTTTGTCCTCAAACTCCAGATATTTTTTGCCGGCATCGGATTTTGCGTAATTATCCTTTATAAAACTTCTTGTGCGGCGGACCATGAACAACCTCAGCAACTCCCGCCAGTCGTCAAGATGGGCGCTTTTTTCAAAAGCGGGCAGGGTTTTTACCTGGCATTGGTACTGTCGCATAAATTCCGTCTCGCCGATGTCTTTCAACAGTTTTTCCGGGCGTACACCCAGGTCGTAGTCCTCCGGCACAAAAAGGCGGAGCTGATTTGAGATATCCAAAAAAATCTTATTATATGGCGTGGCCGTCAAAAGAATGGCTTTACTGTCATTTTTGGCGATATACTCCTGGATAGCCTTATAGCGAACGCCTTCCCTGTTTCGCAGGTTGTGGCTTTCATCTATAAGAACAAGCCTGTAGCGCCGCATATCGGGGAGCATTTGAGCCGCCATTGATATGGGAATGACTTTGCCGCGCAGGCGGTACTTCTCTCTGTAATGCTCCCACATTTTTTGAAGATTTTTGGGGCATATTATCAGGGTTTCTATATCATAGTCGTCTTCAAATATCCTGGCAAGGGCCGTGGCCATCAGGGTTTTTCCCAAACCGACCACGTCTCCGATAAGCACGCCATTACGTTTGTTCAGATGATGGGCGGATATTTTGACAGCGGCTTTCTGGAATTCAAACAGGGTGTTGCCGAAGTCACGCGGGATTTTGAATTCTTTTAATCCCTCGCGGGCTTCGCGCGAGAGGTGATAAGCGATTTTTAAGTAGATGTGATATGGGGAAGGCTTCAGGCCTGCCCAGCTTGTTTCAATTATCTCAACTAACTCTTTGGAAATATCCACGCAAAAATTGTCATTCCAGCGGTCATTAAACCACTTGGTCAGTTTTTCGCAGGCGTCGCGGTCCATGACGTCTATATTGAGTTCGCCCTGATTTGATAAACCGGCCAGTGTTAAATTGCTGCTCCCAAGAAAGCCGACTATAGGATTGTTCGGGTCCTGTCGGAACAGGAGATATAATTTAGCGTGCAGGCCGTAAGGCAGGAAAAGCTTCACCAGAACCTTTTTTTCTTTTATCTGGGCGGCGAGGCGCTTTAAAGCGGTTTCATCCACATCGTTAGGGAGGCCGAGGGCGAGCTGTTTGCGGAATTCCTCTGCCAGACGCTTTTTCATGCGGCTGGCGGCGGCATTGTCCATGCCGGTTGGGGAGGAGCCAATCCTTAAA
Organism: Elusimicrobiota bacterium; assembly: GCA_018829985.1. Lineage (GTDB taxonomy): Bacteria > Elusimicrobiota > Elusimicrobia > Elusimicrobiales > UBA9959 > JAHJSU01. Next base: position 9,043 of record JAHJSU010000139.1, on the reverse strand, counting down.
TATTCCCTTAGTTCATCCGCCGGCAGTTTCTGCATGCCGACCAGGAGCCGGCAGCAATTGCCGTCTTTCCCGGATAATTGATCTATTTTTTCGTAAAGCTGTTTCCAGCCGCGCAGGTTGAAATAGCCGACGCAGAAATCGGCTCGCTCGGAAACTTGCAGAGTAGTATTAAGCGCATCCACCAGTTTAGCGTCTATATTGTCAAAAATTCTTGGCATTTGCCTGGTTCCTTTGGAAACTTAACTAAAATTGGCAAAAATAGCTCACAATCACTCTTAATTTATTCTATATCTTACGGTCGGGCTTTACAATTCAATAAAACGACTTTGCCCGCCTAAACAGTTACATTTTTCGGGTTATCCTTTCGCTGCCAGCTCCGCGAGTTCTAGCAGGAGTCCGGGGAAGAAGAACAGCCCCAGCGTTATCCCGGCGGTCAGCAGCAGCGGTATGACCAGCAGCATGGCCAGCGGCCCTTTTTCCGGGCTTTCCACTGCGGCCGTTTCGCCGCCGCCCCAGAACGCCTGGTATATTATCGGAAGGAAGTAGGCGGCGTTGAGCAGGGCGCTGGCGCCTATCACGGCCAGGAACACGGGTTGTCCCGCCTCCACCGCGCCCAGCCCTATGTACCATTTGCTTATAAATCCGGCCAGGGGCGGGGTTCCTATCATGGACAGGGCGCAGATGGAGAAGGCCGTCATGGTGAGCGGCATGCGGCGGCCTATGCCCGCCAGCTCGCTGACTTTGGTCTTGCGCTCAAGGGCGTAGATGGCCCCGGCCGAGAAAAAAAGAGTTATCTTCGCGAAGGCATGCGCCGCCATATGGAATATCGCCCCCTTTATGGAAGAGTGCGAAAGCAGCGCCGCTCCCAGTACCACGTAGGAGAGCTGGCTTACCGTGGAATAGGCCAGGCGCAGCTTGAGATTATCCTGGCGCAGCGCCATCACCGAGGCGGCCAGTATGGTAAAGGCCGCGATCCAGGCCAGCGGCAGGCCGAACCCCAGCTCGCTGAGGAGGTCCGTCCCGAAGACGTGCAGGACGACTTTAAGTATAAGGAAGACTCCGGCTTTGACGACCGCCACCGCGTGCAGCAGCGCGCTGACGGGCGTAGGGGCGACCATGGCCGCCGGCAGCCAGGAGTGGAACGGCATGATGGCGGCCTTTGCCGTGCCGGCTATAAAAAGCGCGAAGGCCGCCCCCAGTAAAACCTTGTGCCCGGGGCCCATGGCCCCGAAAATGCCGCCGGGCCGGAAGTCCAGCGTTCCGGCCGCGTTATAGGAGATGAGTATCGCGGCCAGCATGAAGGTTACGGAGGTGCCCAGCAGGTAGACCAGGTATATTCTGCCGCCGGAGAGGGCTTCTTTGGTTTCCTTGTGGGCCACCAGCGGCCAGGTGGCCAGGGTGATGAGCTCGTAGAAAATGAAAGCCGTAAACAGATTTGCCGCGAATGCCAGCCCGGCGGCGGCCGAGAGCGTGAGCGCGAAACAGGCGAAGAACCTGGTCTGCTTTTCTTCGCCCAGCTTTCTCACATAGCCCACGGAATAGACGGAGGTCAGTATCCACAGGAAAGACGCCATCCCGGCGAAAATAAGTCCCAGCGCGTCCACCCGGAAGCGCAGTTCCATGCCGGGGAAAAGCGTCAGCCCCGGCGTCAGCAATTGCGCCCCGGTCATCACGGCGGGGAGCATGGAGGCTATTACGGCGAATTTAACCGCGGCTCCGGCGAAGGTCCAGGCTTCCCTTAACGCCGGCCGGCCGCCCGAAAGCGAAACCATTATCCCGGCGGCCAGCGAAGCCAGCACGGCGAAAAGCGGCTTGAAGGTTATTATCTCGGTCATGGCTTACCCAGCAGCAGGGCCGCGGCCCTGCCGGCGCCAAGCGCGGGGAAATGGGCGGCCAGGCCCAGCGCCACGCCCAGCGCGGCCAGCAGCACGGCCGGCGCCAGCATCCCGGCCGGCGCCTCCGGTCTTACGGGCCGGCGCTCCCCGGCCGGGGAGAAATAGGCGGGTTCAATTATCTTCCAGAAATAGACGGCGGTAAGCAGCGAGCCGGCCAGTATCACGGGCACTACCAGCCACAGCCCCGCTTCCACGGCCCCGAGGGCGAGATGCCACTTGCTTATAAAGCCCGCGGTAAGCGGCAGACCGGCCAACGAGCAGGCCGCCGCGGTAAAAGCCGCCATCGTCAGCGGCATGCGTCTGCCCAGTCCTTTTAAATCCCCGGTTTTCTCGGCTCCGGTGGACATGAGTATTATCCCGGCGCACATGAACAGGCTGGCCTTCATGAGCGCGTGGTTGATGATATGCAGCAGGCTGCCCGTCATAGCGGTCTGGTTGGAGATGGCGGCGCCCAGTATTATATAGCCTATCTGGCTCACGCTGGAGTAGGCCAGCAGCCGTTTTATGTTCGTCTGGGCCAGCGCCATAAGGGCCCCGTAAATTATGCCCGCGCAGGCAAGCCCCGCCAGGATGACGGTCATAGGCACGGTGGAAGGATTGAATTCCGGTTTGAAAACGGTGAAGATCACCCTTATCATCGCGTATATGCCCACCTTGGTTCCGGTGGCCGCCAGCAGCGCGCTTACCGGCGAGGGAGCGTGGGTATAGGCGTCCGGCAGCCAGATGTGCAGCGGAAACAGCGCCGTTTTTATGCTGAGCCCGACCACTAAGAAGGCGAAGCCGGTCAAGACCGTCTTTGTGTGGTAGACCTGGGGCAGCCGCTCGCGCAGATCAGCCATGTTGAGCGTGCCGGCGGCCATGTAGAGGTAGCCTATGCCCAGCAGTATGAAGGTGGCGGCTATCGTGCCCAGGATCAGGTAATTATAGCTCGCTACCAGCGCTTCCCGCCTGCGCCCGGCGGCGATAAGCGCGTAGCCGGCCAGCGAGGCTATCTCTATGAATACATAGAGATTGAAAATATCTCCGGTAATTATAATTCCAGTCAGGCCCGAGGTGAAAAGCAGCATGCAGGAGTAGAAATACGGAAGGCGCTCCGCCGCCAGCTCGGCCGGCGCCGCCGCGCGGGAATAGCTAAGCGCCGCGCAGGTGACAAAGGCCGTCAACAGCAGCAGCAGCGCCCCTAGCGGGTCTATGGAGTATTCTATGCCCCAGGGCGGGGCCCAGCCGCCGAACCAGTAGGAGACTTTTCCGAGCGCGAAGGTCTCCCAGGCCAGCCGCGCGGCCAGCGCCAGCGAGGCCGCGGCCGAAGCGAAGCTTATATGCCAGGCCGAGCGCTTTACCGCGGCGGGGGAAAACGGGATGAGCACCGCGGCCAGCAGCGGCAGTATCACCAGCAGGGCGGGGAAATGCTCCGTCATGGCCCGTCGCTCCGGAGTTTCGCTATCCTGTCCTCTTCCATGGCGCCGAATTCTTTCCGTATCCGTATAACCAGAGCCAGCGCCAGGGCGGTTGTGCTGACCGAAACCACTATCGCCGTAAGTATCAGCACATGCGGCAGGGGGTTGTCGTAGAGGACCGCGTTCTCCCAGAGTATGGGGGCGGTGCCGCCGCGGACTTTGGAGATTGAAATATAGAAAAGGAATACCGCGCTCTGGAAGATGTTTATGCCGATAATTTTCTTTATCAGGTTTCCCTTGGCTATGATGGCGTAAAACCCGATCATCATCAGGCAGATGTAGATCCAGTAGTTATATTTGCCCGCTATCAGCTCAATCATCGCGGCTCCCGGCCGTTTTCATAAAAAGCAGCAGCAGGGCCCCGGCCACCGCCAGCCCCACGCCTATTTCCACCCCGTATATGCCCAGGTGATAGGCCGTTTTAACTTTGCCGGGCAGCAGGCTGGAATACTGCAGGAAAGAGCCGCCGGCCGCCATGCAGAGCAGGCCTATTCCGCCGAATACAAGGACCCCGGCGGCGGCCATCACGCCGGCCGCCTTTTCGTAAACTTTCTCCCTGCCTTCGTCCAGCCCGAAAACTATAGCGTAAAGTATCAGGCTGGCGGCGAAAATAGTCCCGCCCTGGAAGCCGCCGCCGGGCCCCAAATCTCCGTGGGCTGCAAGATAGAGGGCGAAGAGTTGTATAAACGGTATCAGGAAGCCGCTCACCGTCTTGATTATAAGATTTCCGCCGCAGCCGCGCCCGCTCATTTTTTCCCGCCTTTGCCGAGTATCAGCAACGCGCCGACCGCGGCCGCAAATATGACCACGGTTTCGCCGAACGTGTCGAATCCCCTGTAGCCCGTGAGGATCGCGGTGACAAAATTAACTATGCCGGTGACCGGCGCCGAGTCGGTTATGTAGCGGGAGGCTACGTGCAGGTTGGCCGGCGAGGCGGGGGCGCTGTAGTCCGGCATGTCCAGCGTGCCGTAAACCAGCAGGGCGCCGGTCAGGAGCACGGCCAGCAGCGGCAGGGCGCAGCGGACAACTGCGAGGGATGAGGGATGCCTGTCCGCCGGTTGTTTGGCGGAAGGGATGAGGGATGAGGGCGGCGGGTCTTCCTCGCGGCTGCCGGTCCTGCCCAGCGCGGCTATCAGCAGCACGGTCACTATGCCGGCCCCGACGGCCGCCTCGGTAAGCGCCACGTCCACGGCGTTGAGCAGGGTCCAGATCAGCGTCATTATCAGGCTGTAGGCGCAGAGCATTATTACCGCGCCGAGCAGATCCTTCATCCTGACGGCCGCCGCCGCGCAGACCACCAGCAGGAACAGCAGCGTAAACTTAAGCGCCATCTTTTTCCTTTTTCCAGGGCTTGAGTCCGGCCAGGAAGGCCGCCTTGGCCAGGGCATGGGTGGCCGTCGGGGAGGCTATCAGCGTGAACACTATTATGATCAGGAGTTTGAGGCTGACCGGCGAGAAGCCCTCGTGGACAATAAGTCCCAATAGTATAAACGTGATTCCCAGGGTGTCTGATTTGCCGACGGGGTGTATGCGGGAGTAAAAATCCGGGAAGCGCAGTATGCCTATCGAGGCGGCCAGCATCAGGAAGCAGCCCGCGGTCAGCAGAGCGGCGGTCGCCAGCAGGCGCAGTCCGGCGGCGTCGGCGGTCATATACGCAGGTTCCCTTTTTCCTTGAAATGGAGGAAAGCTATGGTGGCTATGAAATTGATAAGCGCGTAAGTTATCGCTATATCCAGAAAATGGGGGCGGCCGTAGATGAAGCCTATGAGCGCCAGGAGGGCGACGGTTTTTGTGCCTATCACGTTCACCGCCAGTATTCTGTCGTATATGCTGGGCCCGGCTATAGCCCTGCGCAGCGCCAGGGCCGCGGCCAGCGCTATCATGAGGGCCGCGGCTTCAAACATCCGCGCCTCCCTCTATGCGCCGCACGCGCGCCTGCATCTCCCCGCTCAGAAGAAGCTGCGCGGCTCCTTGCGTTATCGCGTGCACTATAAGTTCGTCTCCGTCGGCGTCTATGGTAACAGTGCCTGGAGTGAGGGTTATAGAGTTGGCCAGTATCACCGAGCCCAGGTTTGTGCGGCACGGATTCTTTATCCTCAGGATTTTGGGGTCTATCGGCCTGCGCGGGTGCAGCACCCTGTAGGCGACGTCCAGGTTTGAAAGCGCTATCTGCCGGAAAAGCCAGGGCAGATAGGCGAGGAACCTGACAAAAAAACCTGCGCCAGTCGTCGGCTTTTCCAGGTCTCCCCGGGCCAGGGCCGCCGTCAGCAGGGCCGCCGCAGTTCCGGAAAGCAGCAAAAGCGCCGTTAACTCGCCCGACAAGGCCAGCCAAAAAACAAACAGCGTTGCCGCGTTCCTGAAGAAAAACCCGCCGGCCCGGAAATTGCGGTTAAAAGCCCCTTTCATTCGAGAGAATCCTTTTCGCCGCCGAACTGCCCTGGTCCGGCGGAACAATTATGCCACAATAATATTCTATTATTTTAAAAAGGATATCGGAAGCGATATGTCAAATTCGGGTGCATTACCTCCATCCCGGCGCTTTTTCACAATCTGGCAAGCAGTTCTATAAAACCTGCTATCAGAAGCTAACTGAACTGATGAATATCACGCTGTAGCGATGGCGGCGCGTCGCATTTTGACAGTTTGCGCCGACTGTGCGTTAAATATTTTCTCTGTGTCGTGTTCGGGCTGAGGATAGGCATATTGTGTTAAAATGCCTGCGATTCTTTATATACTATTCTATTAATTTAAAACGGCGAACGGAAATGAATAAATTTAAGGAACCCGTCGGGCTGTTCTTGTGCGGCGGCGGCGCTTTGGGCAGCTGGCAGTCCGGCGTGCTTTCGAGGTTTGTGGAAATGGGCCTGGTATTCGACGCCGTGGCGGGTTTCAGCATCGGGGCGCTTAACGGCGCGGCGTACTGTTACAATAAAATGGCCGAGCTGAAAGATATCTGGAAAAACCTTAAACGCGACAGGATATTAAGCTTCAGCCCCGGCTACCACAATATCCCGCTGGATCTCTACCAGCAGCACAAACCGGATTTTTTTTCCAGGATCGGAGCCCTGCTTCAGAATAATCTGGCCAGGTGCACGCTTTTTTCTAACGGACCGGTCTATAACGTTCTAAACGGCTGGCTTACCAAAGCCGGGTCCAACTTCTCGAGGAACATAAATTTCTACGTCATCAGCCATGCCGTGGAGAAGAAGCTCCCGTATATCATAAAGTTCGACGGGGAAACCGGGGGGCAGAATCTTTCTTTTGTGGACGCGCTGGTGGCCAGCTGTTCCATCCCTTTGATCTTCCCGCCGGTGGAGGTGACCGAACGCGGCCGGACCTATCACCTGGTGGACGGCGGCGTCATAGGCATAGCCACGATAAACCTGAATATATTTGAAGGCTGCCGGACCATCATCATGATAAGCAATTCCAGGGATTCGGACCTGGTTTTCCCGTCCGCCGGCCCTTTCGGCTATTTTGAGTCAAAGGCGCGCAGGATGCTTGCCCTGCACACCCAGAAAATCCACGAATCGCGCGTCCTCATGAGGTCCGAGCCGCAGGTCCATCTTATAAAACCGCCGGAGGACCTCGGCCTCAAGCTTCTCGAGTTCGACGGCGTAAAATGCTTGCGCGCTTTCAGCCTGGGCGAAGAGGAGGCGGTCCGGTGGTTTAATTCGGTATAAATTGCAACTGCTCAAGTAGTCAGGAGCCGGAATTCAGTAGTCAGAATGGCGATGTTTTCGGGTTAAGCCGATTGCTTGAGGTGTCCACAAACTATTCTGAATTCTGACTTCTGGATACTGTCCGCTAGTTTCAACTTTGGGGGTTTTATGGCAAAAATGGAATTTTCAGCGATCGTGCCGGTCGCCGGCGCGGGTACGCGTTTAAGGCCGCATACGCACACTTATCCCAAGGTCCTGCTGACCGTGGGCGATAAACCCATTATCGGCCACATTCTTGACGGGCTTTCCGAAGCCGGCATAAAGAAGATATATATGGTCATAGGCTGCTTCGGGGAGAAGATAAAAAACTATGTGTCGGAGAAATATCCGAAACTTGAAGTCCACTATATCACGCAGGACGAGCCGAAAGGCCTGGGCCACGCCGTCTGGATAACCAGGAAGCATGTCAAAGGGCCCGCGCTGGTGACGCTGGGCGACACCATAATCTCGGCGGATCTGCGCAAATTCCTGGGCGCCGGCGAGGACGCCATCGGGATAAAGGAAGTGGCCGACCCCCGGCGCTTCGGCGTGGTGGAGACCGCGAAAGGTTTTATAACCAATATGGTGGAAAAGCCGAAGGACCCTCCGTCCAACCTGGCCATAGTGGGCCTTTACGCCTTTAAGGACAGCGGGCTGTTGTACAAGAGCCTTGACAGGCTGGTGGCGTCCGGCAAGACCACCAAAGACGAGATACAACTGACCGACGCTTTGGTGCTGATGCTTCAAGGCGGACATAAATTCAAGCCCGTCACCATAGAGGGCTGGTATGACTGCGGAAAACCGGAGACCCTGCTTGAAACCAACCGCTATATCCTGGATAAGAAAAAACATGTCAGCCGCGCCAGGGACTGCACGATACTGGAGCCGGTTTATATTTCGCCGAGCGCGAAAGTAAGCGGCTCGGTGATCGGCCCTTACGCCTCCATCGGCGACGGCGCGACCGTGGAGTCTTCCATCATTTCCGATTCCATCATCAACGAGAACGCCGTGATAGTGAACATGAATCTGAGCAAGTCGCTGGTCGGGCCCAGCGCCGCCATAATAGGCCGCCGCGAGCAGATAAATATCGGAGAAAATTCCGAGATAAGGTTCGATAAAGCCGCCTGCGGGCTGTAATAGCCGGGGTCTTGGACCCCGGTATTTTAAGTGCTTATACGGGAGGAAGGTTATGGAAATTCGCGATCAGAAGTCCGCGGACAGGACTAATAAGCCGCTGAGCAGGATCCTGTTCTCGTTCCAGGGCCGCATCAACAGGGTGGAGTTTTGGCTCGTATGGCTCGGCTTGTTCGTATGTCTGTTGGCGGTTTATCTTCCTTGGCAGCGCGGTTCTTCAGGCGTTCCTTTTTTCGTTATGGTGTTTCCGGCCTTATGGATCGGTACGGCCATACAGGTTAAGCGCTGGCATGATCTAGGATTGTCCGGCTGGTATTTCTTTGTCAACTTTATTCCATATCTCGGATCTGCGATCTCAATGATCTGTCTTGGCTTTATCCCGGGCACGAAAGGCGTTAACAAGTATGACGAGGTTCCGGCAACGCCTGACGAACAGGCCCAGGCGCAAAGCAAGTTCACAAAAGGGGAACCGGTTTAAAGGGCGCCGGTCAGGTCCAGCCCTTTATAAGGAACAAGTGAAAGGTGACTGGTGTTCCGCCGGCGAAGAACCTGCTTGCCTGAATTGTGCATTTTGCGTTCCGCTGCCAGGTATACGGTATCTTATAAAATACGACGGGCAATAGCGGGGGCCTGGCTTAGATCTTTATGAAAAAACGGTTGGGTATTTTTGCCGTTTCATACTTAAAACTTTTGTCATAATATGGTATAGTTTTAATTATGGTGCGTCCTGAACAAACTGCATTGCGCTTGCGGGTGAAAGTCCCGTCCGGACAAGCGTCGGAGCACCCGGTAGCAGGCCCCGGCCAGCGTGTGGAAATCCAAAGGCTAAGCGGGGCGTCAAAAGCCTCAGTAAGTG
>JAHJSU010000138.1 GCA_018829985.1 Elusimicrobiota bacterium | reverse complement strand
GTTATCGCACGTTCTTTCCCGACCTTAATCTTTTCACGCTTAAAAAAACCCGCGGAAATCTTCCCTTACCGCTATAATACAAAACCCGGGGCGGTTTTCTGAAATTTTAAAAAAACCCCCGCGTCCGCCTAAGGCGGACGTATCATGCGGCGGGAGTTGTTTGGTTAGTCGTCGGCCGGGGCGGGGGGATCAATGTTTTAGGGTGGTTGGTTATGGGCTATGCCGGCGACAGCCTATGACGGAGGCGGTGGGAACCTTCGCTACTGTCTGAATCACAAGGTTTTAAAAATGTCGCCTCAAACTTGTGAGTCGGACGCCGGGGTAAAGTAAATAATTAAGTTATCAAGAACCGTCCCCAAAGGCCCAAAGGCCCCGTTCGTAACAGTTTAGTCCATGTCTTGACCCCGACAGATGGCGGCATTATTTATGGACCCCCGACAACAAATCTCGGGGGTGACAAAGTATCCGACTAAACTGTTACCCCCGTTCGCGTCCCCAAAGGCCCCGAGCGTGGCTTCTCTCCGACCCGGCCGATTTGCACTGGACTGATGGCCGATTTCGCACGGAACGGTGACCGATTTCATCGGAATACGGAATCAGATAATGAAATCCAGAAAATTTTCTTTAGTGACCAGTTTGTAGGTGGCGTTCTTATATGTTTCAAGCCAGTCTTTTGGGGCCTTATGCCGCTTGGTCCCCCATTTTATTTCATAGCCGGACAGTTTGCCACTGCGCTCTTCAACCCAGTCCACCTCTTTTTTGTCGTAAGTGCGCCAAAAATAATTATTTGAAATAATGCCCGAGTATTTTTGCTTCTTTATGCGTTCCATCACGACATAGTTTTCCCATACCATGCCGATATCATCCCGCAGCTTCGGCGGATTAAAATTGTTTATCAGGGAATTGCGTATGCCGTTGTCGACAAAATAATAGCGGGAGGTTTTATACACTTCTTTGCGGAGGTTCCTGCTAAAGCCTCTTATATTCACTATCACAAAAGACTTTTCCAGCAGATCCAGGTATCTGGCCACCGTGTTTTTATGCATATCCAGGTTATTGCCGAGTTCCGCAAGAGAAACTTCCTTGCCTATCTGAAAGGCAAGCAGAATAAGCAGGTCTTTCAGCTTTTTTGCGCCTCTTACGGTGTCAAGCTCCAGTATATCCTTGAAGAGATAGGAGCCGGCCAGCGTGTCAAGGTATTCCTGCCGCTGCTTCATTGACGGCAGCGAAAATAATTCGGGATAGCCGCCATATATAAGGTGCTGCTCAAAAACCGAATGGTAATAAGCGGCGCTTTTGGTCGTTATCAGTTCGCCGGCGGAAATTGGATATAAATAAACTGTTTTATGCCTGCCGGTAAGAGGCTCCCCGACTTTTTGCGCCAGATCAAAAGATGCCGAGCCGCTAACCATTATTTTCAAGCCGGGGTTGGCGTCAATTATCAGTTTCAGGGTATTGCCGATGGAAAGTATTTTCTGGGCTTCATCTATCATCAGCAAAGAGGCGCCGCCGATATAGGCGCGCAGTTTTTCAGGGCTGTTTGTGGAGAACTGCTCCTGCACGGAGCCGCTTTCACCGTTGAGAAAGAGTATTTTCTCTCCGGGTGACAAGGTTTTCTTCAACTGTTCAAACAGGAAAGTTTTTCCTGTGCGGCGGGGGCCGTAAAGAATTAAAACTTTTCCCCGCTGGAGTTTTTCACTCAATTGTTTTGCGGCTGCGCGATTTATGATCATATATTAATCCCAAAGCCAGGCCAGTGCCGTATCAAGGCCGGGCGCCTCAAACAAGCGACATTATAGTGCCCGTATTCCACTAAATTCGGACATTATGTGTTGGTGAGTATTATACCATCTTTTATGCACCACTTTACCCCTCCGGTTTTTGCCGGAACCGCTTGTTAAAGGTTATAATAACAAAAAACCGGCGGGGGAGACAGTCCAACAAGGTTTTCGGCAACGCTGCCGCCGCCCCGCCAATACAGCGCGGCGGGCAGGCGGGCGGGGGGAAAGCCGGGGCAAACGCGGGCGGCAGGGGGGAATTCAGTCCCGCCAACACGACACGGCGGGCAGGCGGCCGGGGCGGGGGGAGCTATGGTTACTGTCCGAACATCCGCCGCGGGCGGTCAAAGATTTCCGCCGGCGTGCCCAGCCACTGTTTGATCAGCACATCCCTGTCCCACGGATTTTTTTCCCTCAAGACGGCGGCTATCCGCTTCGGCGTCAGCCTCGGGAAGTAATACCAGGGCGAAACGAGCGCCGTATTGATGAGCGGAAAATCCGAACCGTAAAGCAGCCGGCCGGAAAATTCCGGACGGGTAAGCGCCTTTTTCATGTAAAAGAGCTTGTTCAACTGGGTCAACGAGGAGATGTCGGAATAAAGGTTCGGATATTCCGGCATCAGCCGCGCCAGCCGGTCGACGCTCCGTTCGCCGTGGTATTTTCCCGTGGAGGCGATGTGCGCCGCGATCACCGTGACGCCCAGGCTCAACGGCAATCTTAACTTGTCCGGATCGCAAAGTTCGTCATTGGAAGAGGAAAAAGAGCGTTCTTTGCCCGTGTGGGTCAGCAGGGGGAGCTTCAGCTCGACCAGCTTTTGATAAAAAGGAACGAGCTTCGGGTCAGCCGGGTCGATGGCCATGATAGAAGGGAGCCATTTTACCAGGACGGCGCCGTGCTCCTTCGCCCATTCCAGCCGCTTCAGCGCGTCCTTCCGATAAGGGTTTACGGAAGCGCCGAATAACAGGTTCGCGTGCCGCGCAGCGGCTTCGGCGACGAATTCATTGGGAACATAAATTTCCGTTCTATCCGCATCCAGCGAACCGTCGCTGCCGGCCGCGCCGTCCATCGCCAGCAGAACGGCTTTGCCGACGAATTTACTCCCGGCAAGGGCTTCGGAGATGCGGCCGGCTATCAGACTGTCGCCTTTTTCCAGCAGCTCCTTCCGTGAGACCCCGAAACTCCGCAGATAGAGCCCGAACCGCCAGTTATCGCGCAGTTCCGCCGAAACAAAGCAGCCGCTTCCGCCGCCGCCGAGCCCGGCCACATGGCAATGCATGTCTATAAGGCCGGGAGGAAGAGGTTCCACCGGACGGTAAGGCCCTAACCCGAAAAATTCAGTTGAATTTTCCGGGAAGGCTGAAGTTTGATGCGCTTCCTGCCTCATTCTTTATCCCTCATCCCAACCGCTAACCTGAAAGCTTCAGTTCCCCCCTCACCCCCGTCCGCCTCAGGCGGATGAGGGAGGGGGTGGACAAAAAAATCCGCGCTGCCACGACGGTATACGTGTTTCAACTGCAACTTTTCAGGTTAAGGGGTTTTAAGGCTTTCTTCCCAGTCGAACAGCGCCATTTCAAGGATGTAGGCCCGGGCGGAGTCCTTCTCGAACAGGTCGGTTTTCTCCGCGGGGTCCGCCGACGTGTCATAAAGCTCGCGCCCCTGCGTCAATCCGTCGCTTATAAGTTTCTGGCCGTTGCTTTTGCGGACGGCTTTTTTATTGAAGTGGAACAGGTAATCCGTTTCCGAAAAAGCGTCCAGCGGCTCCCCGGCGCCGTTCATATGCCCTACAAGACTTGTTCCGCGCAATTGCCCCCGCAGACTTTCTCCCTGCCTAAGCCCCAAAAGCTCCATAACGGTCGGAAAGACATCCAGGGTCCGGACCTGCGCGTTTATGGTCCGTCCCGGCCTGTGAGGCACATAAATTAAAAGCGGCACGCGGAGCAGCTCGTCGTAAAGCGTCATGCCGTGGTCCACTCCGCCGTGGTCAAAAAGTTCTTCGCCGTGATCCGACAGCAGGATTATAATGGTTTCCCCGGCCGGTTTTCCCAGCGCGGACAGATCCGTTAAAAACTTTCCTAAAAGTTTGTCGGCCCGCAGTATTTTCTCGTCATACACGCCGGTCCACAGCTTTACGTCGTCATTTGTGTATTGAAGTTTTTTGCCGTCCAGCAGTTCCATGCGCATTTTCTCATGGCGCGCCCGCAGTTCCGGGACCTTTGCCGCCTCTTCAGGGGGGATAAAGCTGTAGTTCCCGTCGGCCTTCAGGTCGCGGAACGGATGTGTGTCGTAGCCGTGTATGAAAACAAAAGTTCCGGAGCCGGGGTTGTCCCTGAGCCAGTCGAGGGCCTGCGGGAAAGAGGTTCCGAAGCCGGTGAAGTTCGGGCTGTCTACGTAGACGTCGAACCCGCGGCTGAAGCCGTAACTTCCTCCCACGCCGGCCCCGCCGGTAAAGGCCGCCGTTTTGTAGCCGTTGGTTTTAAGCAGCTGCGCCAGGGTGGCCACGCCGGTGGAAAGGCTTGCCGGTTCCAGTTTCGTGCTGCCGGCGGCGGGCAAGCTGTACTTGTTGGTCATCCCGTGTTCTGAAGGGTACAGCCCGGTGAAGACGGACATGAACGCCGGCAGGGTCCAGCTTGCCGGGCTTATCGCGCGCGTGAACAGGAAGGACCTGGCGGCGAGGCCGTCCAGGTTCGGGGTCGTCTTCCGTTCATAGCCCAGCGCGCCGACATGGTCGGCCCGCAGCGTGTCCCAGCCGATCAGGATAAGGTTAGGCCCTTCGGCTCCGCTCAGGGCGGGTCCGGCCGCGTGGAGGCGCGGCGCCGCCAGCAGCAGCGCGGCCGCGATCAAGACCCGGATTATTTTAAATCGCGGGAATTTCATGAAAAGGGTTAGCATAAAAACCATTGTTTCAGGGCGCCTACGCAGGTAATTGTAGTATAAAAACCGGGGGGGTTCAAACGGACGCGTATTCCAGGGTATACGGATACGGCCGGCCTGACTCTCCGGCCGTATTTTTTTGCTATTATAACCTTTGATGAGCGGTTCCGGCATAAGGAGCCGCGCCGAAAGAAGAGGCGGCGGTAAAGGACGATCTGCCCAAGATACTGATTATCGCGGAATCCTGACTGACCTGAAAGTTTTATATGAAAAAATTACCGGTTTTGCCGTGCCTCCTCGCCTCCGTCCTCTGCGCCCTCCCCCAGGCCCCGCCGCGCGCGGCCGGGGACGCCGCGGCGGCCCCTTCGGAATACAATATCGTCATAATCGTCGTGGACTGCCTCCGGGCGGACCATCTTTCCTCCTACGGCTATCACAGGAACACAAGTCCCAATATAGACGCCCTGGCCGGGGAGGCGGCGGTGTTCAGGCAGGCCGTCGCCCAGGCCCCCACCACGCTGCTCAGTTTCGCGTCGATGTTCACCTCCAGGAACGTGACGGCCCACGGGGTCGACGCCCTGGACAAAGCCTTGAGCGATTCGGCTTTGACCCTGGCGGAAATTCTCAAGATACACAATTACAAGACCGCTGCTTTCACAGGCGGGCTGCTCCTGAACCCGCTTTTCAAGCTGGACCAGGGTTTCGACACCTATTACCAGCTTGATTTCACCAGCGCCTCGTTCAAGACCACCCTGCCCGCGGCGCTTGACTGGGCGAAAGAAAAAAGCGGCAGGGGAGAAAAATTCTTCCTGGTGGCGCACGGCAACGACCTGCACACGCCCTATGTTTTCCCCGCTTCCGGGCTTTACGACAGGGGTTTCAAGACGAACCGCAGGCTGAAGTTCATTCCCGAAGCCGAATCCCGGGTCTTTGCGGTCTATAAACGAAAACTGCTGATGAAAAAGGCGCGGCAAGTGATAAAGCTCACCGACGACGACGTGAACCATATCGTCGCCAGATATGACGAGGGGATAAATTACGCGGACGGGCTTATCGGCGATTTTATACGCGGGCTGCGCTCGGAAAAACTGCTTGACCGCACGATTCTTATCCTGACCGCCGACCACGGCGAGGGGCTTTTCGACCACGACTATTTTTTTCACGATTTCAACCTGTACGACGACACGCTGAGGGTCCCCCTGATAATAAAGGTCCCGGGAGCGGGGAAAAAAGACATAGCGCGGCAGGTCCGGCTGATAGACCTTATGCCCACCCTGCTGGACCTGGCCGGGATAGGCCCGGCCGGGGACGCCCAGGGGAGCAGTCTTAAGGCCCTGCTCACCGGCGAAGGAGCGGACCCGGGGCCCGGCCAGGATGCCTTCAGCGAGAGCAGCGTGGGAGGGAAAGCGCTGCGCTCCGGCGGGTGGAAACTGATCTGGTACCCGAAAAGGACGGAACTCTACGATCTTCAAAAAGACCCCGGGGAGCGCGACGATCTGGCGGGGACCGAAAAAGAGACGGCGGAAGTCCTTAAGAAGGCGCTGTTCGACGGCCTGGCGGCCGACGAAAAGGACGCCTTGAGCGAGGCGCTGCCCTCCGGCGGCAAATTCACGGCGGCCATGGCCAGGAACGACGCGGAGCAGCGCGAACTGTACGAGAAACTGCCGGGCATAAACATTACGCGGGAGGCTCCGCGGTAGTTCCCGCCTAAAAGGGGGCGTAACCCGGCCGGTCTCTCCGCGTCTCCGGGCGCCGGCATTCCGGACCGCCGGCACACGCCATATTTGAAAAGTATTATAATACTATCCGGCTATGCGCAAGCGGAAAGACGCGGATAAATAGCCGGGGGAACAGGGCGAGCTTATGAAAGCCATAAAAGACAATAAAAAATATTACCGCATGCTCAGCATAGGCTATAACGGGGACAGGGACTTCTTCCCGAAGGTCGTCCTGCCCTTTAAAAAGTATATTTCATCCGTCTATTCCTCGCCGGGGACCTCGCTCGGCATCTCGAGCGCCCGGTTCACCCCTAACATCGCCCCCGGGCGGCTGCTGAAATTCCGGGAGAACTTAAAGTCCGCGGGCATAGAATTCAACCTGGTCTATAATTTCGACGGCATCCCGGACGCGCTCATCACGCGCAGGCTCGCAGCGGTGGCCGAGATCCTGAAACCAGACCTTATAACGGTCAACGGGACCTTCATACTCGACGCTTTCCTGAAGCTCGGGAAATACAAGCTGAACATCTCGATCATCAACGATATAAACTCCATAAACCAGCTGTGCCAGCTTCTGGAAAGGGACCGCCGCGGCCTGATCACCTCCTACAACATCGGGAGAAGGAAGACCTATGACCTGCGCTACCTCGCCTCCGTCAGAAAGAGATTTCCAGGATTGAATCTGAAACTGATGGTCAACGAAGGGTGCGTCTTCGAGTGCCCGGACCAGAATTTCCATTCCTGCACCATGACGATGACGCACGGCAGGTATTTCGACCCGGGCATTTTCTACTGCCACAAGCTCGAGCCCGGCCGGCACTGGCGGTTCCTGACCGGGCAGTATATCCCGCCGAAATTCCTGCCCGCGTATCGCGGCCTGGCCGATGAATTCAAGATCGCCACGCGGGGCGCCCACGGCGAACCGGTGGAAAACGGTTTTATATGCGGGCTCCTGGCGGAATATATCAATGAAGAAGACATCACCGTGGCGCACGCAATGCGGACCTCTTTCGGGGGGTCGTTCTTCGCCAGGGAATATTTCCAGGGGGACCGGGCCGGCGGCGCGAAAAAGCCGGGCAGCGGGTATCCCATGCCGTACCCGGAAGATTTCTTCAAAATAAGGACCTCCTGCGCGCATAATTGTTATGAATGCAGCTATTGCAAAGATATTTTAAAGTGACCGGGGAACATGGCGAAAAAAAGATGTTATTTGTATAACTTCCCCCGCCTGGCCGGCGAGCCGCGGATAAAAGAGCCGTCGGTCCTCTACGCCGTCCCCGACAAAAGGAAATGGGATTCGGAGTTCGTCTTTGACGGCGAAGCGAAGACCGACGGGGACCTTTATCTGTGCTCGGTCTTTACCTGCGGCTACCCGGACTTCCTTGACTTCTCAAAAAAGATCGGCCCGGAAAGGATAATCGCGGGCGGCTACCATCCGAGCCTGTGCCCGGGCGATTTCGCCGGCAGCGCCTCAAAGACGGTCGTCGGGTTCGGGAACAATATCGACGAGATCATAAAGAGCGGCAGGCAGGGCGCGATAAAAGGGGAGTTCAGATATAACCACATGGACAGGAGCGTGTTCCCGCTCGATAAATTAAAAGAGGCGTGGTACGCCGGCATTTTCCCCCGCCAAAGAGCTTTCTCGATAAGCACGTTCATGGGCTGCCCGTTCCCCTGCGATTTTTCCGACAACTGCTATAGCTTCTCGACGTATAAGTCCCGGAAAATCTTTTACCCGCCCGCCTATTTAAAGGAAGAATTGAAGCTCCTGAACAGGCACCGGTACGACTATCTGTTTATCCGCGACGAAGGCTTTTTCCTGCACCCGGACTTCAGGGAGCTTGTAAAGTTATTGTCCAAAACCGGCAAGCGGATATATTCTTTCCTGGGCCCGCTGGGCGGGCTCACGGAAGACGTGATGAAATTCCTGAAGGACAGTAACTGGTTCTGCCTGACCTTCGGCTTCAATCTCCAGGAAGGGTACGCCCTGGACGGGGAATCGCTGCGGGTGGCCGGGCTGGCGCATAAATACGGGATAAACGTGCATCTGAATATAATAGTCAAAGGGGCCGAAGACAGGACGTCCACCTATTATTTGGACACGGTCGGAAGGCTCCTGTTCAAATATCTGCCGGAGTCCATGGAACTTTACTTTTGGACGCCCTACCCCGGCACCAGATCCTTCGCGCAATACAGGGACAAGCTCACCATGGAGAAGTACAGGATGCTGAACGATCTCAATTTTAAGTCCGACAGCCGGTCAGTGCGGAATTTGCACGAAAGAGCCCTTTTGGCCCTGCAAATAAACTATTATAAAGGCAGGGAATACGCCAAGCTGAGGAATTTTAACTGCGGGGACAGCTTAAATCTGCAGATCAACAGGCTGACAAGTCTCACCCGGAAATAGCCAATGACCCGAAGGACACTGGGACGGTTTATATGCGCAAGCGGCCTGATTCTGGCGGGCGCGTGCGCCGTCTGTCACGCCGGCGGCTCCCGCGCCGGCAATGAGCCCGGGCTGAACGTGGTCCTTATCTGCCTTAACGCGTTAAGGGCCGATCACCTTAAGGCCTATGGCTATGGAACGGAAACGGCGCCGAATATAAGCGGGCTCGCCGGGGAAGCGGCCGTGTTCGAGGCCGCCGTGGCGCAGAGCCACTGGACCCTGCCCAGCCTGGCCTCGCTTTTTACTTCAAAATACGTTCATAGCCACGGCCTGTATGAACGGGGGGGGAAGCTGTCGGAGCATGAGGTTACCCTGGCGGAAATGCTGAAAGCCCGCGGCTACCTGACCGCGGCGTTCACGGGCGGCCTGGACATGTCGGGGGCATACGGGCTGAAGCAGGGGTTCGACGTTTATTTTGACGATACCGGGAACAAGCCGATGGGCTCGTTTGAGCGAATCATGCCCAGGGCGCTGAACTGGCTGACAGCCCGCAAGGACGACAGGTTTTTTCTGTTCGTTGATTCCTACGATATTCATCCTCCGTTCGATAAGCCCGAACCCGGCCCCAAAGCCTCTGAGTACGCCGGCGCGCTGAAGGGGCTGGTTCTCGACTATAACCGTTTAAAGGATTTTAAGAACGGCGCCCTTCTTCTGAACGGGCGGGAGGTAAAGCTGTCCAAGGCGGACCTCGATTACATTGTTTCCCGTTACGACGCGGGCATCGCTTATGCCGACCGGTTCGTAGGCGGGCTGCTGGCGAAGCTCGAAGAGCTTGAACTATCCGGGAACACGGTGATCATCCTCACCTCCGAGCACGGCGAGGAACTGGCCGACCACGGCAGTTTCGACCGTTTCGGCCGCAAGAACCTGTATGAGGAGTCGATCCGGGTCCCTCTTATCATCAAAAACCCGCGCATAAATTCAAAAGGGGCCCGCATTTCCGCGCAGGCCCAGCTGATAGACGTAATGCCCACCGTTCTGGATATGCTCGCCGTCCCCGTTAACAAAGAGGCCCAGGGGGCAAGCCTGGTCCCGCTTATGGAGGGCGGGAAAACGGAAAAAGATTTCAACCGCTGCGTTTATTCCGAAGCGAGTTTTCATAAGTGGGCGGTCCGCGCCGGTCAATGGAAATTGATATATGAAAGCGGGAAATACGAGCTTTTCAACCTGGCGGACGACAGAGCCGAGATCGGGAATCTCGCCGAAAAAAACCCGGCGGTGGTTTACGGGCTTGCGCAGGAACTTATGAGATGGCGCCGGAAAACCAGAACGGATAAGAGTCCCGACGACACGCGGGTGACGGTGACCGAAGAAATGAAGCGTAAATTAAAGGAAGCCGGCTATTGGAGGTAGTGCCATGATCAATGCGAAAGAGAGGCGTGCGCGGTTGGCGGGCATTCTTTGCGCTTTGGCCGTATTGTCGTTCATGCGCGGCATATGCGCGGCCGGCGAAGCCGCGGCGGTCAGGCCGCCGGATTATAATATCATTATGATCGTGGTGGATTGTCTCCGGGCGGACCATCTTTCCTCCTACGGCTACCACAGGAAAACAAGCCCCAATATAGACGCCCTGGCCGGGGAAGCGGCGCTGTTCAGGCAGGCTATCGCCCAGGCGCCCACCACGCTGTTAAGCTTCGCGTCGATATTCACTTCCAGATATGTGTCGGCCCACGGGGTGGACGCTTTGAACAAAGCTTTAAGCGATTCGGCTTTTACCCTTGCGGAGATCCTTAAGATATATAACTATAAAACCGCCGCGTTTGTGGGCGGGCCGAATTTTCACCCGCTTTTCAAGCTGAACCAGGGTTTCGACACCTATTACCACCTTGATTACACCAGCGCCTCGTTTAAAACCACCCTGCCCGCGGCGCTTGACTGGGCGAAAGAAAAAAGCGGCAGCGGAGAAAAATTCTTCCTGGTGGCGCACGGCAACGACCTGCACACGCCCTATGTCTTCCCCGCTTCCGGGATCTACGACAGGGGTTTCAAGGTAAACAAAAGACTGAACTCCCTTTCCCCCATGGAAGCGCAGCTTTTCCCGGTCTACAAGAGGAGATTGATGCTGAAATCGGCGGCGGAAGCGATAAAACTCAGCGACGACGACGTGAACCATATCGTCGCCAGGTATGACGAGGGGATAGCTTACTCGGACGGGCTTATCGGCGATTTTATAGGCAAACTGCGGGCGGAAAAACTGCTTGACCGCACGATTCTTATCCTGACCGCCGACCATGGCGAGGGGCTCTTCGATCATGACTATTTTTTTCACGACTTTAATCTGTATGACAACACGCTGCGGGTCCCTTTGATAATAAAGGTCCCCGGGAGGGGGAAAAAAGAAATCCCGCGGCAGGTTCAATTGATAGACCTCATGCCGACCATACTGGAATTCGCCGGGATAGCGCCCAATAAAGACGCCCAGGGGCGCAGTCTCAAATCCCTGCTCTCCGGCGGCGAAACGGGCGCGGGCTCCGCTCAATATACTTTCGGCGAGAGCAGCGTGGGAGGGAAGGCGATACGCTCCG
>JAHJSU010000137.1 GCA_018829985.1 Elusimicrobiota bacterium | reverse complement strand
CCGGATGCCGTATGCTTTTTAAGGAGTTCCTTAATAGTTCTGCGTATAGCTTATGGCATATAGCCTATGGCAATAGCCGTATCTAAAACTTATGGCTTATGCCGGCAGGTGACTTGAAAAGTTCTCTATGTTAAAAAAACTGCTGTTTACAATTTCTTTCGCGACATTCTGTATTTCATCCGCCCGGGCCCAAAGCACGGATAGCGGCCTCATCCCGTACCGCTCCGGCTCAAAATGGGGCTACGCGGACAAGGCCGGGAAAATAATCATTTCCCCGCGTTATAACGCGGCCTGGCCGTTCAGCGAGAACCTGGCCCTTGTCATGTCCGGCGGCAAATACGGCTATATCGACGCTTCGGGGCGGGTCGTCATAAAGGCCGCCTACCAGTCGGCCGGCGCCTTCAGCGAAGGGCTGGCGCCCGCTAAATCAAAAGGGCGCTGGGGCTACCTGGATAAAGCCGGGAAAGCCGCGATACCGTTCGAGTATGAAGAAGCGCTGACCGTCAGCGAAGGCGCGGCCGCGGCGAAAAAGGACAAACGCTGGGGTGTAATACCGCTTGAAACAAAACAGTTTATCCCCACAAAGTATGACGAAATATACCCTTTCAGCGAAGGCCTGGCCAGGGTGAAATCCGGCGGGTTCTACGGTTATATAGACAAACAAGGCGCGGAGGCCATACCGCCGGTCTATGAGCAAGCGTTTCCTTTTGACGGCGGTTTCACTTCCGCGCGGTTCCGCCGGACTTTCGGATTTATAAGCAGGAAAACAAAAATTTTCAAGGCCAAGGATTTTTTCGACATCGGGCCTGTCAGCGAGGGGCTGGCCCATGCCGAAAAGCTGGCCGACGCCCCGGGGCGCTGCGGCTATATAGACGTTAACGGCGTCGAACGGCTGCCTTTCAATTACTTTATGTGCGCTTCTTTCAACGAAGGGCTTGCCCCGGTATTAAAGACTTTAAGCGGCAAATGGGGCTTTATCGACAAGACCGGAAAAGAGCTGATACCGTTTAAATATGACGAAGTCTCCTCGTTCAAAGGCGGCATCGCCAAAGCCGTCCTGCAAGGGAAGTTTTTCTATATAGACCGGCGGGGAACGGAATATTTTAAAAAATAACCCCCCCAAGCTTGGGGGGCCCCAAAAGCAGAGCCCGCGAGAATCTCCGTTTAATGGAGCCGCGGGCTCTTGTGTCCGCCTAAGGCGGACGACATTTATAGTATAGCAGACAGTTCCCGGTTGTCAAGACCCAAAAAAGACCTAACTGAAAATCGCCATCGCAATTTTCGGAGTTGACAAGTTGATAGAGTGGGAAACAGCAGTTGATAAGTAAGAAAGTTGCGGCACTTATCAACTAATCAACTTATCAACTCACCCGCCTTGTCCTTTTTTCTCCATCTGCTTTTTAAGCATCTCGCCCAGCGTGCCCAGGGTCGGCGTCTCCGGCGAATCCTGCTGCTGATATTGTTTCAGGGCGGCGGCGTCCTCATCCTCTTCCCGGGCCGCGTCCGCCGGGACAAGCGAGATCTTTTTACTTTCCCCGTCCACGGATTCTACCTTAACCTCTATGGACTGGCCCGCCTTAACCGCTTCCTCCGGATGCCGTATCCTTTTGTCCCCTCCCAGCCGGGAAATATGGATAAGCCCCTCAACCCCTTCGCCCAGCGCGACGAACGCGCCGAACGGGACAAGCCGGGTGACCGTCCCCGTGTGATAGGAACCGGGCGGCCAGGTCCGGGCGGCGAGATCCCAGGGATTGGGCAGGATCTCCCTCAGGCTGAAAGATATCCGTTCGTTCTCCCAGTCCAGCTTTTTAATGACAACCTCAACCGCCTGGCCGGCCGAAAGCCTGTCGCCGACGTTCTCGGTCCGGTCCCAGGCGATCTCGGAGACGGGAAGCAGGCCTTCCAGGCCGCCGATGTCCACAAAAGCGCCGAATTTCCGGATGGAGGTCACAACGCCTTTTATCCTCGTTCCCTCTTCCAGCGTACCTTTCAAAATCCGCGCTTTTTCCTGCCGCTCTTTCTCCAGAATGCCCTTGCGGGAAAGGACGATTTTCCGCTCGGCGCATTCGATGATCTCGAACGGCAGGGACTGGCCGATATAATTCTCTTTATTGTCTTCCCGCCTGATGCCCATCTGCGAAAAGGGACAGAAGGCGCGCGCGCCGCCGCTGATGGTGATTTCAAATCCGCCCTTCAGTTCTTTGGCCACCGTCCCGTCCACCAGGACGCCGCCGCGCATGGCTTCCGCCAGCTGGATATGCGCCGCGGGACCGCCGCCGATCTTAGAGGTAAAATGCATTTCGCCGGTTTCTGAGAACAAAAAATAGACCCGGAGCTTATCGCCCTCTTTGGCGGTCAGCTTACCGCCGGCGTCCAGCAGTTCCGCCTTGTCCAGATACCCTTCGCCCTTGCCGCCCACTTCGATCAAAACCCAGTCCGCCGAGATCTTGACGATAGCCGCCTCTATGCTCTGCCCCGGCTCCAGCCTGGCGGGTTCTTTGTAATTGGCCTCCAGCATTTGCGCGAAGTTTTCTTCTTTCTCTGTTTTATCCGGCGAATGATCGTTTTCCATATGGTTCCTTTCCTATTCTTATATGTAACTACGCAGGTTCCGGGTTCATGGTTCAGCGGTTCAACGGTTGAAAACCAGGGAACACAAGAAGATCGCGGGGAAAAATAACCTTAAACCTTGAACCCTGAACCTAATAACCTGAACAGTTACTCTTATATGCTAAAATACTTCGCTTTCGGGTTATGCAGCGCGAAAGCGGAAACGGAAGCTTCCGGGTCCATCATGCAATGTTCCGTCAGTTTTATTCCCACATCCCCTTCGGGCTTCAGCATGTTGAAAAGCTTCCTCTGGCTGGAGAGGTCCGGGCAGGGCGGATAGCCGAACGAATATCTTCTGCCGCGGTAATCGGCCCGGCGCAGCGGCCCGTTAGTTTTCGGTTCGGCAAAGCCCCAGTCGGCGCGTATCCTGTAATGCAGGACTTCGGCGAAGGCCTCCGCCAGGCTCAAGGCCAGCGCCTCCACGAGATAGGACCTTAGATAATTCCCCTTCTCCCTTTCAGCGCGCGCAAAATCGCTCACCCCTTCGCCGCAGGCGACGGCGAGCAGCGCTATATGGTCTTTTTTTTCGCCGTGGGGCGCGATAAAATCGGCTATGCAAAGCCGTTCTCCGTCATGCTGCCTCGGGAAATTGATGGTTTCCACGGCTTTGCCGTCCGGACCGTAGAACAGGATGCTGTCCCCGTCGGCGTCGGCCGGGAAGAACTGGTAGACGCCGCGCGGCTTTATCAGGCCGGCCCGGACCACTTCCGCCTTTATCTCCGCGACCAGCTTCGCGGCCTCTTCCACTTTCGCCGCGTCGGTCTTTTTAAGCTTCAGGAACCGCAGGTTGAAAAGGTTCTCGTCCAGTTCGGCGAACAATTCCGGCAGCGCGTATTCACCGAAAAAATGCCGCGAGAGGTTCCCGGGCTCCGGCAGTTCCTGGGGCCGGTAGCCGGCGTTGGACCGCGCCCTTTTTAATTTGATTTTTTCGTTCCGGTTCTCCGGTCCCCCCCCCTGCCCTCCGCACCCCCTGCCCTCTACCCTATTCCCTATACCCTTATCAATAATATATTTCAGCGCGGTATTCAGTCCGTCCATCGCGTCGGGCGAATAGAACACCGGCCCTTTATACAGCGGCGCCATATTACCGGCGACGAACTTTTCGGTCAGGGCGGCCCCGCCGGCCAGCAGCGGCGCCGAGACGCCGGCCTTGGCCAGCTCCCTGGCCGTTATCGCCATCTGTTCCGTAGAGCGGACCAGCAGGCCGGAAAGCCCGATAAAGTCCGGCTTTTCGGACAGGGCAGAAGCCACTATAGCTTCAGGGGCGACCTTAACCCCCAGATCCGCCACCTCAAAGCCGTTGGATTCAAAAATGATATGGACAAGGTTCTTTCCGATATCGTGCACGTCGCCCTTCACGGTGGCGAGCAGAAGTTTCCCCCTTCTGGGGACGTTCCCCGCCTTCAAAGCCGGCTCTAAAACGGACACGGCCTCTTTAGTCGCTTCGGCGCTCTGCAGAACCTCGGTTATTATCAGCTCGCCTTTCGCGAATAGTTTCCCCACCCCGGCCATGGCGTTAAGCACCGGGCCGTTTATTATTTCAAGCGGGCTCCGGGCGGCCAGCAGTTCGCGCACCGTCTCCCGCACCCCCGCTTTCGAGCCGTCCATTATCAGCCGGTAAAGCTTTTCTTCCGGGGAAGAAGGCGCGGCGGCGCTTTGAGCGGGAGCGTTCTTCTTTTTCTCCCTGAAATAGCCGGCGAATACCGCGGCGCCGTCCTGCGCGCGGGCGAAAAGCAGGTCTTCGGACAGTTCTATCTCGCGCGCGGGTATCAGGGAGTAGCGCTTAAGTTTTTCAATATTGACGATGGCCAGGTCCAGCCCGGCCTTTATTGCGTGATGCAGGAAAACGGCGTTCAAGATCTCCCTGCCTTCAGGCGGCAGGCCGAAAGACACGTTGCTTACTCCCAGCGCCGTCTTCGTGAGCGGGAATTCTTTTTTTATCAGTTCCAGGGCCTTAAGCGTTTCGCGCGCGCTTTGGGCATATTCCCCGCCGACCCCCACCGGGAACACCAACGCGTCAAAGATGAGGTCCTCGGGACGGAGGGCGCATTTTTTGGTGAAAAAATCGTACGCCCTGCGCGCTATCGCAAGTTTACGTTCGGCGGTCAGCGGTATGCCCTGCTCCTTGTCCTCGTCTATAAGCCCGACAACGAGTTTCGCGCCGTAGAGTTTCACAAGCTCCGCGGCCTTCGCCGGCTTGTCCGGGCCGAACTCAAAATTGACCGAATTCAATATGCACTTGCCCGGCGACAGCTTCAAGACCTCTTCCATCACTTTAATATCCGTGGTGTCTATCATCACGGGCGCCCTTACGGCGTGGAAGAGCCTCGGCAGGAATATTTTCACGTCCGCCAGCTCGTTCCTGTCGGGGTTTGAAAGGCAGACGTCCAGGAGATGCGCGCCGGCGCGCACCTGCGCCTTCGCCATCTCCACGGCCTGGTCCCACCCGCCGGCGGCCACGATGTCGCGGAATTTTTTGGAGCCGATGGAATTATTGCGCTCGCCGGCCAGGATCGGCGGCTCTATCTCGCGGTAGACCAGCGGCTCTATGCCGGAGACCGCCCAGGCATGGCCGGGCTTATGACGCCGCGGCCCAACGCCTTTCAGCGCTTCGGCCAGCGCTTTTATATGAGCGGGGGTCGTGCCGCAGCAGCCGCCGGCCAGGTTGAGCAGCCCGGCGGCGGCGTAATTCTTCATGGCCCCGGCGAATTTTTCCGGCGTTTCATTATACAGGCCGCGCTCGTCGGGCAGCCCGGCGTTGGGCATAGCCAGAACGGGGAAGCCGGACAGCCCGGACAGTTCTTCCAGACGCAGCGCCATGTCTTCGGGCCCGGTGGAGCAGTTGAAGCCCAGCGCGAAAAGCGGGAAATGCTCCAGGGCCACATAGACGGCCCGGGGGTCCTGGCCGCTCAGCATCGTGTTTTTCCGGTCCATCGTGACCGAAACCATCACCGGCAATTTGCGGCCGTTCGCCGCAAAAGCTTTTGAAGCGGCGGCCAGCGCCGCCTTGATGTTCAGGATATCGTGCGCGGTCTCTATTAAAAGCAGGTCCGCGCCGCCTTCCAGCAGGGCCGTTATCTGTTCAAAATAAACTTCGGTGAATTCGTCAAAAGTGGTCCCGCCGGTCACGAACAGCGCCTTGTTGGCGGGGCCCACCGAACCGGCCGTGAACCTGGGCTTATCCGCGGTCCAATAGCGCGCGACGGCTTCTTTAGCCAGCCGCACCGAGGCGACATTGAATTCCCTCACTTTATCCGAGAGGCCGTATTCGGCCAGCACAAAGCGGTTCGCGCCGAAGGTATTTGTCTCCACGATATCGGCGCCGGCGGCGAGATAATCGGAATGTATTTGTTTTATGACCTCAGGCCTTGAGACGGAAAGATATTCGTTCAACCCCTCGTGGCCTTTAAAATCTCCGGGGACAAGTCCGAACTTCCCGAGATACGTGCCCATGGCCCCGTCAAATACCAGGATGCGCTCTTTTGCGGCTTTTTTCAGCTCTTTATCCATATTACTCAAAAAATAATGCGGAAGCGTTGGCGGTGGTGGCTTCTGCAAGCGCTTCGACCTTAATATTCAGCCAGCCGGCCGCGGCCCGGGCTATCTCGGGGATATAGGACGGGTCGTTCCTTTTACCCCTCATGCTCTGGACGGGCAGATACGGGCAATCGGTCTCAAGCACGATGTTTTCAAGCCCGGCTTTTTTCACTGTCTCGCGCAGCGGCTCGTTGCTCTTATAGGTGAACGTGCCGTTTATCCCCAGCAGCAGGCCCAGGTCCAGCCCTGCCTTCGCGTCTTCCCAGCCGCCGGAAAAGCAGTGCAGTACCCCGCGCGACCTTTTTTTATTGTTGAACGTCCATTTTTTAAGTTCCAGCGCCAGCTCAAGATACGCGTTGCAGGATGCCGGATCGCGGCCGTTGCGCGTGTGAAAAACTACCGGCTTTGAGAATTTTACCGAAAGCGGCAGCATGTCCGCAAGCAGGCGGAGCTGTTCGGCTTTCTTTTCCGGCTTCCACCAGTAGTCCAGGCCTATCTCGCCCAGCGCCACGCAGCATTTCTTTGCAAGCCAGGCCGGCAGTTCCGCCAGTTGCGCCGGCCCGGCCTCTTCGATATTTTCCGGGTGCAGGCCGAAGGCGCAGAACACGCTCCCTTCGCGCGCGGCCGCCAGTTTCTCCCCTGCCTCCCATTCCCCGGCGGCGCAGGCTATTTCCACCAGTTTATCCACGCCTGCCGCGCGGCACCTGTCCAGCACGGCGCCCCTGTCTGCGTCAAAAGCCTTGTCGTTCAGATGCGCGTGCGTTTCAATGAACATTATTGATATTAAATCATTTCCCTGCCCCTCCGGGAAAGCCCGCCAGGCCCGCCCCCCTCTTTAGCAAAGAGGGGCGGGGGAGATTTTTAAAAACCGGCTGCGACATGATGCTGTCGCGGCGCTCCTTTATGATATTTGAGGATTCTGATAAAAGCGCTATTTGCCGGGGGTGCGGCTATGCTTGCGCGCGGGGAATCTCGGAAAAATTGTGCCCATTCAGCCGCCGGCATCTCATGCCCGGAAACTCCCGGCTACCGCGCCCGCAGTTCGCGCGATAATACACTGAGCCATATAGCGCTCAATAATCTGTCAGAGTTTGAACAATGGCTGAAAAGTCCGTCCGACTCGCGGCCCCGTCCCCAGCCCGCTATAATAACCGCTCTTGAAAAGTTTGTGGAATGCGGCGTCATGCGCTATGGCGCGGTGAGGTTCCGCTGCCCCGATTGCGGCTATATGAATACGCCTGCGGCCCCTGCCTACCGCCTGCCTGCAGGCAGGCATGAAGGTATAGATCCCGCCCCGGCTGACGACTGAAACAACCAACTCCCCGCACACTCACCCGTCCGCCTCAGGCGGATGCGGGGGAACTTTTTAAAATTTTGCAAAACCGTCTCCCGCTTTTATATTATAGTAACAGTAGCTTGCTTTTTACAATTTTTTTATGTTCAGAAGCTTTGGGTGTGGACGATAACTCACGATAATCTGTCTTGTGTTTCCTACAGATTCAAAGGAAGATCAGCAGCAGGGCGAGCAGGGTCAGGCTGGAAGCTTTTTGTTCGGCGTTTGTAACTACTCAGGTCTGTCGTCGTAGTGGCAGAGTTTACTCTGCCCAAAAAGGCAAAGCAAGCTTTGCCACTACAAAAAATACGTGAAAAATACGGAGAACCTGAGTAGTTATCGGCGTTTGTCATATATATACCCCGTGAAACCCTATATGTAAAGCTTTTTTCTTCAGTCACGACAGCATACGCAGGCAATCCATCCAGGGCAGCGCCCTGACAGTGCGTTCGCCGAACCTGAAAAGCTGCGGTTTCTCCACCCTGCAGACAAGGAGAAGCTCGGCTCCGGGCATGAGTCCGGCAAAGGACAGGAGTCCCGAGCACAGCGCGGTCGACGGACGCTCCGTGGCTTTGACTTCCATGGCCAGCCAGGATTTTCCCGGCCTCTCGACTATCAGGTCCACCTCCGCTCCGGCTTCTGTCCGGTAATAACTGAGAGTCAGATCGAGCCGGCGATAGGAGTTCATGCGCCGGACTTCGTTGATGAAAAAATTTTCGAACAGTCCCCCGAATTCGGGGCTGGATCTTTCCACGGGGACCTTGAGGGTTTTCTTCAAAGCCCGGAGCACGCCGGCGTCGAAAAAATAGAACCTGGGCTGCCTGGACATGCGCCTGCGCGCCGTTTTGGCGAACGGTTCAAGCCAGAATCCCAGCAGGGTGTCTTCAAGTATCTGAAAATATTCCTGGACCGTCTTGTAATTGACCCCCACTTCCCTGCCGATATTGGAGGCGTTGACGATGTGCCCGCTTTCGGCCGCGGCCAGGGGCAGGAACCTGAGGAATGCGCCGAGATTGCGGGTCAGGGCTTCGGCCTTGATCTCTTCCGCCAGATAGGTCTCCACGTAAGCCCTTAATCCCTCCTCGGCATCCTCCCCCTGCGCCGCGTAGATCCTTGGCAGCGCCCCGAAGGAAAGAGCCTTTTCCAGAATAAAATCCTTGCCCAATTCTTCATATGTCAGGGGGAAGAGTTCCAGGGACCAGGCGCGGCCTCCCAGGAGGTTGGCCCTGGCGCGCTTGAGTTTCCTCGCGCTTGAACCGCTCATGACGAACTGGAGACGGCGGCCCAGGGGGGATTCCATCAGATGTTGCGCCACATCCAGCAGCGCGGGGACGCGCTGGATTTCATCCAGTACTACCCGGCTGTATTTGTTCCCGGCCGCTTCAATTTCGCGCAACAGTGTTTCAGGCTCGGCGAGGTATTTCTGATGGACGGACGGCTTGAGCAGGTCCAGGAAAAGGACGTCCTCCCCTGAATATGTACGGCGCAGGAGCGTGCTCTTGCCGGTCAGCCGGGGGCCGAACAGGAAAAAATTCTGCCGCCCGGGCAGGCGGATAAGTCTAGTATACATACCCCTATTATACGTCGTAAATTAGTAACAGTCAAGCTGTTTTTACCTATGCCGGAAGTTAAGAAATTTAAAAAGGTACCCGCTGCTTTTTCCACCAAACATCCCTCGGCCGTATTCGAATGCCTCGGCATTCTCTGGAAAGAGAAAAGCCTGGCCGAGGCCGGCAGACACCTGAACAACCTCATCAGCCAGGACTATTGACCGGAAAACCGCGCAATATTGAAGCCGCCGGCCATGCCCCGCTCAATAAGAGCTCCAGGCCATGCCGCGGTGGTCGGTATGGGTGCAGTCGTAGTCTTATACCCCCTTCCACTTCGGCCGCTTACCAGCAGCCGAGTTTCTAAAAATCGCTGGTATAGCCTTGATACGGCATAGCCATAGGCTAGTATTGGATTCAGGGTTATTTCTTTTTTGCGGCGGCGTGCCAGGCCAGGTAGGATTGCATGAACGAGTCCAGGTCGCCGTCCATGACGGACTGGATCTGGGAAGTCTCGTGCTCGGTGCGCAGATCTTTGACCAGCTGGTACGGCATGAAAACATAGGACCTTATCTGGTGGCCCCAGCCGATGTCGCCCTTCGCGTCGTAATGGCGCTCCATCTCCGAACGCTTCTTGTCCATCTCCACTTCATAAAGCCTGGCCTTCAGCATCTTCATCGCCGTCTCCCTGTTCTGATGCTGGGAACGCTCTATCTGGCAGGCCACCACTATGCCGGAAGGGGCGTGGGTGATGCGCACAGCGGTCTCCACCTTGTTCACGTTCTGCCCCCCCGCGCCGCCGGACCGGTAGGTGTCCACGCTTATGTCTTTATCCTCTATCTTTATCTCCACAGTGTCCTCTATGTCGGCCAGCACGTCCACCGAGGCGAAAGAGGTGTGCCTTCTTTTGTTGGAATCGAACGGCGAGATGCGCACCAGGCGGTGCACGCCTGTTTCGCTTTTAAGATAGCCGTAGGCGTACTTGCCCTTGACCAGCGCGGTCACGCTTTTTACGCCGGCTTCGTCGCCCTGCAGGATATCGGTTATCGCGAACGGGAACCCTTTGGCCTGGGCCCAGCGGGTGTACATCCTGAGCAGCATCTGCGCCCAGTCGCAGGCCTCGGTGCCGCCGGCGCCGGAGTGGATGCTGATTATGGCGTCGTTTTTATCCAGCGGTTCGGACAATTTCAGCTCGAAATCAAGCGCTGACAGCTTTTTTTCCGTTTCTTTAAGCCCGTCCATGACAAGGACGAGCTCCGCGGCGTCGCCGGACTCCCTGGCCAGGTCGAAATGCACTTTAAAATCCTCCAGCTCCGCCTTTACGGCGTCTATCAGCGCCACGTCTTTTTTGATGTCGTTCACCACTTTAAGGTGGGCCTGGGCTTTTTCGGTATTGCTCCAGAAGTCCGAAGCCGCGGAGGCCTCCTCTTTCTGTTTCAGCTCCGCGCGCTTGCTTTCAAGGCCGAAAAGCCCCACTATTTCCGCGAAAAACTTGTCGAGGCCGGCTATTTTATTGGCTATGTCTTTAAAT
This sequence comes from Elusimicrobiota bacterium, assembly GCA_018829985.1. GTDB lineage: Bacteria > Elusimicrobiota > Elusimicrobia > Elusimicrobiales > UBA9959 > JAHJSU01. Next base: position 1,377 of record JAHJSU010000137.1, on the reverse strand, counting down.
TCAAGCGTTTCCGCCATGTCTTTATTTTAGCAATATGCGGGGAAATTTAATAGAATTACAGATAGCCATGATAAGCGCCCTTGAGAAAAAGAGAAAAAAGATAGACGCCCTCGACTCGCGCCTGGCCGCCCTGCTGGCCGAAAGGTTCGGCTTGGTGAAGTCGCTGGCCGGGCTTAAAAAAACTATCCGGGACCCCGAACGCGAGGCGGCGGTGCTCAAAACAGCCGGCGGCCTTGTCAAAGGCCAAGCCCTGAGCTCCGCCGTCACGGCCGTTTACAAAGAGATATTCAGACAGGGCCGGCGCATACAAAATGATCATACGGTTTAAGCCGGGCCTTCGGGCCGCGGAACTTGATAGAATTAAAAATAAAATCGCGGACTTTCTGCCCGGGGCCGTGCTGGCGGACGGCCGCGGTTTTATTTCGGTCCGGACCCGCCGGCCCGAACTGCTGGGCGAGCGGCTGGCGCTTATAGAAAACCTGCCCGGCGTTCAAAAGACCGAACTCAGTCTTGAAGAAACCTGCCCGCGGACGCTCGCGGCCCCCCCTCCCGAACTGGCCGGGATATTCAAAAAAAACGCCGCTAAGAAATTCATTCTTATAGCCGGGCCCTGCGCGATAGAAGACGAGGCCTCGTACCTGGCCGCCGCGGTCAGGCTCAAAGCCGCCGGCGCGAACGCCCTGAGGGCGGCCCTGTTCAAGCCGCGCACCTCGCCTTACTCGTTCCAGGGCCTGGGCGGGAAAGGTTTCAGCATAATCAAAAAGGCAAAACGCCGCACGGGGCTTGCCGCCGTCACCGAAGCCACCTCCGAAACCCAATTGGCGGACATCAGCCGTTTCTGCGACGTGATCCAGCTCGGCGCCCGGAACATGCGCAATTATGAACTTTTAAAAGCGGCGGCCGCCTTCGGGAGACCGGTCCTTTTAAAACGCGCGCCCGGCGCGACGCTTAAAGAGTGGCTGCTTTCGGCGGAATACCTGATCAAATACGGCAACGAGAACATCATACTTTGCGAGCGGGGAGATTCTTTCTCCAAACCCGACCCGCGCGGCCTGGACCTGAAAATGATACAGCGGGCCGTAAAAGCCGCCGCGTTACCCGTGATAGCCGACCCGAGCCACGCCGCCGGCGACCGGGACCTCGTGCCGGCGCAGGCCCTGGCCGCGGTAAGAGCCGGCGCCGACGGCCTTATGATAGAGACCGCTTTAGATCCCGGAACGGCTATTATGGACGGCCGGCAGACGCTTACACTAACAGCGTTCGCCAAACTGCTCAAAGAAATAAGGAAATTGAGGTCGCTTTAAGTGGCCATTAAAACAGGTCTGATAGGCAGTCCTCTGAAAAGCTCCCTTTCGCCGCGGCTGTTCAATATATTTT
>JAHJSU010000136.1 GCA_018829985.1 Elusimicrobiota bacterium | reverse complement strand
GAATATAGAACGCTGATAACGCTGATTTTTAGTAATTACTCAGCCACTAAGACACCAAGGCACAAAGAAAGTTTATGGATCAAACGGTTTGTTGTCTGATTTCTTTCGTGTCTTTGTGACTTTGTGGCTGAGTAGTAACATATTTTGAATGTATGCGGAACTATTTAAAGTCCTTAGGCCGGGAGCGGGTCGGCAATTTTTCAAGGAACTCCTATGAGACGGCTTTCTCCGTCTTCATGATAGTCATCGCTTACTTCTACCGGCGCAACCCCCTGATAGTCTATCCCGACGTTCTTTACTACTTCGTGCTTCTGATGGGCTCCAACTTCATCTTCAACCGTCTCCTGCGCAGGCGCGCCACGGTCAGCCTCTGGAGCATAGACGCCATCCTGCTTTTCAACATCGGGGTCATTACCGGCGTGCTTTATTATTCGGGCCGGGGCGAGTCCTATTTCTGGGTGCTTTACCTGCTGCCGATATTTGCCGCCGCCCTGCTGGTAAACCTCAAAGATGTGATGGGAGTGTTTTTCCTGTGCTCGCTGGCCGCGGTCCTGCTGGCCTGGCCCGTGGATGTTTCGGACCTTGCCCAGGTAATGAGCCTGCTGGTGAAGCTTTCGGTCTTCGGACTTTCGGCGATCGTGGTCTATCGCACGGCCGAAGCAAAAAAAGCGGCGGAGGTCCACCTTTCTTCAAAGCGGCATGAAGTGGAAAAACTGGCCAAAGAGCTTTCGGATAAAGACACGGAAATACTCAGGACGGCTTCCGCCGGAGAACTGGGGGAACTGAGCAGCGGCGTCATGCATGACCTGGGCAATTCTGTTACCGTCATTCTTTTAAGCGCCCAACTGGCCAATGAAGACGAGAAACCCGGGAAGAAGGACCTGGAGCGCATCATGAAAGCGGCCAGATTCGCTAAAAGCGTCATCTCCAACGCGCTTGATATAACGCGGAACCGGGAATATGTGTTTGAAGAGGGCCCCGTAAAGGAGCCCGCTGAAAACGCCGTCCTGCTGCTGGATTATGCCATTAAAAGTAAAAATGCCGCTATCCGGCTTAATTTCCCGGAGGAGCTGCCGGCGATCAGCATGAGCAAGGTCCACATGCAGCGCTTTTTTATAAATATCCTGTCGAACTCGCTTTCTTTTGTGCCGAAAAATGGAGCGATAACCGTTGCCGCCGCGCGCTCGGGGGATTTTGTGGAACTGGAAATAGCGGACAACGGCCCGGGTTTTCCGGCGGACCTGCTTAAAGGCGGCATAAAAGCGTTCAGCACCACCCGGAGAAAAGCCGGCGGCACCGGCCTCGGACTTTATATCTGCGCCCAGGTGGTGGAAAAGCACAAAGGTGAGATGAGCCTCTCGAACGGCCCGGCCGGCGGAGCGCTGATCAGGATAAAGCTGCCGGTCTTCAGAGCAAAGGAAGTCTAAAGTGTAGAGTAAATAGAACAAAAATCGAGGGTGGAGGGTCGCTAGACAACCAGTAAATAAAACAGTAAACATTCAGTAAACCCGTCATTTGATCCTGTAGTGGCAAAGCTTGCTTTGCCGTTTTGCGCAGAGCAAGCTCTGCAACTACGCATTTAACGACGGCGATATTTGAAAGTATATGGGTTCACTGAACATTTACATAAAACAGAAGTCTAAAGTAGAGATCTCTACACTTTAAACTCTCGACTTTAGACTCTCAATTTTAGACTTCCTTCAGTCATAAGTTATTCTGGTGCCGGGATAATAATGCAGCAGTATGTCCCGGTAGTTAAACCCTTTCCGTGCCATGCCTTCGGCGCCCCACTGGCACATCCCGACGCCGTGGCCGCTGCCCTTGCCTTCCAGTATTATATAATCCTTTCCGGAATAGACGTCAAAAAGCGTGCTTCTTACCGCGTTCCAGCCGGCCCGGCGGCCTATGCCGTGATAAAAATCGGTCGCCGGGACGCGGACCTTTCTGTCCGCCGCGGCGAACTCTATCGTGACGGCTCTTTTGGAGATGCCGCGCTCAGACACCGTCATCTTCCTTATCTCCTCCTCCGGCTTTATCCATTTAAGCGCCTTCGCTATCCTGTTCAGCGTTTTCAGGGACATCCGCGTCTTCCAGTTGAACGCCGGCGCTATGGCGCAGTACGGCTTCCCTTCGGGTCCGTCTTTGACCGAGACCAGGTACGGTTTATGTCCGGAGGGCCAGACAAAGCCTATGGCCTCCGTCCTGCCGCCGCATACGGCGTGATAGAAAGTGGAGATCAGCTTCCCTTTGCAGGTCACGACTTCGTTTCTGGTAAAATCCGCGGCCGCCTGCGCTTTCGGCTTGATCGCGGCAAAGCCCGTAAAAAGCTGGCAATGGGTCGAATCGCATAAATTGTATCCCGCCCCGGCGTGGTTGCGCATATTTTTTATGGTGTAAGTGCGCGCGGCTACCGCCTGGGCTTTATAGGCCTCCGCCAGGGAAAGGTTCCCGGCCTCGGCCGAAACCACGCTCGCAAGATACCTGTCGAGGCTTAAGGTGTTTATTATTTTAAGGGTGTTTTTTTCGGCCGTTATCTCTATAAGGCCGGTATAAAGGCGCCTGGGATTGGCGCCGCCGTAAAGCCAGACGCCTTTTGAGCCGGCGTTGATGCGCGCAAGTTTTCTGGGCGGACGGCCTTTGATCTTTACCAGCGAATTTCCGGCTTCTATCGTCGTCGGGGCTTTGAGCAGGATATCGTTTATAAAAGCGTTGCCTTTTGCCGGTTCAAAGGTTATGCTGGCCGGCTTATACACCGAATAAAGCAGTATCCTGACCGGGCGTTCTCTGGCGCATAAAGGCGCCGGAATTAAAAGTAACGGCAGGTAGAGGTATAGGCACAGGCAGAGTATGAGAGACGGAGTGAAAAATTTCCCCATTCCTTTCCTTTACCTTTACCTTTCTTCTTTCAGGCCGGTGTTTCGGGAGAAAAAAAATCCACCAGCTCCGCCCCGCCTTCGGTCAGACCTCCGGGGAGTTTCAGGTAGGCGTAGCCGCCGGCGCTCAAAGGGCATACGGCCGTTTTTAAAAGGCGGGCGCTCAGGGCGCCCAGTGTGGGCTGGTGGCCGACGACCAGGACGGACCGTTCCCCGCCGGCCGCGGCTTCAATGGCTTTTAAAATTCCGCCGAGCGAGGAGGGGGAGGCCAGGGCCTCGACGCTTGCCCGTTTCGCGGCGGGGAAGTGTCCGGCGGCTATATCGGCGGTCTCGACCGCGCGGCTGTAGGGGCTCGAGATTATGAGCGAAGGCGAAAAACCGGCGGCTTCAAGGCGACTGGCGGACAGCCCCGCCTGGGCCCGGCCTTCGGGCGCAAGGCGCCTGCCGGCGTCGTTCCGGGCTTTTGAATCCGGGATAGAGAGCGCGGCGCCGTGCCGCAGGAAGACCAGTTCGTTCATGAAGTTATTTTACCAGTTACCGGGGCGGAGCTTCAATTGATAAACTGTTAATTCTTCGCAATATCCGGGGGGCTGACCCCCGGGGTTAAAGATTTCGCTTTAAACCCTGGAGAATATTTTAATAATATAATGTAAGGCACAACTAACGATTCAGGTTTAAGGGAAAAAATGACCGCTGCTCCGCACAGGAATAAAGAACTCAGCATATACGGAGCGCTGTTCCCGGTGGCGGCAATCGTGGGGATGCTCGCTTTCAATGTCAGCGTTTACGGCGATAACGCCGTGGGGGGCTCCAACCAGTTCATACTTCTGCTGGGAGGGGCGGCGGCCGCCCTGGTGGGGTTCTATAATAAGGTTTCATACGACAGCATGCTGAGCCATGTTTCGGGGAACCTTAAATCCACTACGGGCGCTATCCTGATACTGCTGATGGTGGGCGCCCTTTCGGGCGCCTGGCTGGTCAGCGGCATTATACCCTCCATGATCTACTACGGCCTGAAGCTCTTGAACCCGTCCATCTTCCTGCCGGCCACCCTGCTTATCTGCTCGGTGGTTTCACTGGCCACCGGCAGCAGCTGGTCCACCGCGGCCACGGTCGGCATAGCGCTGGTGGGCATAGGCAAGGCCATCGGCATCCCGGAAGCCATGGCGGCGGGGGCGGTCATTTCCGGCGCATACTTCGGCGACAAGCTTTCGCCGATGTCGGACACCACCAACCTGGCCCCCGCCATGGCGGGGACGGACTTGTTCACGCATATCCGCTACATGACCATTACCACCGTGCCGAGCTACACTATTACGCTGCTCGCGTTCATTATCCTGGGTTTCACCCTGCACCCGCAGGGCAGCGCCGATACGGGAGTTATCTTATCCGCCATAGAAAATTCATTCCGCGTTACCCCGTGGCTGTTCGCGGTTCCCGCGCTGGTAATTTTAATGATCGTGAAGAAAACCCAGCCTTTGATCGCGCTGATGATCGGCACGCTGCTGGGGGGGGCTTTCGCCCTTATTTTCCAGCCTCAGGTGGTGGCGCAGGCAGCCGGGGTCGAAAAACTTGATTTCCTTTCGGCATATAAAGGCATCATGAACGCCATAACCGTGAAGACCTCGGTCAGCACCGGCAACGCCGGCCTGAACGAACTCTTTTCTTCCAAAGGGATGAAGGGCATGCTCGATACCGTCTGGCTGGTCATCTGCGCCATGGTTTTCGGCGGCGTGATGGAGGCTATAGGCGCTTTGCACCGGATAAGCAGCGCCCTGCTTAAAATGGCCGGTTCGGTTTTCGGCCTGTTCGCGAGCACCGCGGCCAGCTGCGTCGCGGTGAATCTGACCGCGTCCGACCAGTACCTGGCTATAGTGGTGCCGGGGAGAATGTTCGCCGGGCCTTTTAAGGACAAGGGGCTTGCCCCGGAGAATCTGAGCCGGACCCTGGAAGATTCCGGCACGGTAACTTCCGTGCTGGTCCCCTGGAATACCTGCGGGGCTTACCAGTCCGGTGTGCTGGGCGTCGGGACCCTTGATTATCTGCCTTATGCCGTGTTCAACTATGTCAGCCCGTTCATGACTTTGGCGTTCGCGGCTTTTAATATTAAGATCAGAAAACTGGCCGGGAAATGAGGAAACCATGATAGACAAAATGAAGCAGCTTTGGGAAATGAAACAGAAGATGGACGAGATAAAAAAAGAGCTGGACGCCGTCACGCTTGAGAGCGAGGATAATTACGTTAAAGTGGGGATCTCGGGCTCGCAGGAAATAAAAAGCGTTACAATAAAATGCGAGCTGGCCTCGGCCGACAAGGCAAAGCTTGAAGCCGCCCTCGTAGAGACCGTAAACCGCGCCGTCAGGCAGTCCCAGAAATCGGCCGCCGAGAAGATGGGGCAACTCAGCGATTTCAAACTGCCGGGAACCGGCTAACCCGAAAAACTCAGTTGAATGTGAAGTTCATTGGTGATGCTGTACAAAAAAAAGTGCAATACCTGCACAGGCGCCGTAGCAGGGGCTATGCCCATCAGACGCAGGGAAAACCGCTATGCGGTGTCAGCCTGTGGCTCAATCCCCCGGCCCGCCAAACAGCCCGGCGGGTCCGCCGAGCAGTAGTGGCGGAAAGGGGCGCCGCCAAATTTGGTAATATTTAATAATGCACGAATGGGCGCTTGCCGAATCGGTCATAAAAGCCGCGCGGGAACACGCCGCGGGCGCAAAACTGCGCGTCCTTTCGGAAGTGGGCGTGGTGCTGGGCGAACTGCAGGCCATAGACCGGAAAATATTTTCATTCGCCCTCGCGGAACTGGCCAAGGGCCCGTTCAGGGAGATCGGCCGCTGCAGGTTCAGGCTCATAAAAGCGCCGGCCGCTTTCAAATGCAGGGCCTGCGCAAAAGAATTTACGCTCAAGGTCTTGAAGAGAACCGGCCGGGAAGGCGAGTACATACACTTTATCCCCGAGCTGGCCCACGCCTTCCTTAAATGCCCCAAATGCAAAAGCCCCGATTTCGAGATCACCGCGGGCAGAGGCGTCTCCATAAAGTATATCAAGGGGGAGCAGTGAAAGCGCTGGACCCCCGGCCCTCCGTCATAAGCGCGCGCCTTTCCGGGATCGGCGGGATAATAGCCGTCACCGGCTGGAAAGGCGGCATCGGCAAAAGCGTTACGGCTTCCACGCTGGCCCTGCTGCTGGCTGATAGGGGGTTCAAGACCGGCCTGCTCGACCTGGATTTCGCCGGGGCCTCGGCCCACGTAGCGCTCGGCGCTGACGGCGTTTTTCCGAAAGAGGAAAAAGGCCTTGAACCGCCGGAGGTGGCCGGGGTCAGGCTGATGTCGGTTTCATTTTTCTCAGGGAAAAAGGCGGTGCCGCTGCGCGGGGCCAATGTCTCCGACGCCATAATTGAGCTGCTGGCCATCACGCAGTGGGGAAAGCTGGATTTTCTCATCATAGATATGCCGCCGGGCATAAACGACGCGGCGCTTGATCTCATACGCCTTATTCCCAGGGCAAAAGTGCTGGCTGTTACCACGCCGTCGGTCATGGCGCATTCGGTGCTTGAACGGTCGCTGGCGCTTTATAAAAGGCTGAAAGTTCCGGCGCTCGGCGTAATTGAAAATATGACCCCACCACCCGGACAGGCGGCCAAAGCGCCTGGAGCCGCAGGGCCCGCCTTTGGCGGGCGTCCAGGCGGCGGGGCGGGCCGCCTGATAGGCAGCATAAGGTTCGACCCCGGGCTTGAAGAAGCGCTCGGCCGGCCGGACAAGCTCCTGAAAACGGCGTTCGCGCGGGATCTTGGTAAAATAATGGAACGGTATTTTAAAAAGCCGGATAACTACTCAGGTAGCAGGATAAAGTTATCAGGAATTTAACCAAAACCGATACCCGCGCAAAGGCGCAAAGGCGCAAAGAACAAGGATGTATAATATAATATGGATGAAAATCAGATAGCCAGGATCATCGTAGATTGCTGTTATCGAATCCACAAAACCCTTGGGCCAGGTTTATTTGGAATCGGTATATCTTGAGGTTTTAATATATGAATTAAGGAAAGCGGGACTAACGCGTGAGAAAGAGGTCGGGATACCTGTGCATTACGAAAACATCAGGCTTGATCTTGGTTTTCGGGCTGATGTGGTCGTGGAAAATAAAGTGATTATTGAACTGAAAGCCGTAGAGAAAGTACTACCGGTTCATAAAAAACAATTACTGACTTATCTCAGACTGACGGGAATGAAGCTGGGCCTGCTTGTTAATTTTAACGTCAATCTTATCAAGGATGGCATTGAACGAGTTGTAAATGGCTTATAATTCGGGGTTTGAGCTTTTCTTTGCGAACTTTGCGGCTTTGCGCGAGACAGGCCTGAGTAGTTACAAAGCCGGAATAAAAGGCAATTTAACAGGTATCCCGGTAACAGTTTAGTCGGATACTTTGTCACCCCCGAGATTTGTTGTCGGGGGTCCATAAATAATGCCGCCATCTGTCGGGGTCAAGACATGGACTAAACTGTTACGTATCACGCCATTTGATTCCTCTACCCTTGATAAATCAGGGAATTTCTGCCATAGTATCAGTGTAGCAGGTAACTTTGCCCTGAACTTTCCAAGAATCGTGTCAGGGGAAGTCTATGGGTTTTCGCCAAAAGCGGGGCGGATATGATAAAAGTGCCGGGCAAAAAATCCAAAACCACGCAGTATGTTACCGGCGGAATAACCGCCGTGATAATACTTCTGCTGTGGCTCTCTATTCCGCTGTTTTTAAATTCTTTTTCCTTTGCTGAAAACAATAGATGCAGCGGCAGAGCCTGCTCTGCCTCCTCTCAAATAAAAATTGACAATTCTGCCCAAGACAAAGCCGATGATTCCGGCAAAAAACAATCCACAACGAAGAAAATATGTTCCTCCATCACCAACATTCTTAAGGGTGAGATAGGAAAAACAAAAAATAAGACAAAATTGGACATTCTTAAAGGCGGTTTGAAATACGCTAATGAGATTTGTGATGCCGGCGGCGCGCCGGATTTGGCAAAAATCACAAAAGGCCTTCCTGAAAAAGACAAGAAACGGATTTCGCAAAAAACAAGTTCGGCGATGTTTGACGGAGCGGGGGATCTCCCGGACAAGGATTTCGGCGCCGATTCCTCCAACCCGATCGCTTTAACCGGTAAGGGCGGTTCGGTCGGCGATTTAAAGGCCTCCGGGCCGGACATTAACAAAATAAGCCCGGTCACGGAATTCAGCCTGAGCGGCACAAAATTGTCCGGCGAGACGCCGGGTCAGGCGGCAACAAAACAGTCATCCATCCTGTTGGCGTCGGCCGCATCGGCAAAAACTTCGGCTGATACCGCATCCGCGTCGTCGGCAAAATCCCCGGCTGGCGCCGCATCCGCAAAGACCGCCGTTTCGGCAGCCGCAAAAGCGGCGCAGGCATCAACCTCCGGAAACTGCGATTCCTGCGAGCCGAGGAATTCGCAGAAATGCCTGACAATATGTTGTAAAGAGCAACCGGAAGGGACAGACTGCGAAACCCTGTGTTACAATTACTTTTAATGCTCAGGAATTTCAAAGTTTATTTGTCCGGAGGGAAATAGTAGACCATTTCAGTATCCGGGTCATCTAAAATGCGTTCCATCACCGTGTTTGGGTCAAGGTTTTTGATTTTTGGTTTAATTTCGTGGAATATGT
>JAHJSU010000135.1 GCA_018829985.1 Elusimicrobiota bacterium | reverse complement strand
TGTTGGTTTTAAGGGTGAAGTGGATATTGGTGCGGAAGTCGTAAACCCACAGTTTGTCGGTCCAGGGTTTTTCGCGGGCTTCTTTTTTATCAAAGAAGAGAACATTGGCTTTTACGCCTTGGGCATAGAAAACGCCGGTGGGCAGGCGCAGCAGGGTGTGCACGTCGCACTCGGCCAAAAATTTGCGGCGGATGGTTTCCCCCGCTCCGCCCTCAAAAAGCACATTATCCGGCACCACAACGGCGGCTTTCCCGCCGATTTTAAGCAGGGTTTTGATATGCTGCAAAAAATTCATCTGCTTGTTGGAGGTGGTGGCGGCAAAATCCTGACGTTCGTATATAAGGGATTCTTTATCGGCTTTGCCTTCGTCGTTAACTATGGTTACACTGCTTTTCTTGCCGAAAGGCGGGTTGGTTAAAACAAGGTCAAACCTGTCGCCGGGGTCGGAAACAAGGGCGTCGTTTACAACAACGGGGCTATCAGCGCCGCCTACGCCGTGCAGGTAGAGGTTCATAACACAGAGACGGGCGGTATTATCCACTATTTCCCAGCCCTTAAAGGTTTCATATTTTAAAAATTCTTTCTGCTCTTTGTTTAGTTTATGGTTTTTTGAAATATAGTCGTGCGCGGCAAGGAAGAAGCCGCCGGTGCCGCTGGCCGGGTCGCAGATGGTCTGCTTGGGCTCGGGGCGAATAACCTGCACCATGGTCTGTATAAGGGCGCGGGGCGTGAAATACTGGCCGGCGCCGCTTTTGGTGTCTTCGGCGTTTTTCTGCAGGAGGCCCTCATAAATTTCGCCTTTTATATCTATATCAAGGCCGATCCAGGTTTCGTCGTTAATTAACATTATAAGGCGTTTCAGCTTGGCGGGGTCCTGAATCTTATTCTGGGCTTTGCGGAAGATCACACCCAGCATGCCTTTTTGTTTGGCCAGGTTTTCCAGGGTATGGCGGTACTGGATTTCAAGGGCGTCTCCGTCTTTCGCCACCAGGGTGGACCAGTTGAAGTCTTTTGGGATAAGAGAGGTTTTACGCAGCGCGGCGGGCAGTTGGGCGTTTTCGGCATCCATTTTGAGGAACAGCAGGTAAGTGAGCTGTTCAACATAGTCACCGTAACTTACGCCGTCGTCGCGCAGCACATTGCAGTAATTCCAAAGGCGCTGCACTATAGAAGAGGCTTCATTGCTCATGTTAGTTTCCTTTTGCCTGTCCTACCCCTAAAATAGCGGAGGCCACCGGAAGGTGGCCTCGCACCCTAAGACCGAAGCCTTAGGGGGTGTATGGATATATTATTGATATAAATTTGCACCTTGTCAATGTTATTTTCGATAAAGTCTTTCATAAGTCTGTCATGCTGATCATTTTGTTGACCTCAACAAGATGATCGTTTTATACTGCCCGGCGGACTCGCTTTTTCTCCGGGGCGGCCTGCGCTTTCTGGGCTTTTATGTGGTCCAGGAGTTTTTGGGCGGGCTCGTCTTTGAGGTCCTGGGGGACCAGGCGGCCTTCAAAGGCTTTTTTTAGGATACTCTGACGCAGGCGCTCGGCCTGCTTGAGGCCATCGTCCACAATTTTCTCAGTAGCATCAGCAATAGAAAAGCGGTCTTCTATTTCTTCAATTATCTTTTGTTGCTCCATTGCTGGAGGCAAAGGGAACACTATTTTTGATAAGACCTGAGCGTTAACATTAGGTTGACCAATTCCCATCTGACCCTTTTTTATCTGTAGCCAATACTCATTAGACTGGAAATAATTATAGACGTAAACCTTGTTTATCCATTTCGAAAGAATAACTCTAATAAGATACGACGCAAAGACAGTTTCTGGAAACTTCCCTTTAAGTAAAAAACTTTTTCCGACTGTTGCGCCCGTGCGTGCAAAAACCAAATCTCCCTCTTTCAGTAAAAATTTAAATTTTTTCTCATTATCAATCTGGCAAAATGGGACAGATGCCCAATTCACAGAATTGTCCTGAATATCCGTAATCCTCAGTAATTTGGGGCCAACAGGCTCCGAGGTTGAACTGGCAGTATAGCCATAATGTATAACATCTGAAACATCAGCAACCATTGCCCATTCCCAGCCTTTGGGCAGTTCTGAAAACCCGGCAAAATCAATCCCGTAGGTTTTATTCTTTTTCGCATTTTCTTTATGTGAAATCCTGATTTCTTCTAATAAAGCGCTACTGGGTTCTACTGTGCGCCTGTTCTTGTTCCGCCAGGATTCGGTTAGTTTGCCTTCGAAGGCGGCTTTTAGGACGGATTGGCGGTATTTTTTTATCAGGGCTTTGGATTTTTTCAATGCCTCCACTCCGGCATCCAAATCCGTAAACAATTCCTCAATCTTCCCCACAATCCGCTTCTGTTCGGGGAGAGGTGGCAACGGAATTTCAGATTTTTCTAGAAACTGAAAATGGCGTGCGTAGCCCTTATTCGGCAGTGGAATTACTTTCAAAAAATAAAAAAATAGTTGCGGATCAAAAACCTCTGTTGGCTTTAATATTTTGATACCATCCGCCCCGGCAACAAATTCAAAATTTATATATTTAAAAATCTTTGTGTGGTCTCCAAACACAATCACAGGCAACTTGCAGGGAATTTTTAAGGTCTCGTTATCCGTATATCCGCCAACCAGTTCTTGTCCCTGATCAATTACTGGCAGTTTTCCCAATTCCAAATATTCTCTCTGCTTAAGTTTTATGTTTGAAATGGGGATTTTGTTGATTACATCTCCCACTTTAGGGTTAGCCCAGTTTTTTGGCAAATTATTCATTTAATGCAGCTTAATTTGCGGATTTTGCAACCTCTAAAATTTTATCCAGCTTGTCTTTAATTTCATTATCCAACTCTTCCGGTTTGGCCAACTCGGCCAGTTGATAATAATTGCCTTTATCCATCGTAACTGGCGCTTTCAATTTTTGGAAATATTCAACAAAAATCTTGTCCAGAAAATCATCGCTCATTTTTGTGCGCGACCACCAATCACTTTGTGAATCTTTGCGCGCTCTGGGCGGCATATAATCCCCGACCAATTCATCAAGGATTGTAACTTTTGATTGACTGAATAAATCATAATCTTGTGAGGCATATCTCTCAAGGACCTGCGGGATTGGCAGATAATTTTCTATTTCCCGTCTTGTCCACATGAGTTCTTCCAATCCTTTTTCACTTTGTAACTTGACGGAAAGATTATCAAAAATTGCCACACCGACCAGTCCCGACACAGCCTCTTTTAAAGCATTAAAATGTTTTCTTGCCTCTCCGGGAATATTCCCGCAATATTTCACAAAAGGATTTTCAAGATATCCGGCTGCGGGGTGCCGCAGGACGGTGGCAAATGCTTTTAAAACAGCCAAATCCGTGGATCCTTCCAGATATAAAACCCATTTTCTTTCTTCCGCCAGTAAATATTGGTCATAACCTATGTCTGTTAACGCTTGCGCAATCTGGCTCCGCCTGTTTATGTTGGCAATATGCGGCTTTCCGATAAAAGCGATAACCTTGTCTTTCTGCCACGCCTCTTGCAGTATAGCTTCAGAATGAGTAGCAATAATCAATTGCGAGTGTTCTTTCTTGACTGTTTCGGAAAGAATATTAAAAATGTTTTTCTGACGGATAATTTCCAGATGGGCATCCGGCTCGTCAATTAAAAGGATTTTATTGTCCCCCGAATATATATAGGCAAAAAGCAGTAAAATCTGTTGAAATCCCCGTCCGGAATTTGATAAATCAAATTCGTTTCTCCCTTCCCGGTAGGTCATGGATATTTTCCCGCTGGACATGAAAATCGGTTCATTTATTTTAACTCTAAACAGTTTTTCCATAATTCCCGCAAGCTTGTCCCATTTCCCGCTTTCGTAAACCATCAGGCATAAATTACGCAGAACCTCAGCGGTTTTGCCCTCCCCGATTTTTCCCTGAATGGAACCTGAAGTGAGCTTGTCTTCCTCTGATGATAAGCCGGACATCGGCGGCAATAATCCCACGCTTTCGGTCAAGGCTAATTTTGAAAAAACGGCGGGGTTATGAGCGGCATCCTCAAGAATCCGACAGTACAAGGATTCCGAGTTATAATAGGAAAAGGCAAATCCGATTTTCCACGCTTTGCCTTCTGTGAAACCTTCAGCTATTATATCAATGTAAATGTTTTTCTGCTTCTGTTTTTCCCCCACTTTTTCCGTAGTCCTGACGCGCAAATCTTTCCACAACTGCGCGGCGGAGGGCACAGGCGCTGCCAGCAAATCTTTTCTGTTTATGGTTATTCCTTTTGTTCGCTCCGCGCTTATTTCGGCCCACTTCCTAAGCGCCAAATTCCACAGCGCTATTGCCTGCAAAGCGGAGGTTTTCCCGGAATTGTTCGGCCCTACAAAGATTACCGAAGAACTCAAATCCAATTCAGCGGTTAATTTTTTAAAATTTGTGATGGTAATTTTTGTTATCATGATTTGCTCCTTGGGAATGGGTACGATTTATTATAGCCAAGAATCAGTCAATTAATCTTGTGTTTAATTGTTCTAACACATTTTGCGCCTTATCCCCGAATAAACCATAGAATTTTACGGCGCCGCCTTTTTCGTAGAAGGGCGAAAGCTCAAAATCTTCCACGGCCATCCTGCCGGAGGCGGCTATGTGGGACTTTATCAGGGCCAGCCATTCTATTTGCGGCGGGGTGAACCTTACGCCGGCCTTGGCGCTTTCGGCAAGCCAGGAGGTGAACTTTTCCTCCACGCTTAGTTCAAAAGGCTCAAGCTCCGCTTCCTGCCCCAAAGTGAAACGCACGAGGGAGATAATATCCGTAAGCAATTTCTGCGGCCCGGCTTTTTTTACCCTGGATTGTTCAAGCTGCTCGTAAGCGTGCCAAACCATTTCCTGCGAAAGACCGTAAGGCGGGCGCTTAATAGCCTCGGCCAGGTCTTTTATCTCTTGGTAGGTGAGATGGCGCTTGGCATAAGCTTTGCTGTAAATTATTTGCAGGGCGGTCAGTTCGTTTTTATTGTCTTCAATAAACTGCTTAAAAGTGTTCACCACGGTTTTAGCCTTTTCCTTGGCGGCCTCGTCAAAACCGGCTGAAACAACCCGGTCCACGGTGATAGTGTCTATTATCTGTTCGTTCTGCTTTTTAATGCGGATAACGGTTTCGCGGAATTTTGGATTTTCAAATATATGGCAGGAGGTTTCCATTAAGGCTTTGCGGGCTGTGGCAAGCTGTTCCTTATCAGGCACGTCTGTTTTGAAATCAGTAAGGATTTTTTCAGCAATTTTATCCGGGTCAATGGCATCCAATAGCTCGTTAATTACCGTCTTCAGCGGTTTAGCGCCGATTTTTTCTATTTCTTTGCGGTCGGCAGGGTTAAGCTCCCGGTCCAGCCGCGCCAGGCGGCCCGCGAGCGAACTTAAATTGTCCTTGGTATGGTTGCCTATGGCTATATTTAAAAGAAGCTTCTCAAAAGATACCTTGGGCTGGCGTTCAAGCGGGCGGGAATCGGTCTTGTCGCTTTCACAGATTCCTATGGCGTCCACAATAATAAACCGGGATTTAACAGGGGCGTCCGGCGTAACGCCGCGCAGATCGTCAATATTAATGGTCCGGGTGCCGCGGCCTTTCATCTGCTCAAAAAGCACCCGGGATTTAACATCCCGCATGAACACCACGCACTCTATGGGTTTTATGTCGGTGCCGGTGGAGATCATGTCCACGGTTACGGCAATTCTGGGGTTGTAGGAATTGCGGAAAGAGGCTATAAGGTCTTCAGGCTTTTCGCCGGTGGTCTTGTATGTTATCTTTTTACAGAAATCGTTGCCCTTGCCGAATTCGTCCCGCAGGATTTCAACTATATCCTCGGCATGGGAATCATCCTTGGCAAAAAAGAGCGTCTTGGGCACCTCAGTGCGGCCGGGGAACATTTCGGTCAGGACGGTTTCTTTGAAAGCCCTGATTACCGTGCGTATCTGCGATGGGGACACAACGCTGCGGTCAAGCTGGGCGGGATCATAGGTAAGGTCATCGTCCAGCTTGGACCAGCGCACCTTGCGGGTCTGTCGGTTGCGCTTGTCAATATAAAATCCTTTTTCAACTCTGGAACCTTGCTCTCCCACCTCGGTTTTTATGCGGTAAACGTCGTAGCCCACATTAACGCCGTCGGCCACGGCTCTTTCGTGCGAGTATTCCATTACCAGATTCTGACTGAAGAAGCCTAAAGTCTGCTTTGAAGGAGTGGCGGTGAGGCCTATCAGAAAAGAGTCGTAATATTCAAGGACCTGCCGCCAGAGGTTGTATATTGAACGGTGGCATTCATCGGTGACTATGAAGTCGAAAGTTTCCAGCGGGATATTGGGGTTGTAGCCTATTTCAGCAGGCTGGCCGGTGAGGCCGTGCTCAAGCAGGGATTCTTCCTCAAGGTTTTCGTCGAACTCAGCGTCGCCTTTAAGCATTGAGAAGAGCCGCTGTATGGTGGTTATGGTTACTTTGGCCACCGGGTCTATTTTGTTGGACCGGAGATGCTGCACATTGTAAAGGCTGGTAAAAAGGCGACCGTCGTCCGGTGCGGCAAAATTGGAAAATTCTTTAAAGGTCTGGCGGCCAAGGTTGCTGCGGTCCACAAGAAAAAGGACGCGCCGCGCGCCGGCATGTTTTATAAGACGGTAAATAAAGTTTATGGCTGTAAAAGTTTTGCCGGAGCCGGTGGCCATTTGTATTAAGGCGCGGGGATGGCCGTGCGCCAGAGACTTTTCAAGGTTGGTTATGGCTTCGATCTGGGCCGGCCAGAGCTTATCCGTTATTAGGGGCGGCAGCGTTTTAAGGCGGGTGCGCAGGGTTTCGCGGCTTTCGGCCAGCTCTTTGAGGGTTTCGGGCTTATGGAAGGCGAAGGTTTTTCGTGAACGGAAGTCCGGGTCCCGGATGTCGCGAAAATGGGTTTCTACGCCGGTGCTTTCGTAGGCGAATGGCGGGACCTCGTTTATGCGGGGCAGATTATCCGGGATGCCGGACAGATATTTCCGGGACTGCTCGGCTGTACCGCCCAAGGGAGTGCCTTCGGGTTTGGCCTCAATCACACCCATTACCATTTTATCCACAAAAAGCAGGTAGTCGGCCTCGCCGGATTTAAGCGGGAATTCGCGTATAGCTACGCCCCGGGCGGCGGAAAGGTTTAAATCGTTGAGGTCCTGTATTTCCCAGCCGGCGGCTTTTAGCAGCTTATCAATGTTCTGTCGCGCTTTTTCTTCTGGTTCCATTTATTGCTTGTCTTAAATAAAGGCTGTTTGTACACAAACCCCACCTTTAGATTTTACCTCTTTATACACTACAACACTACTTTAACAAGTTCCTCTGTGAATATGATAGCAGACCAACGCGACAGCCTATTGTCGCGGTGAAAAAGGCTGTTTTTGGGGGTTTTAGACTAGAAAGCTGAGCGGTGCCGGATATAATGGAGGGGCGGCGGCGGGCCCGACTGGGCATCTTGTGGATTTTTAATACTGCGGCCGACTGGCGGCGGACAGCGCTTCCGGTCTCTGGATGTAGGTTTGGCCGTTCAGGGTGCGGCCGGCTTTTTTCTTGTTTGTTCCGCCCCACTGTTTGAAGAAGAAGGGGACCTTGGAGTTAAGGCATATGTCGCGGATTCCCGTTACCCATTCCGGTTTTATGGGCCTGGCGCCGGGGCCCGACTCTCCGCCGACGATAACCCAGCCTATTCCTTTAAGGTTAAGCCGGGGCAGCGGCCCCAGCAACGGTTCAAGGCAGACGAACTTTGTTTTTGCCCCGGTTTTTTTTAGATGTTCAAGCCGGTAGAGATATTTTTCGTTTTCCACGGTCACGCCCATTAGAATGTTGCCGGCCCAGGGGAGTTTATGGCTCATGCAGAGAAGCCGCTCTGAGCGTTTGGTAAGGATCATGAACCTGTGCCGGGGCGACTCATTCATGACGCGGAAAATATCCAGGATGAACTTTACCGGCACGTCTTTGTGGAACAGGTCGCTCATGGAATTTACAAAGATGAGATGGGGTTTTTTCCATCGGAGCGGGATTTCAAGGGAGTTCGGGTGGGTTGTAAGCCTGAAGCCGTTTTTATAGTTGGGCTGGCCCATTGCCCGCAGGCGGCGGGCCAGGCGTTCGGCGTAGCAATGCAGGCAGCCTTCGCTGGTTTTTGTGCAGCCGGTTACGGGGTTCCAGGTGGCTTCAGTCCACTCAATAGCCGAATTTTGGGACATAAGTTATCTTAACCCAAAGTGTTGTCCTTACTATTCTATATTATTCCAGGGTGCCGGATATAATGGAGGGGCGGCGGCGGGAAACACGCCGGCGGGCAGGCAGATGACGATTTTCCACGCATGCCGCGGGCGGGGATCCATAATCGGAAAAAGTCCCTGTCCGCCTGAGGCGGACGCCCGGAGGGCGTTAATTAAAAAATGTTTAACCGAACTTATAGTGTTTTCTGACGGCTTTTTGTATGTTCCAGGCGCAGTCCAGGCCTTCCGGGAAAATCACGTAGTCCCCGCTCTTAAAAGAAACTTCTTCATTCCCCGCCTTAACGGTCACTTCGCCGTCAAGGATAAGGCAGGTTTCTTTTTTAGCATAACGCCATGGAAAAGAGGAGACCTCTTTTGACCAGATGGGCCATGATGAAGCCTCTTTTCTCTCGTTTTCAGTGGGTTTTCTCACTTCGATTTTCATTTTTCCTCCAGGTTGATAACTGCGCTTATTTAGGATGATAGGGCAAAAGTAAAAGGGGGACGGTCCTGGCTTTTGCCGAATCCGCGTGCTAAAGACTATAATACAATACTTGCGCAGGCGCTGTATCACCCCACCACCTGCTTATTTGCCGCAGACAAATCTCCGATTTGCAAGCGGGTGGTGGGGTCAGGGACTATGCCCCGCACTTTTGGGGGCTAACCCCGGCTCCCCTGACAAAGGTATAATTTAGTAATGCTAAGGTTTATCGGCGGGATACTGCTCATCGCGGTTATGGCGGGCGCGTGGTACGCTGCATATCCGAATAAAGCGCGGATCCGCGCGATAGTGCGCGTGATGAAGAGGAAGGCGGCGCCCTGCGCAGCCCCTATTACGTATTCGATAGGCTGCATCGACCCTCGTTTCGGCATCCCGGTAGATACGCTTTCCGATGACCTGAAAAACGCCGAAGCGGTCTGGGAGGAACCGTCGCACAGGAATCTTTTTGAATATCAGCAAAGCGGCGGCGACGTTACGGTCAACCTCATCTACGACAACCGCCAGGCCTCGGCCGATAAGCTTAAGGCGATGGGCATCCGGACCGACCAGGGCCGGGCGTCCTACGACGCCCTGAAGGCGCGGTACAATGCTCTCTTAGCGCAGGTGGATTCCGAGCTGGCAAAGAACGCGGCTCAATTGGCCGCCTACAAGCGCCGCGAAGCCGCGGTCAATACCGGAGTGCGGCGCTGGAACCGGGGAGGATCGGATGCGGAATTCAGGCGGCTGCAAGCCAGGAAGGCGGCGCTGGCGCGTGAGTTCGCGGGTATAAAGTCGCGCGAGAATACCGTGAACGCGCATATCGACACCCTTAACGCGCTCGCGACAGTGCTTAACCGGCTCATCGTACAGCTTAATTTAAACGTCGCGCAGTACAACCGCGCGGGCGCATCCCTGGGCAGCTTTGAAGCGGGCTATTACCGGATTTCATGGGGAATACAGGAGATAGACATCTACGAATTTACTAACCGCATGCAGCTGACGCGTCTTCTTGCGCATGAGCTGGGCCACGCGCTGGGGCTTGACCACCTTTCCGACCCCGAAGCCGTCATGTACAAGATAAACAGGGGCGCGGATCTAAAAGCGACCGGTACGGATATCTCGGAGCTGAACAAGGCGTGCAGCTCGGGCCTCTTCAGACACCAGGCCTTGGATTCCCAATAAGTAAGAAAGTCAGCAACGTCCCCTACGGATGTTTCGCGGCGTCTGTCGGCTGCGGGTTGGCCTCGAAATAAGCGTAATATTCCTGCTTGATCTTGTCTATGGATCTGACCATATAAGGAGCTTTTACGCCGTCGAACAAAATGAACCCGTAATCGCAATCCTGGGATAATTCAACCCCGTCGTTCTTGACGAAAAGGACCGGCGCCCCGGCCGGGACATAACGCGCGCACAAATTTTCCAGGAATAATTTAGCGTAAGCATAAAGCCTGCTGAAAGATTCGGCTTCGGAGGGGGTCATGCCTTCGGTGGCCAGCGCTATTTCCCAGGGGTTAGGCACATACACGCAGACCGGGCCCTGGAACGCCTGCTGGTTAACCGCCGGCCCGGAAAGCGCGGGGCCCGGTACGGGCGCGGGCGGGGGCTCGGCGGCGGGCGGCAGCCGGGGCACGGCGGCGGGCGGCAGCCGGGGCGCGGTGGAGGGACTGATTTTGAGTGTGGAGGCGAGTGCGGTTTTTGACACGGCGGCGGAAAGCGTTCCGGCCGGGTAGTTGCCGATCTCGGCCTTCTTGTAGTTCGCGATGAACAGGGCCGACACGAACATCACAAAGACGAACGCCAGCACGTGGCTATTGCGCATAGCTATATTCTACCAATGGTGAAAGCCGCTCTTTTCTTATGAAACGCCGGGATCCAGGACCCGGCCCTGCTCCCCGCCGGCGGGCTCCACATCAAAAGAATCTGACCTTTCCCCCCCTGCACACCATTCATCGCGCTCCTTTGGCGAACTCGCTTTCCTGGATGAAGCGCCAGCCTGCGCTCTCCGCGGCGCCACGGTCGTCGCTCGCACCGGAAATGCCGAGGATGTTGCCGACCATCACGTAGTCATGCGCCGGAATGTACTGCCGCAGCTGGCGCAAAAAGTCGTGCTTCTGGATGCCGCATGGCCCAATGAACGAACAGATGCGGCGCCAGTCCGGATAGTGCAGCGTCACCATCGCCCAATTCCCACAGAGGCCGACGATATGGCCCTGCTCGCGCAGCCTGGCGAGCTCAAACATCTTCACAGGACCTTTGCTGACCTCCAGTGTCTCATCCACGTCGAACGCGTACACTACCATAGCGGTCTCCTCCAGCCACAGCGCACAGCGGCCCTGGCGCGAGGGGCCGCCGCAAGATTCTTGGCCGGCTCACTGCGCCTGCTGTGATTTCTCTGCGATCGCATTGATCCCATCGCACAGGGCGGACACCATGAGCAACCCGATGATGTAGTTCACAACGAGGAACACGAGCCCGAGGACGGGAATCCACGTCGTGAAGCAAAGAATACAAAAGGCAAGAAAGAGTCCTTCGGGAAGTCTCGCGGCGGGGATGGAGTTCCTCTGGAGGTATGCGTTAAAATCCTTCGACAGACCCCAGACAGCCTGAAAAGCCCAGTAGATGTTGAAGAAAGGAATGAATAAAAAACCGACAGCCTTGCCGGGCGTCGTCCTCGCGTGGCCGTCCTGAATAACCGCCCATGACTTATACCAGAGCATGAGCATGCAAATCGCGCCGTACAGCATCGGAATACACGACAGACCGAGAAGGCCAAGCCCCGCTGCCGGGGATTCCGTTTTGGCCCGCGCAATAGCGAGAAAGATAAGCACATCGGCAATTCCCAGGCCGAGGCCGATGGAACCCAGGAAAAACCCTTTTGACACCTTGTTCATTTGATTCCCCCTTCGTGTGTGATTAGAAAACGCGCATGGAATCTTAACACGGCGGTTTCTGTCGCTGAGTTGCGCCGCTGGCTCTTATTCGTCCACCCCCCCGGCGTCTTATTGGGCGGACTCTCCATTTTTTTAAATAGTATCATAGTTGTTCCCGGCTGTCAAAGAAAACCTCGACGACTCCCGCCGCTTGACCCCTGGCCCGTCCTCCTTCGCTCCGGCGCTTTCGCCCGGAGCTTCGAAGGGACGTGGTCCTGCGAAGCTATTGTTAAGCGAAGCAGACCCGCCGGTCAGGCTATCGCCGCATTAATCGCTTTTCGATCCTGAAAACAACGTGGAAGGACGAATATATTATCCCCGGCAGGGCCGCGGAATAGTTATGCGACAGGCTCACGGTACGACCCCCGCCCTGAAGTTCGGCCAGAAGAGGCTTTCAATTATAAACCACAAGGGCGCCAGATAATAATAACCGTTCAATATTTTGTTTTTCAACGGCGTGTTTCTCCGGTTTTTTCAGCGGACCCTAAACAAGCTGTTTCAGCCTGGCGGCCAGGTCCGTTATCGATTCGCTTATCCGGGAGCAATCTATAATAGTTTCGTAATTAAGCCGCTTTGCGCCGGCAGCGTCCGACCAGAAGAGCTTAAACAGCAGACCCTCTTCGGTGAGGTCCGCATAAGCGCCCAGCGGAGTGGCGCAGCCGCCGCCCAGGGCCGCGAGGAACATGCGTTCGCATTCGGCGCAGAGCCGCGTGCGCGGATGGTCCAGCCGGCGGGCCAGCCGCAGCGTCTGCAGGTCCGAAGTGCAAGCCTCTACGACTATCACCCCCTGGCCCGGGGCCGGCACGACCTCGTCCACCGAGAAGATCTGCGTGATCTTTTTTTCCAGGCCCAGGCGTTTGAGCGCGGCAACCGCCACGACCAGCGCATCGCAATCCCCCCGCTCGAGCTTGGCCAGCCTGGTGTCCATGTTGCCGCGCATCGGGACGAAAACGGCGTCCGGCTTCAGCTTTGCGATCTGAAAGCGCCGCCGGAGCGAGCCGGTGGCGATCCTTGAGCCGGCCGGCAGGTCCGCCAGTTTCCCGCCACACAACCCGGCGCTGTGCCCGCCGTGTTGTATTGGCGGGGGTCCGCCTTCGGCGGAAAGCCTCAGGCTCGACCGTGTAATAATTGCGTCGCGGGGGTCTTCGCGCTTTAAATGCGCCGCTATAAGCAGCCCCTCGGCCAGCTCGCCCGGAAGGTCTTTAAGGGAATGCATGGCCAGCTTAATGCCGCCGTCAAGCAGGTCGCGCTCTATTTCCTTTATAAAAAGCCCCTTGCCGTCCGCGGCGATGAGTTTCTCTGCGGACTCGTCAAGGAATATATCCCCGCCGGTCTTTATGACCTTCTGCTCTATCGCAATACCTTCGTTCCGGATTAGCCCGCAGACAATGTCCGTCTGCGCGCGCGCCAGCCGCGAACCGCGGGTGCCTATGACCAGCGGACCGGTGAAACCTGCCGGGTCAACCGAAGAGTCCTGCGAGAACCTGTCCCAGATCTCCGCGCCCTTGGCGTCTATTATCTCCCGCGCTTTCTTTATCTCGCCGGAAAGCTGGGCCAGGTTTTCGGCGACTATCCGCTCCAGGTCGTCTATGTTGTAAAGGTAAACGTTGGAGAGGCCGCCGGCTTCGGGCTGGATGTTGCGGGGGACGGAAATATCCACCAGGAAAACGGGATTCCCGTGACGCAGGGCCATGATCTTCTTCATGAGGTCCTTCGTTATCACGGGCTCGGGAGAAGCCGTAGAGACCAGCGCCACATCAGCGACGGCAAGCGCCTCCTCAAGACTCTCCCAGGGGAGGCATTGCGCGGAGAACTTAGCCGCCAGTTCCTGAGCCCTGGCGTGGGTGCGGTTGATCACTGTAAGCCCGGCCTTCTTTTCCGCGAAGACCGAAGCGGCGGCTTCGGCCAGCTCGCCCGCGCCCAGCAGCAACACCCGGGCATTGGCCAAATCTCCGAAAATCCTGCCGGCATACTGTACGGCCACGAAAGCCACGGAGCGGCCGCCCTGGCTTATTTTAGTATTGGCGCGCACGTGTTTGCCCACCCCTATGGCGCGCTGGAAAAGCATGTTGGTCAGCCGCCCGGTAGTGCCGGCGCTTTTTGCGGCGTAGTAGGAATCCTTAAGCTGGCCCAAAATTTCATTTTCCCCCACCACCATGGAGTCGAGCCCGCAGGCTACGCTGAGGAGGTGGTCCAGGGCCTCTTTGCCGGTCTTGCTGTATAAATGGCCGTTTGATGGCCATAGGCCCCGCCAAACACCGGCGGGCGGAGCCTGATACGGCGCTGGCATAGCCTTGCCCGCCGCCGGCTGATTGCCGTCGTATAGCGACGGGGCCGCCCCGCCCGCCTGCTTATTTGCCGAAGGCAAATCTCCGATTTGCAGGCAGGCGGCGGGGTCGCTCAGGAAACCTATCAGGGCCGTCTCGCAATCGCGCTTTTCCCCGACGGCATAAAGATCCACGCGGTTGCAGGTGGACACCCACACCAGCTCTTCCGCCGCCAGGCCGCCGGAAAGCATGGCCCTGAGCAGCAGGCGCCGGCGCTCGGGGGTTATGCTGAAAGCTTCCCGCGTCTCAACCGGACAGGTTTTGTGAGAAATGCCTACAAGGACTAGTTCCATATAAATTAGAGGCTAGGGGCTAGGGGCTAGGGGCTAGGGGCTAGGGGCTAGGGGCTAGGGGCTAGGGAATAAGGAACTCCTTCCCTAACCCCTAGCCCCTAATCTCTAGCCCCTTACCACTTGTGATATGCGATCACCCGGCTGGACAGCACCAGGGTGGCTGCTATAAAAATAAAACCGGCGACGTTGGCCCAGGCGGCCTTCGTGCCGCGCCAATCGCCGTATTTCCTCAGCACCAGGTAAACGCCGTAAACTATCAGGGTCGCGAGCGCCCCCAGCTCTTTCACGTCGGAACCGGGCAGCCGGGAATATTTCATATAAAGCTGTACGCTGGCAATGATAAATCCTCCCAAAAAAAGCGGGAAGCCGACGGAGACCAGCCGCCAGATAAGCCTGTCCATGTCGCCGATGGAAGGCAGAGCGAAGGCCGCCTCGTGCTGGATCCTGGTCCGGAGCTCCCGGTCTGAAAGCAGCAGGGAGGAGCTCGCCCCGAACGCATTTATGAACATGGCGTACGAAACCATAAAGAGGGAGTTATGCACGGCGGACAGCGCGCTTTTAGCCTGGAGGGAGAACGCTTCCAGCCCGGGGGGCATGGAAAAAAGCGGGAGCGCCAGCGTCAGCAGACTCCAGGGCAGGACAAAAACGAAAGTAAGGCCCGTTCCCCTGCGCATTTCAAGCGCCAGCAGCAGCGCGTTCACGCAAAAGCCAAGCGCCAGCGCCATGCCGCGCGGGGTGTTAAGCGGGGTGAGATACCTGTTCTCGGGAACGTGCCAGAAGAAAAATGTCAGGGCGAGAAAGGCCGCTGCCTGGAAAAGCGCCGCGCCGGCCAGGAAAAAGAGCGCGGTCTTAAAAATCTTTTCAAGCCGGCGGAAAACGAAAAAAAGCCCCGAAGCGAGCGCCAGCAGCGTGAACGCGAACGCCAGCCTGACGCACCAGACCGACACTGCGGAGAAATCAGGGATAATGCACATAAGAGTCTCAGGGGCCAGGGCCAGAGGCGGAAGTAAGGAACTCCTTCCCTGGCCTCTAACATTGGTAGAGCCCTTGCGGTATTGCACACCGCCGATACCTGCGTCCGCCCAGGGCGGACCGGCTTCAACCGCAATTTTCGGGCTTATAGCCCGGCGCCCGGTGATACGGGGCGTTGTTATGAAACTTGAAGCGCTTTTCCAACCCGGACCCGGCTTCCCGGATATTATACAAAAACCCCCGGTGTTACATGTTCAATGCCGGAAATTGCCACGGGTATTTTTATTCAAGTATCCTTGCGCCGATACAACCAGGCGGGTCCGTCCGCCTAAGGCGGACGTCCGCTGGATTAGCGGACGCCTCAGGCGGAAAAAACGGCTCCGACTGCAATTTCCGGGTTAGGCCGGGATATCGAGCTTTCGGCAGATTATACCATGGACTTTTGCGACGGCTTCCGACACCGGGGCTGAAAGGCCCGCTCTTACCTCTTCCGGGAGCGATTGGACCTGCACGGCGATGACCTCGACGGCCACCTTGCATTCGTCGCGAAGCTCCCGGAGCATGTTCGAGGTCGGGAGCTGGTGCATGGAAAAATCGTCCGATTTTACCGCGGGAATACTCTCAAGCGACACCTCAAAAACCTCGCCCGGCTTTTTACCGACGTCTATCGCGTCCACGACAATGATCCTCTCAGGCTTGGACTCCGACAGGATAATATTGAAAAGGAGCGTCCGTATCCCGGTTCCGGCGTCCACAAGGCCGACGTCGGCCGGAATAGAAGACCTTTCGGAAAGATGCTTGATCACCGTCGGACCGAATCCGTCATCCCCGATAAGGACGTTGCCGCAGCCGATGACCAGCACCCGCTTATGCTTAATATCTTCCGACTCATACCGATCAGCGGCGGGATCAAGATCCATCAAACCTCCTGTACTGTGATAAGTTGATATGTTGATAAGTTGATAAAGTGAAGAAACAAAACCAGCCATCAACTACCGTTGTATGGTAAATATTCGGTGAACCCATTATTTGCTCCTGGCCGTTCGATGAGCATAGCTCTTGATACGGCACTGGCATAGCCTTGTAGTGGCAAAGCTTGCTTTGCCTTTTTACGCAGAGCAAGCTCTGCAACTACATGCCGGGCGACGGGTGCGAAGCACAATTCAGTGAACAGGAACCCACGAAAGATACACGGGTTCACTGAATACTTACGTTGTCTGTAATTCAGGAAAAAAGCCGTCCGCCTAAGGCGGACGGCTTTTTTTTCCAATTCCAAACGGCGACGCCTTAGTTGGCAATCGTGTCAACAAGGTTCCCGTCAGGGCCCTTCAGCTCTATTTTGACCGCGATCTTCCCGTCCAGGTTGTGCGTGGCGCAGGAAAAACACGGGTCATAGGCGCGGATGGACATCTCAACGGTGTTTAAAAGCTGCTCGTTGTAGTTTCCGCCCTTGATAAGCGCTTTTGCGGCCTGCTTGACCGACATGTTTATTGCCGAGTTGTTGTGCGTGGTGCCGACAATCAGGTTGCAGTTTGTGATCATTCCGTCCGCGTCGGTCTCGTAGTCGTGAATGAGCGTGCCGCGCGGCGCCTCGACATGGCCCACGCCTCTTGCCGCTCTGGGTTTGGCGGTCACACGGGTCTCTTTGCCTGTGATCTCCGGATCTTTCAGCAGCTGCACCGCGTACTCCGCGTTGTAGAGAAGCTCTATCAGCCTTGCCCAGTTGTAAAGAAGCGTAAGATGGCAAGGCCTGCCGAAGGCTTTCCTGAATGCCTCAAGCTCAGCCTGGGCCAGCGGGGTCCTTATCTTGTCGCAGGCGTTTATCCTGGCAAGGGTGTTTGTGCGGTAGATGCCTTTGGGGGCGTCAAGGTCCATTGAGAAGCCCTCTCCCCAGGACTTCGCGTAGGGGAACTTCATGTATGACCACGGCAGGACCTTTTCCTCTATGTAGTTGAGGTAGTCGCTGTCCGCAAAGTCCGTGAAGGTCCCGTCCGGCTTCATCAGCCTTAACTTTCCGTCATAAAGGTCCAGGGCGCCGTCCGCGTCCACTGTGCCCATGTATCCCGTGTTTATGACCCCGACGGTCTTTACGGCGTCGAGATACTTCGGGAAGATGTCGGACTTCGCCCAGGCAATGGACCACTTGGCGAACTCAAGGATCTCCTCGGCCATTTTAAGCGTCTGGTCGCGCTCTTTTTCGGTGAGGGGTTTTGAAAACCCTCCCGGAACGGCGGTCACCGGATGGATGGACTTGCCGGAGATGATGTTCAGCATTTGCGTGCCCAGGTGCCTGCACCTGACCACCCTTTTAGCCACGTCGGGAGCGGCCTGGGCTATGCCGATCACGTTTCTCACTTTGTAATCCGCGCCGGGGCCAAGCACGAAATCAGCCCCTGCCAGAAAGAAAAAGTGCAGGATATGCTCTTCGGTATAGGCTATCGCGTTGCATAATTCCCTTAGTTTTCTTCCGGCCGGCGGCGGCGTGACGCCGAAAACGGCGTCGCAGGCCTTGGCGGCGGCCAGGTGATGCGACCACGGGCATACCCCGCAGATCGAGGTGACTATCCTCGGCATTTCTTCCGCGGGCCGTCCGAGGCAGAACTTCTCAAAGCCTCTCAGCTCGACGACGTTGACGGCGGTGTCCGCGACATTGCCCGCATCGTCAAGATTTATCGTCACCTTGGCGTGTCCTTCAAGCCTTGTAACAGGCGCTATAGTAAGTGTCTTTCCCATATATTTCTCTCCTTATGTTTGTAAACACTTAGCCACAAAGTCACAAAGACACGTAAGGAAATCAGACAATAAATCGTTCGATCCCCTCTTATTTTCTTCTTCACGCTCTGAAAGATGCTTGTATTCCATAATTTTCTTTGTGCCTTGGTGTCTTAGTGGCTGAGTAGCCCTTATTTACTCTATTTCTTCACCGGAACCTGCTTTGCAGGAAGGGGCCTGAGCAAGCCGTGGCCGCCGATATACCTGTTCAAAGTTGCCCGCCTGTCCATAACTTGTTTGGGATCAAGCCCGATTGACGAAACCGCGCCCATCATGTCCACCAGCGGATTTGAATCCTTCTTGACCGGGCCGAAACACCCGCGGCATGTCATGTAGCCCTTTATGCAGCGCGGCACCTTTACTTCGCCGTCTCCGGTAGCGGGTCCGACGCAGCCCGCCTTGGTCACAGGGCCGAGGCAGAGATACCCCTGCTCCATGAAACAGCGGGTCTCCTCCCAGGGCGCATCCTGCTTGAATTGCATGCCTTCCAAAGGTCTCTTTATCTCTCCGCCGGCGGCCTTTTTTTCGCGTTTGACAGGGCATTCGTCGCACACGCTTTTTTCAGACATTACAAACGGCTTTCCGTTAAGCAGACATACCAGCGCCTCTTTAATCCAGTCAGGATGAGGCGCGCAGCCTGGAATAGCCAGGTCAACTTTGACCACTTCGTCCAGCGCGTATACCTTATCCAAAAGCGGCGGAAGATTTTCCTTGGGCGTATCGGCCTTCTCGGTCGACTTTGAATCCCTGTAAACCTTGTCGCACATGTCGGTCAAAGACCACATGTTGGCCATGGCCGGAATGCCGCCGTAGCAGGCGCAGGAGCCCAGCGAGATAAGGGTCTTGCACTTTTTTCTCATCTCCAAGGCCACAAGTTTTTCCTTCTCGTTCCTGACGCCGCCGGAGACGATCCCCACGTCGGCCTCGGGTATTTCAATTTTATGCGCATCCCCCTCGCCTGTCTGCCCGTGGTACTTATGATCCATAAGCACGGGGATATGGACGAACTCAATCGCGGGCAATATATCCAGAAGCGGTTCGCCGATATCAAGTATGCTAACCTCGCAGCCGCCGCATATATTCAACCATTCTTCAGCAACTTTTACAGCCATGTTTTCCTCCTTTGATAATTAGGGGACGGTGATTAAGCAGGAAAGTAAGTAAGCGAGGAAGAATCACTCTCTTACTCAATCACTCTCTTGCTCAATCACTTTCTTGCTTCTTACCTAACAGCCTATCTTCCTGAGCAACTACCAATACTCTACCAAACTTTGCCTCTGTAATCAATAATGGGAAACCCGCTACCTTATACCCTACTGTCCCGGTGCGGCGGTTTGCTGGGCCGCCACACGCCTGGAATAGACCAGATACTTCCCGTCTTCGTTCACAAGGCGCGTTTCAAAGGCGTTTTCTTTATAGGTGTTTTCGGCTTCCCGCGCCGGCTCCCGGGTATCGTGAACCTTCCCGTCCCACATGAATTTTTTGCCGTCAAACAACTTTACATTCTCAGACATGGTTCTTTTTCCTTCATCCTTTAGCCCTTATCCTTTATCCTTACTGTACTTTGTACGGACTTGGCGGCAGTTTTTTTATGGTTTCCGCCATTTCCGTCATTACCTGCGCGAATTTCGGTCCTTCGGAGGCGGAAATCCATTCAAGCCTGAATCTCTCCTCCTCCAGTCCGAAATCCTCCAGCAACAATTTGATCGCTTCGGCTCTTTTTTCGGTCGCCTTGTTTCCGTCGATATAATGGCAGTCCCCGATATGACACCCGCAGATTATCACGCCGTCGGCGCCTTTTGTCAGCGAGTCCGTTACAAGATTGGGATGCACCATGCCTGAGCACATCACCCTTATGATGCGCACGTTCGGAGGATATTGAAGCCTTGAAGTTCCCGCCAGATC